>NZ_JBEXMW010000011.1:0-390389 GCF_040610775.1 Nonomuraea sp. NPDC003709 | reverse complement strand
TGGATGGCTGACCGGTTGCGGGCGGGGGTGGTGTGGGCCAACACGTTCAACAAGTTCGATCCGGCCTCGCCGTTCGGCGGTTACAAGGAGTCCGGCTATGGCCGCGAGGGCGGTCTGCACGGATTGGAGGCATACCTCGATGTCTGATCGACGAGTGACCGTGCGCAAAACGTACAAGCTCTTCATCGGTGGAGCGTTCCCGCGCTCGGAGAGCGGGAGGTCCTACCCCGTGACGCGAACGGAGCACGCCGCCAGGGCCTCGCGCAAGGACGCCCGCGACGCCGTGGTGGCCGCCCGCAAGGCGTTCCCCGGCTGGTCGGGCGCCACCGCCTACAACCGGGGCCAGATCCTCTACCGGGTCGCCGAGATGCTGGAGGGCCGCCGCGCCCAGTTCGCCGACGAGCTCGGCGGCCCGCGCAAGCAGGCGCTGGAGCAGGTGGACGCCGCCGTCGACCGGCTCGTCTGGTACGCGGGGTGGTCCGACAAGATCGCCGCGGTGCGCGGCACGGCCAACCCGGTCGCGGGCCCGTACTTCAACCTGTCCTCGCCGGAACCGGCCGGGGTGGTCGCGGTCATCGCGCCCGCCGAGCCCCTCCTCGGCCTCGTCACCGCCGTCGCACCCGTGATCGTCACCGGCAACACCTGCGTCGTGGTCGCCTCGGAGCGCGCGCCGCTGCCCGCGATCACGTTCGCCGAAGTGCTGGCCACCTCCGACCTGCCGGGCGGCGTCGTGAACATCCTCACCGGGCACCAGGCCGAGCTGGCCCCGTGGCTGGCGGCGCACATGGACGTCAACGGGCTCGACCTCACCGGCGTGGCGGCCCCCGAGCTGAAGCAGGCCTGCGAACAGGCCGCGGCCGAGAACTTCAAACGCGTGCTCACCGCGGCGGAGGACCACGGGACGAGACGCATGACCACGTTCATGGAGACCAAGACGGTCTGGCACCCCGCCGGGATCTGATCGACCCCGCACCCGCAAGGACACGGCACATGGGCCGTGCCCTCGGCTCACCCATCCCCGAATCTGGAGGAACCCCCATGGAACCCACCGGTGTTCTCGTCGTCGGGAGCATCACCGCGGACGTCACGGCGTTCAGCCGGCGGCTGCCGCGGCGCGGTGAGACCGTGCTCGGTGACGACTTCACCCTCGTGCTCGGCGGCAAGGGCGCGAACCAGGCCGTGGCCGCGGCCCACTCGGGCGCGCCGACCTGGATGGCCGCCTGCGTGGGCCAGGACCCGTTCCGCGACATCGTGCTGTCCGGCCTGGAGACGCACGGCGTCACGCTCACCGAGGTCCGCACGGTCGAGGGCCGTACGGGCGTCGCCCACATCCGCGTGGACGCCTCGGGCGAGAACGACATCGTCATCACGCCGCTCGCCAACGCCTCCCTCGACGAGGCGATGGTCACGGAGAGCATCGAGCGCGTCCGCGACCGGGTCGGAGTCCTGCTGCTCCAGCTCGAGATCCGGACGGAGGTCGCCTGCCACGCGGCGCGGGAGGGCGCGGCGGCCGGGCTGACCGTGGTCCTGGACCCGGCGCCCGCCCAGGAGCTGCCGGACGACGTGTGGCCGTACCTCGACATCGTGACCCCGAACGAGAGCGAGGCCACCGTGCTGACCGGCGTCCAGGTCACGGACCTGGAGTCGGCGGAGCGGGCGGCGGCCTGGTTCCTGGAGCGCGGCGTGAGCCACGCGATCATCACCCTCGGCGCGGGCGGCGCCCTGTCGGTCACGAAGGAACGCACCCGCCACTTCCCCGCGTACGCCGTGACGCCCGTGGACACCACGGCGGCCGGCGACGCGTTCACCGGCTTCTTCGGCGGCGCCCTCGCCGCCGGCCTCGACGTGGACACCGCCATCCAGTACGGCATGGCGGCCGGCGCCCTGGCCACCACCAAGGCGGGAGCCAGCCCCTCGCTCCCCGGCAGGGACGAGGTCGAGCCAATGGTCAACACCTCCATGGAAGGAGCCACCCGATGAGGCGCAACCAAGGAACGCTCAACGCCCAGCTCGCCCGCGTGATCTCCGAGCTCGGCCACACGGACACGATCGTGGTCACCGACGCGGGACTGCCCATCCCGAGGGAGGTGGAACGCGTGGACCTGGCCGTCAGGGAGAACCTGCCGCGTTTCCTCGACCTGCTGGACGCGGTGCTCGACGAGGTGGCCGTGGAGGGCGTGCGGCTGTCCGAGGAGATCAAGCAGCACAGCCCGGACATGCTGGCCGCGATCGAGGAACGCTTCGACCGGCTCGGCCTGACGCTGGAGTTCCTGCCGCACACCGAGTTCAAGCAGGCCACCGCCGGAGCCAGGGCGGCCGTGCGCTCCGGCGAGTTCACCCCGTACGCCAACGTCCTGCTCACCGCGGGCGTCGTGTACTGATCGGGGGCCTGGCATGCATCTCCAGCTGGCCGACGTGCGCAAGTCCTTCGGCGACAACAGCGTTCTGCGCGGCGTCAGCTTCGACGTCGGACCCGGCGAGGTCGTGGCGCTCGTCGGGGAGAACGGGGCGGGCAAGTCCACGCTCACCCGGGTGATCTCCGGCGCGCACCAGCCCGACTCGGGACGGCTGCTGATCGACGGGACCGCGACGGTGCTCAAGGACCCGCAGGCCGCGATGGCGCAGGGCATCGAGGTCATCTACCAGGAGTTCCAGCAGAACCTGTTCCCGCACCTCAGCGTGGCCGAGAACATGTACGTGCTGGACCGCGAGCGCGTCTTCGGCCGCCTGTTCGTCTCCAAGCAGCGCATGGCCGCCGAGGCCAGGCAGGCGCTGCGCCGCCTCGGCATGGAGATCGACGTGCATCGCCAGGTCAGCGAGCTGAGCGTGGCCGAGCGGCAGATGCTCGAGATCGCCAAGGCGATGACGCACGAGCTGCGGCTGATCATCCTCGACGAGCCGACCGCGGCGCTCGACGAGCAGGAGTCCGAGCAGCTCTTCGCCCAGGTGAACCGGCTGCGCGAGGCCGGCGTCTCGGTGATCTACATCAGCCACCGGCTGGACGAGGTCTTCGCCCTGTCGGACCGCATCGTCGTGCTGCGCGACGGCCGGGTCACGCTCGACGCCCCCACCGAGCGGCTCACCCCGGCCGAGGTCGTCACCGCGATGGTCGGCGACGCCGTGGACGACTTCTACCCCAAGGACCGCAACGCCGGGGACGAGGTCGTGCTGGAGGTGCGCGGCGGTGGCGGCACCCGCTTCCACGACATCGACCTCCAGGTCAGGGCCGGCGAGGTGGTCGGCATCGGCGGCGTGGTCGGCTGCGGGCGCAGCGACCTGCTGCGCGCGCTGTTCGGCCTGCAGCCGATGACCGGCGGGTCCGTGCTCGTGGACGGCTCCGGCGTACGCGTCGCGAGCGTCCAGGACGCGATCGGCAGCCGGATCGCCTACCTGTCGCCCGACCGGCAGGCGGAGGGCCTGTGCATGGGCCAGTCGGTCGAGGCGAACGTGTCGCTGGCCTCGCTGCGCGACTTCAGCTCCGGGAGCGGAGTCGTCCGGCGCGGCAAGGAGCGCGCCGCCACCGGTGCGGTCATCTCGGAGCTGCGGGTGCGCGCCGCCTCCCCGTCGATCGCGGTCAGCTCGCTGTCCGGCGGCAACCAGCAGAAGGCCCTGTTCGCCAAGTGGGTGATGACCCGGCCGCGGGTGCTGCTCATGGACGAGCCGACCCGCGGCGTGGACGTCGGGGCCAAGACCGAGATCTACCGGATCATCAACCAGCTCACCGCGGACGGCGTCGCCGTCCTGCTCGTGAGCTCCGACCTGCCGGAACTCGTCGCCATGTCCGACCGCGTGGTCGTGATGCGCGAGGGACGGCTCGTCGCCGAGCTGACCGGCGACGACCTCGACGAGCAGTCCATCCTCAAGCACGCACTGGTAGGTGCCGCATGACCTCGAAGCTCAAGACCGTCGCGGGCCGGCTGCGCGCGGTGTGGATGCTCCTCCTGGTAGGGATCGTCCTCTCGGTGGCCTCGCCGGTCTTCCTCACCCCGACGAACCTGCTCAACGTCGCGCTCGCGACCTCCGTGGCCGCGCTGCTCGCGGCCGGGCAGACCTATGTGATCATCCTTGCCGAGATCGACCTGTCCGTGGGTTCGGCGCTCGGCTTCTCCGCCGTCGTCACCGCCCTGACGCTCGGCCCGTACGGGCTGATCCCCGCGCTGGCCGCGGGCCTGGCGACCGGCGCGGCCATCGGGCTGGTCAACGGCCTGCTCGTGACCAGGACCAGGATGCCGTCGTTCATCGCGACGCTGGCCACGATGTCGGTGTTCGCGGGGCTCACCCTGCACATCACCTCGGGCAACCCGATCCCGGTGACGGACTACGACTTCCAGGGGATCGGGCAGGCTCGGTTCGCGGGCGTGCCGGTGCCGGTGTGGATCATGCTGGTGGCGTTCGGGATCTTCGGGTACGTCCTGGCCCGCACCCGCTTCGGCCGCTACGTCTACGCCACCGGTGACAACGTCGAGGCCGCCCGGCTGTCCGGCATCAGGGTGCACCGCGTCAAGATCCTCGCCTTCGTCATCAGCGGCGTGCTGGCGTCCCTGGCCGGGTTCATCATCACCGCCCGGCTGTCCACGGCCCAGCCGACCGCCGGCGCCGGCCTGGAGCTGGACGCCATCGCGGCCGTCATCATCGGCGGCACCAGCCTGGCCGGCGGTCGCGGCACCCTGCTCGGCACCCTCGTCGGGGCGCTCGTGCTCGGCGTCATCGACAACGGCATGAACCTGCTCGACGTCTCCCCGTTCCTTCAGGACGTGGTGAAGGGCCTGGTCATCCTCCTGGCCGTCTTCCTCGACCGCAACGTGGACATCCTGCGCAGGCTCGTGCCACGCAGGGCCGAATCCCCCGTCCGTACCCCAGAACTCGCCCAGCACATCTAAAGGAAAGATCCATGCGCACTCCCCGCAAACTCGTCGCCGTCGCGATCCTGGCCGCCGTCTCCCTCACCGCCTGCAGCCGGGGCGGCGAGGAGGCGACCACGGGCGCCTCCCAGGCGTCCGGCAAGAAGGACGCCACGATCATCATGAGCACGCTCGGCAACCCGTTCTTCATCAGCGTGAAGGACGGCGCCGAGGCCCAGGCCGCCAAGAGTGGCATCACCCTGAACGTGCAGAACGCCGACAACTCCGATGCCACCTTCCTCAACCAGGCGACGACCGCCATCTCCAAGCAGACCGGGATCCTCATTCTCGACCCGGTGGGCAGCCAGTCGGCCAGCAGCTCCGTCACCCAGGCGAACTCGGCGAGCATCCCCGTGATGGCCTTCGACCGCAAGCCGTCCGGCGGCAAGCTGGCCACGTTCGTCGGCTACGACGCCGTCCAGGCCGGCAAGAACGCGGCCGACGCGCTGGCCGAGGCCGTCGGCGGCAAGGGCAAGGTCGTCGAGATCCAGGGCATCCTCGGCACCAACGTGGCCCAGGACCGCAGCAAGGGCTTCCAGCAGCAGATCGCCACGCACAAGGACATCAAGGTCGTCGCCACGCAGGCGGCCGACTTCGACCGGGCCAAGGCCCTGAACGTCATGACGAACGTGCTGCAGGCCAACCCCGACATCGACGGCGTGTACGCGGCCAACGACGAGATGGCCATGGGCGTGCTGTCCGCGCTCAAGGCCCGCAACCTGGTGGGCAAGGTCAAGGTCGTCGGCAACGACGGCATCGCCGACGCGCTGGCCGCCGTCGCGGCGGGCGAGATGTACGCCACGAACGCCGAGTCGCCGTTCGCGCTCGGGCAGAAGGTGGTCTCGCTGGCCTCCGACGTCCTGGGCGGCAAGCAGGTGCAGGCCGACGAGACGCTGCAGGGCAAGCTCGTCAAGAAGGACAATGTGAAGGAGTACGCGGACTACCTCGTCGGCCTCGGCGACAAGTCCGGCGTCCCGGACAGCCTCAAGTAGGAGCCCCGGCCCATGGCGACCCCCGGTTCCGGGGGTCGCCATTACGGCTTTGTGGCGGTATCGAGCGACCGCTCGCCGGCCCGGATGATCCGCCTCCTGGTCGGCCTGCTGCGGGATCTGCCGGCCGATCCGTGCGACGCGCTGCTGCGACTGCGTACGGAAGTCGCCGCCACGCCGTAAGTTACTGGCGAGTAGGGCTTCCTTACTTACCGAGTACTCGGTAGGTTGCGAGTAATTCACACTGTGGTAACCGGACCAGTGAGCCGGTCGGCGTCGAAGAGGAGGCACGCATGGCACGAGCGGAGAGTGGCCGGGTCCGCCGCCCGGCCGCCGCGCGACGGGAGCAGATCCTCGCCGTCGCCGCGGACGCGTTCGCCGTCGCGGGCTTCCGGGGCACGAGCCTGGCTGAGGTGGCCCAGAAGGTCGGGGTCTCCCAGCCGGGGCTGCTGCACCACTTCGACAGCAAGGAATCCCTCATCCTCGCGGTGCTCCAGCAGCGCGACCTCCAAGACGAGCAGCACGTCGAAGCGCAGTTCCAGGGTGTGGAGGTTACCACCACGGAATGGCTGATGGCGTTCTGCCGCCGCAACGAGACCCAACCCGGCCTCGTCCGGCTGTTCACCGTCCAGTCGGCCGAGAGCCTCAACCCGGCGCACCCGGCCCACGACTTCTTCTACCAGCGCAACCAGCGAGTCCGCGGCCGGATCGCCCGGCTGATCATCGCCGACCAGGAGAAGGGACGGCTGTCCCCGTCCCTCGATCCGGCCGCCACGGCCGCCGAACTGGTCTCTCTGATGAACGGCCTGCAGCTGCAATGGCTCCGCGACCCCGCGACCGACATGTGCGGGCTCTTCGAGACGAGTCTGCTGCGGCTCGAAGCGATCCCGAGCACGAAGGCCTGACCTTCCAGAAACACCCCCCGGTGCCGGTCCCGCGTGGACCGGTGCGTCAGTCGGCATGACGGCGCAAGCGCAGGCGGCGTCGTCCCCGGCTTCACGAGGAGTTCCACCATGCGCACAGGCGTACAAAGCCGTCCATACTCCCGTCCGAATCTCCGAGTCCTGCTGGCGTTGGCCCTGTCGTCCGCGTTGACGGCAGGCTGCCAGTCCGCGGTCCAGCTGGAGCGGCAACAAGCCGCCGGCGGGTCCACCGCGAGCTGCCGCGAGGGCGGCACGCTGGTCGTCGCCAGCGCCCAGCCGCCCATCCCCGGCCGGGTGCTCGCCCAGGGCGCCGCGAACCTGTTCTGGGTACGCGGGGTCTTCGAACCGCTCATGAGCGTCAAGGGCGGCGACATCGCGAACCCGGTCCCGTTGCTGGCCACCGCGTGGAAGGTCGGCGCCGACGACCGGACCGCCACGCTCAGCCTGCGCCAGGGCGTGACCTTCCATTCCGGCCGCCCCTTCACCTCGGCCGACGTGCTGTTCACCTTCAAGCAGGCGCTCGAACCGGCGAGCCCGTCGAACGACAAGCAGATCATCGGCGGCTGGCGGCTCAAGGCGACCGGCGACCACGAGGTGACGATCGAGTCCGAGACACCCCTGTCGCCCGTGCTGGCGAGCGTCCTCGACGACACCCCCATCGTGGACTCGCAGACCTACAAGGACCTCGCCGACGGCTCGAAGTTCGTCGGGACCGGGCCGTACAAGGTGGAGCGGTACCAGCCGGGCGCCCAGCTCGTGCTGGTCCGCAACGACCGCTACTGGCAGCGGGGCCTGCCGCACCTCGACCGCATCGAGAACGTGGTCATCGCGGACTCGACCGCTCAGCTCGCCGCGCTGCGGTCCGGGCGGACGCAGCTGGCCTCCGGCCTGACGACGCAGGACGCCGCCACCGTCACCCAGAACGGTGGTCAGTTCCAGCTCTACGAGGGCCAGCAGGTGCTGTACTCCCTCGTCCTGGACACCGCGAGCGGAGCGTTCGCCAAGAAGGAGGCCCGCCAGGCCGTCGGGTACGCCATCGACCGCGACCGCATCAAGCAGCAGGTCTTCAGCGGCCTCGGCGAGACCGGCGGCCTGGTGTGGCCGGCCGGACCGGAGTACCCCAAGGACCGCGAGAACGCCTACCGCCACGATCCCGCCCGGGCACGGGAGCTGATCAAGGAAGCCGGCGCGAGCGGGGCCGAGGTGCCGATCACCATCATCAACAACCCCCAGTTGCAGGCCGTGTACCAGATCATCGCCAACAACCTCACCGACGTCGGGCTCCGGCCGAAGTTGGTCGCCCTGCCCGCGCCGGACTACCAGTCGCGGCTCGCCGCCGGGAAGGGCGGCAACTACCTGTCCTTCCGCGGGCAGGTGCCCAGCCCGTCGCTGGTCGCGCAGACGAATCCGGACGTACGCCTGCAAGGCGCCCACCGCACCTTCACCAGCAAGGAGTACACCGCTCTCGTGCGCGGGGTGATCGAGGCGGGCGGCGGGCAGGCCGGCGCGGAGGCGGTGCAGAAGCTCACCGCGTACATGCTCGACCAGGCGGTCCAGCACGTGCTGGCGACGACGCCGGCCATCACGGTCAAGTCCACGGCCGTTCAGGGGTTCTCCCTGGTCTCCGGCGGGCTCCTCTCGCGTGAGACGTGCCTGGTCCGATGATCCGCTACCTGGTCAAGCGCGTCCCGTCGGTGGTCCTGGTGCTGCTGGCCACCAGCGTGATCGCGTTCCTGCTGCCGCGGCTGACACCCGGCGATCCGGCCGCCGTGATCGTCGGCCCGGAGGCCACCCCCGAGACCATCGCCGCCGTACGTGCCCAGCTGGGC
Source organism: Nonomuraea sp. NPDC003709 (assembly GCF_040610775.1). Classification (NCBI taxonomy): domain Bacteria; kingdom Bacillati; phylum Actinomycetota; class Actinomycetes; order Streptosporangiales; family Streptosporangiaceae; genus Nonomuraea; species Nonomuraea sp. NPDC003709. The sequence continues at coordinate 381,747 of NZ_JBEXMW010000011.1, read as the reverse complement.
CTGGACCAGCCGCTGGTGTCGCAGTACCTGAGCTGGATGGGCGGCCTGTTCACCGGCGACCTCGGGCGGTCCTTCCAGTACGGCCGTCCGGTGGCCGAGCTGATCGCGACCCGGGTCGGCAGCACCGTGGAGCTGGCGGTGCTGGCCGGGCTGTTCCTGGCCGTGGTCGGGATCGGCCTGGGCGTGCTGGCCGGCTCCGCCCGCTCGCGGTGGTCGCGTGCGCTCGCGGACGCGACGAACACCAGCCTGCTGGCCGCGCCCCCGTTCCTGGTCGGGCTGCTGCTCATCCTGGCGTTCGGGGTCGCGATCCGGCTTCTGCCCATCAGCGGGGAGATGTCGGTGCTGGAGCGCCCGGACCTCGGGCTGCAGTACCTGCTGCTGCCCTCGCTGGCGCTGGCCCTGCCGATGTCGGCCGGGGTGGCGCGGCTGGTGCAGACCTCGATGCTGGCCGTGCGCCAGGAGGACTTCGTCGACCTGGCGGTGGCCAAGGGCGTGCCGACCCGGCGGATCAGCGTCCGGCACGTGCTGCGCAACAGCCTCGGCCCGGCGGTGGTGGCGATCGGGATCAGGTTCGGCGACCTGCTGGCCGGCGCGGTGGTCATCGAGGCGATCTTCGCCAGGAACGGGCTGGGGCAGCTGGCCGTCTCGGCCGCGCAGAGCGCCGACTACGCGGTCATCCAGGTGCTCATCGTCGGCACGGTGCTCATCGCCGTGATCGCGCAACTGCTGACGGAGATCTCCCTGGCCGCCCTCGACCCCCGCATCCGATTGGGGCAGTGACATGACGATTGCGAAGAGAGCGCCCGTGATCGCGGCGGGGGAGAAGCCGGTCCGGCGGCGGCGCGAGCGCGGCGGCGCGCCGGCCCGCTACGCGCAGGCGTTCCGGACCCCGAAGGGGCTCGCGGGGGCCGTCCTGCTGACGCTGCTGGTCGCGCTGGCCCTGCTCGCGCCGGTGCTCGCCCCCGGTGGCTACGACCAGCAGGCCAGGGACGCGCTCGCCGGGCCGTCCATGGGACACCCGCTGGGCACCGACGAGTTCGGCCGCGACATCGTGGTGCGGACGCTGTACGGCCTGCGTACCGACCTGAGCCTGATCCTCACCGCGGTGCCGGTGAGCATGGCGATCGGCACCCTGCTCGGCCTGTCCGGCTACGTGTCGCGCAGGCTCGGCTCGGTGACCCAGCGCGTGCTGGACATCATCCTCGGCTTCCCCGGCCTGATCCTCGGCATCATGATCGTCATGATGATCGGCGCCGGCTGGAAGGCGCTGTTCACGGCGATCGTCATCGCCGGTCTGCCCGGCTTCGGCCGGCTCGCCCGCGCGGGCCTGCTCGCCCAGCAGCAGCGGGAGTACGTGCTGGCGGCCCGGGTGCTCGGCGTGCCGCGCTCGACGGTGATGGTCCGCCACATCCTGCCCAACGTGGCCGACCCGATCCTCGTGCAGGCCACCGTGTTCATGGTGGTCGCGATCTTCATCGAGGCCGGGCTGAGCATCGTCGGGCTCGGGATCAACCCGCCGAACCCGTCGCTGGGCGCGATGCTCAACGTGGGCGCCCGCTACATCGACAGCCTGCCCTCCTACGTGCTCGGCCCCGGCCTCGTCCTGCTGCTGCTCGCGCTGGCCTTCACCCTCCTGTCCGACGCTCTGAACCAGGCGGCGAACCGACGATGAACGACTCCCTGCTGGAGGTGCGCGGCCTGCGTACCCAGTTCGACACGGCGGACGGCGTGGTCCACGCGGTCAACGACGTGACGTTCTCGATCAGCCCCGGGCAGATCGTCGGCATCGTGGGCGAGTCGGGCTCCGGCAAGTCCGTGGCCGCCCGCTCGATCCTGCGCATGGTGCGTCCCCCGGGCCGGATCACCTCGGGGGAGGTGCGCTACCGCGGCACGGATCTGCTGACCCTGCCGGACAAGCGGATGCGGGAGCTGCGCGGCCGGGAGATCGCGATGGTGTTCCAGGACCCGCAGTCCGCGCTCAACCCTGCGATGACCGTCGGAGACCAGATCGCCGAAGCGCTGATCGTGCACGGCACCGGCAAGCGGGCGGCCCGGCGGCGGGCCCTGGAGCTGCTGGTCCAGGTCGGCATCCCCGACGCCGAGCGCCGGATCCGCGACTACCCCCACCAGTTCTCCGGCGGCATGCGGCAGCGCGTCGTGATCGCGGTGGCCCTGGCCGGCTCGCCCTCGCTGCTGATCGCCGACGAGCCGACGACCGCGCTGGACGTGACCGTCCAGGCGCAGATCCTGCGGCTGCTCGGCAGGCTCCGCGACGAGCTGGGCATCGCGGTACTGATGATCACCCACGACATGGGCGTGGTGGCCGAGATGTGCGACGAGGTCGTCGTGATGTACGGCGGCCGGGTCATGGAACGCGGCCCGGTGGACGTCATCTTCGGCCGCCCGGAGCTGCCGTACACCGCCGACCTGCTCGCGGCCATGCCCCGCATCGACGAGCACTCCGCGGGGCGGCGGCTGCCCTCCATCCCCGGCGCTCCCCCCGACCCCGCCCGCCTGCCGGAAGGCTGCCCCTTCCACCCGCGCTGCCGCCTGAGCGAGGATGTCTGCGCGCGGGAGGTGCCGCAGCTGTCGCCGCGCGGCGGCGACGGGCACCTGGCCGCCTGCCATGTCACGCGGCGCGGCGCGGCGATCCCGCCGATGCGCACCGCCGCCGCCGAGGGCCGGCGCGACCGGACACCGGTGCCGCTGCTGGAGATCGACGGCCTGCGGGTGGACGTCGCCGCCGACAGGGCGGGACTGATCCGGCGTCACCGGCCGGTGTACGCCGTCGACGGGGTCAGCCTCACGGTGTCCAGCGGGGAGACCGTCGGGCTGGTGGGCGAGTCCGGCTGCGGCAAGTCCACCCTGGCCCGCACCATCGTCGGCATCAACGCGGCGGCCTCGGGGTCGGTCCGCGTCGGGGCCGGCGCCAAGGAGCTGCGGGAGACGGTGCAGTACGTGTTCCAGGACCCGTACGCGTCGTTGAACCCGCGCCGCACCGTCCGCCAGTCCCTGGACGAGGCGCTCGCCGTGCGCGGCCTGCCGGCGGGCGAGCGGGACGCCGAGGTGGTGGCGCTCATGGAGCGCGTCGGCCTCAGCGAGCGCCACCTCGACCGCTACCCGCACGCCTTCTCCGGAGGGCAGCGCCAGCGCATCGGCATCGCCCGCGCCCTCGCGGCCCGGCCGAAGCTGCTGGTGCTCGACGAACCCGTCTCGGCGCTGGACGTGTCGATCCAGGCGCAGATCATCAACCTGCTGGAGTCCCTGCGTGACGAGCTCGATCTCGGTTACCTGTTCATCGCCCACGACCTCGCGGTGGTGCGGCACCTCAGCGACCGGGTCGCCGTGATGTACCTGGGCCGGTTCGTCGAGATCGGCGACGCCGAGTCGGTCTACACCGCGCCGCAACATCCGTACACGGCGGCGTTGCTGGCCTCGTCGCCGGTCCCGGACACCGCCGGGCGGACCCGCGAGCGGATCGTGCTCGGCGGGGACCTGCCCAGCCCCAGGAATCCGCCGACCGGCTGCCGGTTCCGCACCCGCTGCCCGATCGGGCCGCTGAACCGCCCGGACCGTACGGTCTGCGTCGAGCGGGCGCCGGAGCTCACGCCCACCGAAACGGGACAGCTGGCCGCGTGCCACTTCGCCGGAGAGCTGGCCGCCACCGGAGCGGTGGCATGAGCGCCTGCTGTACCCCGGGCCGCCCGCCGTCCGGCGCGCCGGCGGCGGCGCAGCCCCTGCGGGCGGGGCGCGGCTCCGACGCCGGGATGGTGCGGCTGCCCGGCGGGCGGTTCCGGATGGGCAGCGAGGACGCCGAGGGCTTCCCCTCCGACGGTGAGGGCCCGGTCCGCTCGGTGGAGCTCTCGCCGTTCCTCATCGACCGCTGCGCAGTAACGAATGACGATTTTTCGGGATTCGTGGCCGAGACGGGCTACGTCACGGAAGCCGAACGGATCGGCTGGTCCTACGTCTTCGTCCGCTTCCTGAACCGGGACCTGCGCCGGATCTCGCCGCGGCCCGAGGTCACCCCGTGGTGGGCGGCCGTCCGGGGGGCGGACTGGCGCCATCCCGAAGGGCCGGGGAGCGGCCTGGACGACCGCGGCGACCATCCGGCCGTCCACGTGTCCTGGCACGACGCCGGCGCCTACGCCCGCTGGGCCGGCAAGCGGCTGCCGACCGAGGCGGAGTGGGAGTACGCCGCCCGAGGCGGCCACGACCAGCGCCGCTACCCGTGGGGCGACGAGCTCACCCCCGAGGGCCGGCACCTGGCCAACATCTGGCAGGGCCGCTTCCCGGCCACGAACACGGCCGAGGACGGCTACGCGGGGACCGCCCCGGCGCACGCGTTCCCGCCCAACGACTTCGGCCTGCACAACATGGCGGGCAACGTCTGGGAGTGGTGCGCCGACTGGTGGGGCACGGACCACCCCGCGCAGGCCCGGAACCCGGCCGGTCCGCCCTCGGGCACCGACAGGGTGACGCGCGGCGGCTCGTACCTCTGCCACGCCTCCTACTGCAACCGCTACCGCGTCGCCGCCCGCTCGCACAACACGCCGGACACCTCCGGAGGCAACACCGGCTTCCGCTGCGCCCGCGATCTCGACTGACCGACACACGAAGGGTTTCCATGCGCGTCATCTACATCGACGTCGACACGCTCCGAGCCGACCACACGCAGCCCTACGGCTACCAGCGGCCGACCACGCCGAACCTGCAGGCACTGGCCGACAAGGGCGTGGTGTTCGAGCGTTACTACTGCTCCGACTCGCCCTGCCTGCCCTCACGCACCGCGCTGACCAGCGGGCAGTTCGGCATCACGAACGGCGTCGTCGGGCACTTCGGCGAGGCCGCCAGGTACCGCCTCGACTCGGGCCACGGCAACCATCCCGAACGCCCGCTGCTCGGCCAGCGGCTGGGCGAGCACGGCTACTACACGGCCGCCGTGTCGATGTTCGCCGAGCGGCACCGGGCCTACTACTTCCTGGGCAACTTCCGCGAATCGATCCGGGCCAGCAACGAGATCAACGACGAGGACGGGCGCGACATCAACCGGGTCGGTCTGGACTGGATCCGCCGGCACGCGCACGAGGACGACTGGTACCTGCACCTGACCTACTGGGAGCCGCACACGCCGTACCTGACCGAGCCGGGCTGGACCGAGCGGGCGGCCGCCTCCGGGCCGCCCCCGGCCTGGCCCGACCAGGAGGCCATCGACGGCCACGCGGAGGTCTACGGGCCGCGCAGCGCCCTCGACCTGCACTACTCGGTCCTGCCGCGCAGCTCCCCGGTCCCGCACAACATGCCGGAGGCCATCCGCACCCGAGCCGACTTCGAACACCTCATCAACGGGTTCGACGGCACGATCATGTACTGGGACAGCCTGTTCGGGGAGCTGCTGGCCACGCTGGAGGAGCTCGGCATCGCCGGCGAGACCGCGATCATCGTGAGCGCCGACCACGGGGAGTCCTTCGGCGAGAACGGCTCCTACGCCGAGCACGGGCACGCCAACGAGCCGGTCCACCGGGTGCCGCTGGTCGTCTACTGGCCGGGCGTCACCGACGACCTGCCCGAGGACGCGCGCCGCTGCGACGCCCTGCTGTACAACATCGATCTCGCCCCCACGCTCTGCGACCTGCTGGACATCCCGGCCCCGGGCGGGTGGCAGGGCGACTCGTTCGCCGACGCGGTACGCGGGTCCGAGATCCCGTCGCGCCCGTACCTGGTGCTCGGCCACGGGGCCCACACCTACCAGCGGGCGGTCCGCACCCGCGACCACCTCTACATGCGGACCTACCATCCGGGCAGCTTCCGCGCCGAGTGGGAGCAGCTCTTCAACGTCACCGCCGACCCGCACCTCACCACCGACCTGATCGAGAAGGAGCCGGAGCTGGCGGCGCAGATGCGTACGCACCTGTCGGAATGGTGGCACACCTACGCGGGCCGGCCGGGCGCGCTGCCCGACCCCATGCAGGCGACGCTGCAGGTCGGGCCGACCTACTACAACGACCCGGTCCGCTACATGGAGCACCTGCGCGCCACCGGCCGCGCCCACCTCGCGGACGACCTGGCGGAGCGGCTGTCCACCGCCACCGGCGCCACGCCGGTCTCGTGGCACGCCACGGAAGCCGCCTGGACGCCCGAGCGGCACGCCGCGTGGGAACGCAGAGTCGCCGCGGCCGGCCGCAAGGGCTCCTGATGGCCGTCCGCGCCACCCATGACGTGAACGGCCGCTGAGGAGACCACATGCCACCGAACATCCTGCTGATCACCGCGGACGACATGGGCGGCGACACCCCGGGCTGCTTCGGCGGCCCGGCGGAGGTGACCCCCGCCCTGGACCGGCTCGCCGCCGAGGGGATGACCTTCGGCCGCGCGCACGTGGCCATCGCGGTGTGCCAGCCCAGCCGGTCCGCGATCATGACCGGTCGCTGGCCGCACCGCAACGGCGCGCAGGGCTTCGAGCCGATCGCCGACGGAGTGCCGGTGCTCACCCGGGTCCTGCGCGAGGCCGGGTACATGTCGGGCATCCTCGGCAAGGTGGAGCATCTGCAGCCGGTGGAGGCGTTCGGCTGGGACTGTACGCGCGGCATGCGCGAGCTGGGGATGGGACGCGATCCGCGCGCCTACGGCGAGGCGTCGCGGCGGTTCATCGAGGAGGCGGCCGCGCAGGGGCGGCCCTGGTTCCTCATGGCCAACGCGCACGACCCGCACCGGCCGTACTCCGGCAGCCAGGACGAGCTGGATCGGTTCCCGGCCGAGGCCAGGGCCTCCTACCCGGCCCCGTCGAAGGTCTTCGGGCCGGCGGACGACGTCGGAGGCGTGCCCGGGTTCCTCCCCGACCTGCCGGAGGTGGCGCGGGAGTACCGCGAGTACCTGAGCTCGTCCCGCCGCTGCGACGACGTCGTCGCCGAGGTGCTGCGCGCGCTGGACGAGAGCGGCGCCGCGGGGGACACGCTGGTGGTGTTCCTGTCGGACAACGGGATCGCCGTGCCGTTCGCCAAGGCGAACTGCTACCTGCAGAGCAGCCGGACCCCGCTGATCGTCCGCTGGCCCGGGGTGACCCGCCCGGGCGGGCGCGAGAACACCGCGTTCGTGTCGATGATCGACCTGTTCCCCACGTTCTGCGCGGCGGCGGGCCTGCCCGGACCGGCCGGGCTGGACGGGCGGACCCTGCTCCCGCTGCTGAGTGGGGAGCCCCAGGACGGCAGGGACGCGGTGTTCACGGTGTTCCACGAGACGGCGGCGAAGGGCCGGTACGAGATGCGGTGCCGGCAGGACGACCGCTTCGGCTACATCTGGAACGAGTGGTCCGACGGCACCCGGGAGTACCGGGCCGAGAACATGATGGGACGCACCTGGCCGGCGATGCTCGCCGCCGCCTCCGGCGACGAGCGGCTCGCCGAGCGCGCCCGTTTCTACCGGCACCGGGCGCCCGAGGAGCTCTACGACCTGCACGCCGACCCGCATTCGCTGGCCGACCTGGCCGGCGACCCGGATCGCCGGAAGGACCTCGACGCGGCGCGGCAGGACCTGCTCGCGTGGATGGCCGGGACCGGAGACCCGCTGCTCGACACCTACCGGGCCTACCTCCAGGGGGCCGCCGTCAAGGCGCTCGACCACCCCGGCGCCGCTTGAGGGGTGTCCGGCCCGGTCGGCCGGCTCGAGAAGGGGGCTATCCGCTATATTGCAAATGCAGCATAGGCGTTGCGGTATTTGCAATGAAGGAGTGCTCTCATGCGCGTGGTCACGTGGGCGGCGGTGGATCGGATCGCTCAGCAGGACGGCCCGATCACGGAACCCTCGGACGGGCAGGTCCTCGGACGCCGGCGCCCGCGGAGGGTGAGCGGCCGATGAGACCCGCAGACGTGCTCGCGATCGGCGAGACCATGGTCATGGTCACCCCGACGGCGGGCGGCCGCCTCGACGCGGACAGCGCGTTCATCCTGCGCCCCGGCGGCGCGGAGTCGAACGTCGCCGCGTTGCTGGCCCGGCTCGGCCACGCCACGGCCTGGGCGAGCGCCGTCGGCCGCGACCCCCTCGGCGACCTGGTCCTCGACGCGCTGCGCGGCCACGGCGTGGACGTCGATCTGGTCCGCCGCGACGACGAGCGGCCCACCGCCGTGTACTTCAAGGACCCGACCGCCTCCGGCACCCGCGTCTACTACTACCGGCGCGGCTCGGCCGCCTCGGCCATGACCGTGGCCGAGGTCGCGGGCTGGGCCGCCCGGCCGTCCAGGATCACGCACATCTCCGGCATCACCGCGGCCATCTCCCCGCAGTGCCTGGAGCTGACCAGGCACATCGTGTTCGACCGGCCGCTCGGACCGGCCACGGTCAGCTTCGACGTCAACCACCGGCCGAGCCTGTGGAAGGACGGCGACGCCCCGGCCGTGCTCCTGGAGCTCGCCCAGCGCGCCGACATCGTCTTCGTCGGGCGCGACGAGGCGGCGGCGCTGTGGGGGACCTCCGACGCCGAGAGCGTGCGCCGGCTCATCGACCGGCCCCCGTACCTGATCGTCAAGGACGCCGCGATCGAGGCGGTCGCCTTCACCCCGGAGGGCGTCCATCGAGCGCCGTCGACGCCGGTCGAGGTGCTCGACGCCGTCGGCGCGGGGGACGCCTTCGCGGCCGGCTGGCTGAGCGGGTTCCTCGACGGCCGGGACGAGCTCACCCGCCTGCGGCTGGGACACTACGCGGCCTCCCGTGTCCTGACGTCCCCGGCCGACATGGCCGATCTTCCTCCCGCCGGTGAGATCGTCTCGCTGCTCGGACAAGGAGCGCACCAGCATGTCGCAGACCGTCGCACGGGCCATTGACATCGTCGGGTTCGTCTCCGTACGTCACCGCACGCTCGGCGAGATCGCCGATCACCTCGGCGTGCACAAGTCCACCGCGCTGCGCCTGCTGCAGACGCTGGAGGAAGGCGGTTTCGTACGGCGGGTCCCCGGCGGCATGTACGGCATGGGCTTCCAGCTCATCGCGCTCGGCCAGCTCGCGCTGGACCAGGTCGAGGCCCGCTCGCTCGCGCACCCGATCCTGCACGGCCTGAGCGAGCGCTACGGCCAGACGGTCCACCTGGGAGAGCTGGCCGGGGACCAGGTCATCTACGTGGACAAGATCGACGGCCGGGGCACCGTGGCCATGGGCTCGCGCATCGGGCTGCCCGCCCAGCCGCACACCGCCGCGGTCGCCAAGGTCATCTTCGCCTACCAGGACGCCACGACCTGGGCGCGGGTCATGGAGCGCATCACGTTCACCCGTTTCACCCCCACGACGATCACCACCGCCGAGGCGCTCGCGGCCGAGCTCGCCCTGACCAGGGAACGGGGCTGGGCCGAGGACGACGGCGAGCACGAGGACTACATCAACTGCGTGGCGCTGCCAGTCTTCGACGCCCGGGGCAAGGTCACGCACGCCATCTCGATCACCGCTCTGCGGGCGGTCGCACCACTGGAACAGCTGCGCGCGTACGTCGACGACCTGCGCGACGCGGCCCACGAGATCTCCAAGAGTCTGGGCTGGGGAGGAGACCGCTATGGACGCCGCTGACTTCTTCGACACACACCTCGGGAGCTGCCCGATTCTGGGCATCTTCCGCCACCTCGACCCCGTGGCCACCGTGGCCATGTGCGAGCGCGCCTGGGCGTTCGGGGTCGAGCTCATCGAGGTGCCCGTGCAGACGCCCGACGCGCTGCCGTCCCTGCGCGCGGCGCTGGACGCCGCCCGGGCCAACGGCAAGAGCGTCGGAGCGGGTACGGTCACCACGGCCGAGCAGCTGACCGCCGTCAGCGACCTGGGCGCCGCCTTCACCGTCGCGCCCGGACTCCACCCCGAGGTCGTGGCGGAGACGCTGCGGCTCGGGCTGCCGCACCTGCCGGGCGTGGCCACCTCCACGGAGATCGCCACCGCCCTCGGTCACGGGTTCACCTGGCTGAAGGCGTTTCCCGCCGCGCAGCTCGGGCCCGACTGGATAAAGGCGCAGCTCGCGCCGTTCCCCGGTGTCCGTTTCGTCGCCACGGGAGGTGTCGACGCCGGCAACGCGGCCGCCTTCCTGGCCGCGGGCTGCAGGGGAGTGGCCGTGGGATCGGCGCTGAGCGATCCGGACGCGCTGGAGCAGCTGCGCAAGGTCACGAATTCCTGACCTCTCGACAGAGGGTGTTCTGCGGGTACGTGTCACACCAGGTCCTGTCACATGTGCCTGACCAGGTGTTTCATGGGCGATGAGCCGCTGCCGGGGCGCGTTCCCCGTCGGCGGCCACCCGCTGAACCGCCGAAAGGACGACGACACATGGCACAGGACACGCAGCCGTCAGGCGCGCAGGCCATCGCCGACCCGGACGGCTGTCTGACACCTCGCGGACGGAGACATCCATGAAGATCGTGAAACAGCCGCCGACCGCCAAGCTGCCCGCCGAGTGGTTCACCGGCGACGCCTGGGCCGACGTGATCTACCGGGGCGAGGACCCCTCCCGCGGGCGGGCGAACATGGTCAGGTTCGCGCCCGGCGCCCGTACCGCCTGGCACTCGCACGGCCTCGGCCAGACGCTCTACATCGTCGAGGGCGTCGCGCTGATCCAGTCGCGTGGCGGCGAGATCATCGAGGCCCATCCCGGCGACATCGTCCACACGCCGCCGGGCGAGGAGCACTGGCACGGCGCCGCCCCGGACCGGTTCATGATCCACCTCGCGATGTGGGAAGGCGACGACGCCGCCTGGCTGGACCACGTCACCGACGCCGAGTACAACGGGCCGCGCGTCAGCACGAAGCGCTAGCGGACGGCCTGGTCGGCCAGCTTCTTGACCTGGTCGGCGGGCACCGGAACTCCGGGGGTGTCCACGAACCAGCGGTACGACTCTTCGAAGTCCAGCCCCTCGGGTCGCTGCGACGGGAAGTACGGCTGGACGTAGACGGGGGTGCCGGGCTGGACGCGCCAGCTGTCGGCGATGCTGCCGATGTCCGCCGCGTCGTAGCCGAGCGCGTCCAGGAGCCCCGCCACCTGCGCCTTGGCGCCTTCGTTGTCACCCGCGATCGGCAGGGCGCTGCGGTCGGGGGCGCAGGCGGGGCGGGCGAGGGTGAGCAGGCGGTGGAAGTCGATGTTGTTGAACGCCTTGACCACGTGGGCGCCGGCCAGGTGCCGCTGCACCAGGGCGGTGGAGGTCAGCGTCCCGCCGCTCAGCTCCGGGAGGTCGCCGTCGCGGTCGGGATAGTAGTTCATCGTGTCGATGACGGTCTTGCCGGCCAGGTCCGCGGCCGGGAGCCGGCCGTAGGCGTGCAAGGGGATGGTGGCCACCACCAGGTCGCCGGCGCGGGCGGCTTCGGCGGGCGTGGCCGCGGTCGCGTGCTCGCCGAGCTCGGCGACGAGGTCGGCGAGAGATTCCGGCCCGCGCGAGTTGCTGAGGACGACGTCGATGCCGGCGGCGACGGCGAGGCGGGCCACCGTACCGCCGATCATGCCGCTGCCGATGAGGCCGAGAGTCTGAGTCACGGTGTCAGGTCTCCAGTGTTGAATCAGTGCGTCGAAGATGAAACTGAGTGTCAGGTTAGCTATGGGCGGCCGGCGTCTCCCGCAGCACGTTCCTGCGCTACTTCGGCACCAAGGAGGACGCCGTCATCGAGCTCTATCACCAGGACCCCGCCGGCACCCTCGCGACGACCCGCCTCATCATGGACACCCCCGCGCTGTGCGCGCGCCACCGGGAGAAGCAGCACTGCTGGTGGCCCGAGCTGGCCCGGGCCCTCGCCGAGCGAACGGCCGCCCCTCGATCCACGGAGCTGGTCCTGTCGGTGCGGGTGGCCGCCGCTCTCGACTGCCTGAACATCGCCGTCGACCACTGGACCGCGTCCGACGGCCGGCTCGACCTCGTCGAACTCCTGGACGAAGCCTTCACCGCGCTCGCACCACGATAAGCCGCGACAAGCCACGATAAGCCGCGACAAGCCGCGCGGCCCGTTGTTCCCCCGGCCCGCCTGGCGGGACGGTTCGCTTGCCGGGCGTCGCCTTCGAGCAGCAAGGTCTGCCCGGGAGAACAACGGAAGGATCACGATGGACCCTCGTTCCACAGGTGACGCCGTGACCGGGCTGCTGGATGCGTACGCCACGCGGACCCCGATCGCGCCGCTCACCACGACATACGCGGACATGTCGGTTTCTGATGCGTACGAGATCCAGCTCGCGCAGGTGGAGGCGTGGCGGGCGGGCGGCGCCCGGATCGTGGGGCACAAGGTCGGCCTGACCTCGGCGGTGATGCGCCGCCAGCTCGGCGTGGACCAGCCCGACTACGGTCACCTGCTCGACGGCATGGCGTACATGGACGGCGCCCCCATCGACGCCGCGCGCTTCCTGCAGCCGCGCATCGAGCCGGAGATCGCCTTCGTCCTCAAGAGACCGCTGGCAGGCCCGGGCGTCACGGCCGCGACGGCGGCGGCCGCGGTGGACTTCGTGCTGCCCGCCCTGGAGATCATCGATTCGCGCATCGCGGACTGGAAGATCACGCTGGCGGACACCATCGCCGACAACGCCTCCAGCGGCGGGTTCGTGCTCGGCACCCGGCCGACGCCGCTCGCGGACGCCGATCTGGCGCTGACCGGCTGCCTGCTGCACCGCAACGGCGAGCTGGTCCAGACGGGCGCCGGCGGCGCCGTACTCGGATCTCCGCTCAACGCGCTGGTGTGGCTGGCGAACGTCCTCGGCGAGCGCAAGGTGGCGCTGGAGGCCGGGCACGTCGTGCTGCCCGGCTCGGTCACCGCGGCCATCCCAGTCGAGCAGGGGGACATCGTGACGGCCACTTTCGCCGGGCTCGGCACGGTCACCGCGAACTTCAGGCAGGCGTCGTGAGCAGACTGACGGCGGCCATCGTCGGCCCCGGCAACATCGGCACCGACCTGCTGGTCAAGCTGCTGCGCAGCCAGGCCGTCGAGGTCCACTCCATGGTGGGCGTGGATCCGGACTCGGACGGCCTGGCCCGGGCCCGTTCGCTCGGCGTCGAGGCCTCGGCGGGCGGCGTGGACTGGCTGCTGGCCCAGGACACCCTGCCCGACCTGGTCTTCGAGGCCACCTCCGCCAAGGCGCACGCGGCCAACGCCCCCCGCTACGCCGAGGCGGGGATCACCGCGATCGACCTCACCCCCGCCGCCGTGGGCCCGTTCGTGTGCCCGCCGGTCAACCTGGACACGCTGTCGGACGCGCCCAACCTCAACATGATCACGTGCGGCGGGCAGGCGACGATCCCGATCGTGCACGCCGTCTCCCGCGTGGTCCCGGTGGCGTACGCCGAGATCGTCGCCTCCATCGCCTCCCGCTCGGCCGGCCCGGGGACCCGGGCCAACATCGACGAGTTCACCCAGACCACCGCGCGCGCCATCGAGACGGTCGGCGGCGCCGCCAAGGGCAAGGCGATCATCATCCTCAACCCCGTCACCCCGCCGATGATCATGCGGGACACGGTGTTCTGCGCGATCCCCGCCGACGCCGACACCACCGCGATCGGCGCGTCGATCGAGGCGATGGCGGCCGAGGTGGCCGCGTACGTGCCCGGCTACACCCTGCGGGCCGAGCCGCAGTTCGACCCGCCGCGCGACATCTGGAACGGCATGGCCCGCGTCGCCGTCTTCCTCGAGGTCCGCGGCAACGGCGACTACCTTCCGCCGTGGGCCGGCAATCTCGACATCATGACCGCCGCGGCCGCCCGCGTCGGCGAGCGACTCGCGAAGGTGGGCGCATGACCGGCAAGATCAGGATCACCGACTCCACCCTGCGCGACGGCAGCCACGCGATGGCCCACCGCTTCACCGAGGGGCAGGTACGCGGCGTCGTGCACGCCCTGGACGACGCCGGGGTGGAGGTCATCGAGGTCACCCACGGCGACGGGCTGGGCGGCTCGTCGTTCAACTACGGGTTCTCGCTGGAGGACGACATCACGCTCGTCGCCGCCGCCGTGGACGAGGCGGAGAGCGCGAAGATCGCCGTCCTGCTGCTGCCCGGCCTCGGCACGGTCGAGGACCTGCGCAAGGCCCACGGCGCGGGGGCCTCCGTGGCGCGGATCGCCACCCACTGCACCGAGGCCGACGTGTCGCTGCAGCACTTCGCGGCCGCCCGCGAGCTGGGCATGGAGACGGTGGGCTTCCTCATGCTGTCGCACCGCATCGGCCCGGCCGAGCTGGCCGCGCAGGCCCGGATCATGGTGGACGGCGGCGCGCAGTGCGTCTACGTGGTCGACTCGGCCGGCGCCCTCGTGCTCGGCGAGGCCCAGGCCCGCGTCAGTGCGCTGGTCGGCGAGATCGGCCACCAGGCGGAGGTCGGCTTCCACGGCCACCAGAACCTCTCGCTCGGCGTCGCCAACTCGGTGCTGGCCACCCAGAACGGCGCCCGCCAGATCGACGGCGCGCTGTGCGCGCTGGGCGCGGGGGCGGGCAACTCGCCCACCGAGGTGCTGGTCGCCACCTTCGAAAGGCTCGGCATCCCGACCGGGGTGAACGTGCAGGGCGCGCTGGCCGCCGCCGAGGACGTGGTCAAGCCGTTCCTGAACCGCCTGCCGTTCGCCGACCGCTCGGCGATCACCCAGGGGTACGCGGGGGTGTACTCCAGCTTCCTGCTGCACGCCGAGCGCGCCGCCGAGCGGTACGGCGTACCGGCCCACGAGATCCTGCAGCGGGTCGGCGAGGCCGGCTACGTCGGCGGCCAGGAGGACATGATCATCGACGTCGCCCTCCAGCTCGTCGAGGAGCGCGACCGGTCCTGACGGGGGTGAGGCCCTGCATCGTCTCAGGTCCGGGGCCTCACGCGAGCCGCGCCGCCCCGAGATCGGGTCCGGCGGGCGGCGGAGTAATCTGCGAGGTGAATCACGAACGTGGCTGACGGGGGGCTTCCATGGCGGATCGGCTGAACGGCACCGTGGCGCTGATCACGGGAGCGTCGAGCGGCATCGGGGCCGCGACCGGGCTGGCGCTGGCCGCCCAGGGAGCCACCGTCGCGCTGGTGGCCAGGCGGGCCGACCGCCTGGAGGAGCTGGCCGACCAGATTCGCGGCCAGGGCGGGACCGCGCTGACGCTCGTGGCCGACGTCGGCGACGAACGGCAGGCCAAGGAGGTCGTGGAGCGCACCGCGACCGAGCTCGGACGGCTGGACACCCTGGTCAACAACGCGGGGGTGATGCTGCTCGGCCCGGCCGCCGACGCGCCGCTCGAAGAGTGGCAGCGCATGGTGCAGGTCAACGTGCTCGGCGTGCTCTACTGCGCGCACGCCGCGCTGCCCTACCTGGTACGGGCCGCCGCCGACGGCCCCCGCCAGGTGGCCGACATGGTGAACATCAGCTCGGTGGCCGGGCGGGTGGCGCGCAGCGGCAGCGGGGTCTACAACCTCACCAAGCACGGCGTGGGGGCATTCAGCGAGTCGCTGCGCCAGGAGTTGGCCGGGCGGCACGTCCGGGTGTCGCTGGTCGAGCCCGGAGCGGTGGAGACCGAGCTGACCGGCCACAATCGCCCGCAGATCCAGGAGCAGATCAAGCAGCGGTTCTCCTCGGTGGAGCGCATGCAGGCCGAGGACATCGCCGACGCGATCAGCTACATCGTGACCAGGCCCCGGCGCGTCGCGATCAACGAATTGCTGGTGCGCCCCACCGAGCAGGAGGGCTGACCTCACGGGCCGCCCTTCAGCCGGCCGGCCAGGTGAACCTGTTCGACACGACTCGTTCCCCGTCCGGCCCTTCGGCGACGATCCACACCTTCTGGCCGGTCGCGCTGCACGGGAACCGGTCGTCGGTGTGCTGCTCGCCGTTCTCGTCGCTGGTGAGCGTCGCTCCAGGGTTGAACGCCCCCCAGTTGTCGGTGTACGGCCGGAAGACGTACTTCGTGTTCGGCTTGAGGCCGGTGGCCCGGAACTCGACGAAGGCGCAGTTCTTCCGGCAACTGCCATAGGTCGTCGAGGGGCCTTTGGACACGACGATCCCCGCCTTTTCGCGGGGCGAGCCGGGCGTCGAGACCGGCGGGGGAGCGGTGGGGCGATCGTCGCGGTCGGCGAGCCAGGCGGTCCCGGTCGCGGCCAGCGCCAGGGCGGCCGCCCCCGCGGTGAGCGCCGGCCACCGGCGCCTGGCGGCATCGCGGGTCCGCCGCCACAGCGGGGGCGGGTCGGCGATGCCGCGCAGCGCGTCGCGGGCTCCGGCCGCGGCCGGCCGCCTGCCCGGCTCGCTCTGGAGCATCGCCGTCAGCACCGGACGCAGCGGCCCGATGTCCGCGCTCATCTCGATGACGCCGTGGTGTGCCGCCCATCCCGCCATTCGCCGGTCGTCGTGGGGGACGCGCTCGCCTCCTTCGCCGTGGGCCCAGGGGCGAGGGGGATTCCCGGCGACCAGCGCGTAGACGGTGGCGCCGAGCGAGAACACGTCGGAGGCCGGGTCCGGGCGGCCGCCGATGAGCTCGGGTCCGGCGTAGTCGGGCGTGTAGGAGATCGGGCGCTCGGGCGAGATCGTCTCCACGCCGCCGATCCGCCGCGCGGCGTCGAAGTCGGTCAGTTTCGCCAACCCCTCGGCGTCCATGACGATGTTGGCGGGCTTCACGTCGCAATGGATCAGCCCCTTGCGGTGCAGCGCCGTCAGCGCGTCGGCGATCTGCGCGCCGATGCGGGCCGCCTCCTGGGGTGAGAACCTCCTGCCCGACAGGCTTCCGGCCGGCACCCGCTCCATGACCAGCCAGGTGCCGGCCCGAGGACCGTCGTCCACGGTCAGGACGTCGTGGACGGTGACGATGTGGGGATGAAGGAGCTTGGCGAGAGCGCGGGCCTCACCCGAATGGGTGCGCTTGAGCACGACGGGGAGGTCCAGCTCCTCGTCATGGGCGAACAGCACCTCGGCCCTGCCCTCGGGGACGGTCGCCCCCCGCTCCACCCGGAATCGCGCGCCAAGTCCTTCGTCTCCGTTCAGCCGCAATGCGTCCGCCTCCACCGTGACCGCGACGTGCTCGTACCAGGGCGAAGCATCCCAGAACTATCGTCACTCGCGGTAGGTCGTTCGCTCGCCAGGGTGACAAGGGCCGCCGGTCGCGTGCCGGACGAGTGCTTCGAGCTGGGCGGTGACGTCGTCGAGGGGACGGATGTCGCGTTGGGCGCGGCACATCGCCACCGTGCCCTCCGTCGCCGCCACGATCAGGGTGGCCAGCTGGGCGGCCTGGGCCTGGCCGGCGCCGTGGTCGCGCAGTGACGCGGCGAGCATCCGTTCCCACGTGCCGAACACCTCGGCGGCCGCGTCGATCGCCTCGGGAGGGCCGTCGGCGGGTGGTTCTTCGACCGCGACGGCCAGGACGGGGCAGCCGGCGCGGAAGTCGCTGTCGAGGACGGTCTGCCGCCACAAGGTCAGGAACGCGCGCAGACCGGCCGCCGGGCCGGCCTGAAGCTCCCGCTCCAGGACCCGCGCGACCAGGTCGCCGGCGAACCGGACCGCCTCGGCGGCCAGCTGCTGCTTGCCGCGCGGGAAGTAGTGGTAGGTGGAGCCGAGGGGCGCGCCGGAGTGCGCGGCCAGATCCCGGACCGTGCTCCCGGCCAGGCCGCGCCGCCGGATCAGGTCGGCCGCGCCGAAGATGATCCGCTCCCGTGACCGCGGTTCCCGCTGTGCCATGTAGTACCCCAGGTTGATTATAACGTGCGTTATAGCCTACCGTGAGCAGCGCTTATAACGACCGTCATAACTTCTCCTCCCAGGAGGTGTCTCATGCCGATGATCCAGCTCACCGCCCCGTCCGGGGCGCTGACCGACCAGGGCCGGGCAGAGGTTCAGCGGGAGCTCGCGCGGGCGCTGCTGCGCTGGGAGGGTGCCCCGGACACGGCGTTCTTCCGCGCCCAGGCGTGGAGCTACCTGACCGAGCTGCCCGCGCGGGCGCAGACGACCGCCGAGGACGACCTGCCGCGCTTCCGCGTCGACGTCACCGTCCCGGAGGGGGCGCTGTCGGACCGGCGCAAGAGCGGCCTGGTCGAGGACGCCACGGATGCGTGAGGCCGCGGCGGTCGGTCCGCGAGCGCGGCGATGACCCCCGGCAGCGTGCGCGAACTCGTCTTCCTGCGCAGCGGCCGCCTCGCCTGGCGCGAACGTCCCGCACCTCGACCGGCCGAGCCGGGCGACGCCGTCGTCCGCCCGTTCCTGGCCGGCCGCTGCGACGGCGACACCCTCCCGATCCACCGGCCGGTCTCACGAGCGCTGCAGGCGGGGATGGCGCTCGGCCTGGTGGACCCGATCGTGGCTGCCATCTGCGGGAAGATCCCCTTCCAGGGGCCCTTCCCGATCGGCCACGAGTGCGTCGCCGAAGTGGTCGCCGTCGGGTCCGGCGTGCGGCGGATCCGGATCGGCCAGACCGTCGTCGTCCCCTGGGCGGTCTCCTGCGGCACCTGCCCCCGCTGCCTGGCCGGGCTCACCTCCAAATGCGCCACCACCACCCGAGGTACCCGCGGCACCCTCGCCGCCTACGGCTTCGGCCCCGCCAGCGGCCCGTGGGGCGGCATGGTCACCGACCGGATCCGCGTCCCCCACGCCGACCACATGCTCGTCCCCGTCCCGGACGGCGTACCGCCGCTTCGCGTCGCCGCGGCGAGCGACAACCTCGCCGACGCCTGGCGGACGGTCGTCCCGCCGCTCGCCCGCCGCGAAGGCGCGAAGGTGCTCATCCTCGGCGGCGGCGCCAAGAGCATCGGTCTGTACGCCGCCGGGCTCGCCGTCGCCCACGGCGCCGCGACCGTCCACTACCTCGACGACGCCCCCGGGCGGCGCCAGATCGCCGAATCCTTCGGCGCCGAGGCCCGTCCACTGTCGGGCCCCGTCCGTGACATGTACGACATCGTCGTCGAGGCCACCTCGCGAGCCCCGGGCCTGCGCCGGGCGCTGGCGGCGACGGCTCCCGGCGGCGTGTGCACCGCGGTGGGCTACTACCTGGCGACCGGCACCCGCGTCCCCCTCATGCGCATGTACGCCACCGACACCACCCTCCGGGTAGGCGTCTCCCACGCCCGCGCCACCCTGCCCGACCTCCTGGAGTTCGTCCACCGCACCGGCTTCCCCGCCGAACGCGTCATCACCCTGCTCGCGGACTGGGACGACGCCCCCACGGCCTATGCCGCCCGTACCACCAAACTCGTCCTGGCCCGCGACCCGCTCCCGACCGGAAACGGGCCCACACCATGATCAACCTGCACCACGCCCATCACCGGCGAGCCGGAAACCGTCGTCGAACGGCTGCGGGCCTATTTCGCCCTTTGAGGACGACCGTCACAGGAGGAAACGATGACAGTGATCACGGTGACCGCGCCGCAGGGACGGCTCAGCGTCGAGCAGCGCCGCGCGCTGGCCCGGACGCTGACCGACGCGGTCCTGGTGCCGGAGGTCGGGCAGCTCGCGCCGGCCGCCCGGGTGGGCTTCCAGGTTCACTTCGTGGAGCGCGCACCCGACATGATGGCGATCGGCGGCACCCTGCTCGCCGACGCCGAGCAGGACGTGATGGTCGTCGACGTGGCGGTCATGGACGCCGACTGGCGGCGCGAGGTGCGCGCCGAGGCCATCGAACGCATCCTGGCGGCGCTGGCCGAGGCGTGCGGCCTGCCGGCCCCGTCCCCGGCGTGGTGGGTGAACTTCCGGGTGATCGAGGACGGCAGCTGGGCTTCGGGCGGCCGCGTCCTGTCGATCCTCGACCTGCTCGACACCGGGGTCTTCACCGAGGAACGCGCCATGGCGGTGCGCGCGGCGCTGTCCGACTGACCGCGAGGTCAGCAGCCGGCCAGGGTGTCGCGCCACACCTCGTCCAGGGCCAGCTGGATCGCGCCCGTGAGCACGGTGCCCTCGGCCAGCTCCGACAGCTCCACGCTCGGCGGGGTGAGGGTCAGGTCCTCAAGGTGCCGGGCGATGGCGTCCAGCAAGACCGCGCCGGCGCGGGCGATGCCGCCGCCGATGACGATCGCGTGCGGCGACAGCACGAGGACGGCGGGGGCGATCGCCTCGGCGAAGACGGCGGCGACCCGGTCGACGACCTCCACGGCCATCGGGTCGCCGTCGGCGGCGGCCGCGAAGACGGCGGCCGCGTCCGTCGCGCGGGCGAGCCCGGACTCCGGCTGGCCCGCGGCGCGGCGGCGGGCGAGATCGACGATCGCCTCGGCGCCGATCGCCCGCTCCAGCGGCCCGCGGCCGTCCCCGGCCGGGTCGGGGAGGTCGCCGATCGGCCGGATGAAGCCGATCTCGCCGGCCTGGCCCGCGCCCCGGTGCAGCCGCCCGTCGATGACGACCCCGGCTCCGAGCCGCTCGCCCCACTGAACCGCGAGCAGGGTGCCCGCGCCGGTGTGCTGCCGGACGGCCGCCAGCGCGGCCAGGTTCGCGTCGTTCTCCACCGTGACCGCGCACCTGAAACGAGCCCGCAGGCGGCCTGCGAGGTCGATCTCCGGCCAGCCCGGCACGCTCGGGGCGAACAGCACCCGGCCGGTGGCCACCTCGACGATGCCCGGGGTCGCCGCGGTGACCGCCGCGATCTGCTCGGCGGCCAGGCCGGCCGCCGCCAGAGCCGCGCCCGTCGCCTCGTCGACCGCCTCGAGCAGGTGCCGGGCGCCGCGACGGCCGACCGGCCGGCGGATCAGCGCGAGGCGCTCGCCGGCCAGGTCGGCGATCCCCGCCGTCACGGTGTGCGGGCCGACGTCCAGGGCGAGCACGGGCGCCGCCCGGCCGTTCAGCGAGAACCGCGTGGCCGGTCTGCCCACCGTGGCCTGCTGCGGTGCGACCTGCCGCAGCCAGCCGGCGGCCAGCAGGTCCTCCACCGCCTGGGCGACCGTCGGGCGGGTGAGCTCGGTCAGCCGGGCGAGTTCGGCCACCCGTACGGGCTCCGGCGCGCGCCGCCGGACCGCGTCGAGCACCGCCGCCCGGTTCATCCTCCGCAGGACCGGTGTGCCCGCCGGCCGCTCCTCCGTCATCAACGCCCCTCTTGACCTTCTGTCGTCTCCGGCTGACTATATTTCGCAGAGACCTTACGAAAAGTCTTTACATAATAGGTTCGCCCTCCCGGAGGTGGCCGCCCCCCCATGACACCGCAGATCTCCGCCGCCCCGTTACCGCGCCGACGGCGACCGCTCCTGGCGGCGCTCGCCGTCCTGCTCACGATGCTCGCCGCCCCGTTCGCCGCCCAGCCCGCGGCGGCGGCCGGCACCCCCGCGCAGGAGGCGTCCGCCCGGCTCGACGGCCCGGCGGCGCAGGCCCTGGAACGGCTGATCGGGACCTCGCGCGCCAGGCAGGTCACTCTGCGCGCGATCGACAAGGGCGCCGGCCGGGACCGGTTCGAGGTGTACGCCGAGAACGGCCGCCTCGTCGTCGCCGGTACGACGCCCGCGGTGCAGCTGACCGGCTTCGGCCACTACCTGCGCCAGGTGGCGCACGCCGACATCTCGATCAACGGCTCCCAGGTGGACCTGCCCCAGCGCCTTCCGCTGCCCGCGGCTCCCATCGCCAAGGACTCCTCGGTGGACCATCGCTTCGCCCTCAACGACACCAACCAGGGCTATGCGGGGGCGTATCTGAGCTGGCCGGAGTGGCAGCGGCGGATCGACGTCCTCGCGCTGCACGGCATCAACGAGGTGCTCGTCTACGAAGGCCAGGAGGCGGTCTACCAGCGCACCTTCATGGAGTTCGGCTACTCCGACCAGCAGATGCGCGAGTGGATCCCGCAGCCGGGCCACCAGTCCTGGTGGCTGCTGCAGAACATGTGCTGCACCGACGGCCCGATCTCCCAGCAACTCATCGACCGGCGCATCGAACTCGGCCGCAAGATGGCCGACCGCCTGCGTTCCCTGGGCATGGTCCCCGTGCTGCCCGGCTATTTCGGCACCGTGCCGACCGACTTCAAGGTCCGCAACCTGGGCGCCAACACCGTCCCGCAGGGCACCTGGAACCAGCTCGAACGCCCCCACTGGCTCGACCCGACCGATCCGGTCTTCGCCCGCGTCGCCGCCACGTTCTACCGGGTGCAGACCGAGCTGTTCGGGCCCAGCACGATGTACAAGATGGACCTGCTGCACGAGGGCGGCACGGCCGGCACGGTCAACGTCGCGCAGGCGTCGCAGGCGGTGCAGCGGGCGCTGAACGACGCCCACCCCGACGCGCTCTGGACGATCCTGGGCTGGCAGAGCAACCCGCTCCCGGCGACGCTCCAGGCCATCGACCGGACCAAGATGTTCATCGTCGACGGCATCAGCGAGGAATCCGGCATCACCGACCGGGACAAGGACTTCCTCGGCACCGGGTACGCGTTCGGCACCATCTGGAACTTCGGCGGCCACTTCAACCTCGGCGCCCGCCTGACGCTGTGGAACCAGAAGTTCCACGCCTGGCGCGGCAAGTCCGGCACGGCGATGAACGGCATCGCGCTGATGCCGGAGGCCATCGACAACAACCCGGCCGCGGTCGCGTTCTTCGCCGACCTGCCGTGGCAGGACGGCCCGGTCGACATGCGGCAGTGGTTCGACGACTACGCCACCGCCCGGTACGGCGGCGACGATCCGCACGCCAAGGCGGCCTGGCGGATCCTCCTCGACACCGTCTACAGCTGGCCCGCCGGCGCCGACAGCCGGCACGTCACCGGCCTGTACGACGACGAGCCCGGCCTGGCGAACACCGGCTACCCCCTGCAGTACGACATCGCCGCCTTCGACAAGGCGCTCGACGAGCTGCTCCAGGTCGACCGGCGCCTGCGCGGCTCCGGCGCCTACCGCTACGACCTCGTCGACGTCGCAAGGCAGGTGCTGGCCAACCACAGCCGGCTGCAGCTGCCCAAGATCCGCGCCGCCTACCGCGCCAAGGACCTCGACCGCTTCGAGCGTCTCACCGGCCAGTGGATGGACCGGATGCGGCTGATGGACCGGCTGCTCGGCACCGACGAGAACTTCCTGCTCGGCGCATGGCAGAAGGAGGCCCGACGGCAGGCCGCCACCCCGGCCGAGGCGGCGACCCTCGACTACAACCTCAAGTCGCTGGTCACGCTCTGGGCCTCCGGCGCCCGCCTGCAGGACTACGCCCGCAGGGAGATGAACGGTCTCGTCGGGCAGTACTACGCCAAGCGGTGGCAGCTGTTCTTCGACAGCCTGAAGACCGCGCTGCGCTCGGGCAAGGACTATCCCGAGCCGATCGACTGGATGGCCGCCGCCCAGGACTGGGCCAAGGCCGGCACCAAGCTCGCCTCCGAGCCGCGCGGCGACGCCTACACCGAGGCGAGCCGGGTGGCCGCGCTGCCCGACGGCGCGGTGACCGTCGGGGCCGACCGCAAGGGCGTCAAGCCGGGCGGGGCCGTGCAGGTCACCGCCGTGTTCACCAACGACAACGCGCTGCGGCCCACCGACCGGGTGACGCTCCAGCTCAGCGCCCCGCGCGGATACCAGGTGCGGGCGACCTCGCCGACCCGCGCGGACCACGTCGCACCGCGCGACAAGCTCACCGTGACCTGGACGGTGACCGTTCCCGCCGGCAAGGCCCCGGGCGGTACCCCGGCGCTGGACGCCACCGCCTCCTGGCGCTCCGACGACGCCGAACAGCGGGACACGGCCTCGACCCGCCTGCTGGTCGCCGGAGCCGCGCCCCCGTCGTACCGGACGATGAGCAACACGCAGGCCGAGTTCGCCGCCACCGGCGACGGGATCGCGATCGCGGCGGGCGGCGCGGACCTGTGGCGGGAGACCAACGAGCTGGCCACCGCCTACCGCGCGGACGCCCTGGCCGACGGGCAGCAGCTCGTCAGCACGGTGCTGCGCCAGGACGGCGCGTCGGACTGGACCCGGTCCGGGCTGGTGGTGAGCGACGACCTGGCCACCCCCGGCTCCACCGGCTACGCGAACGTCGCCGTCACTCCCGGCCACGGCTGCGTGTTCAGCTGGGATTCCGACGGCAACGGGCAGCTCGACTCGTACGCGGAGGTGGGCGGGTTCGCGCCGCCCGTACACGTGCGCGTCGGCAGGTCCGGCGACCGGCTCACCGGGTCGTGCAGCGGCGACGGCAGGAACTGGGCGGTGATCGGGGCGGCTCGCGTCCCGGGCGCCGGCGCCACGCTCGACGCCGGGCTGTTCACCAGCGCGGCCAACCGGGACACCGGTCAGCAGGCCATCGCCGTGCTGACCGATCCCGCGCCGGCCCCGTCGACCGCCCGCGACGGCGCGCAGGACACCCTGCAGAGCCTCCGCAAGCCGGTCACGGCGCTGAGCTGGGAGCCGAACCGGGGCCCCGAGCACGCGAACGACGGCAGCCGGGCCAACTCGCCGTACTTCGCCGGCCAGATGACCTGGGACACGACCTGGTGGCAGGTCGATCTCGGGACGGTCGACGACGTCTCGCGCGTCAACGTGCGCAACTACGTCGGGGGCGGGCGCTACTACGAGTACCGGCTGGAGGGCAGCCTCGACGGCGTCACCTGGTACACCCTCGGAGGACGCCGCGGCCCCCGGGCCGCGACCGACGCCGGGGACACGATGACCACCGAGGCGAAGGCCCGGTACGTACGGGTGATCGGCACGCACAACACCGCCAACCTGTCGTTCCACCTCACCGAGGTCAGCGTGTACGGGACGCCGGCGCAATGATATTGACAGGGCACGTGATCCGGAGAGAATAAAGTTCGGTCGCGTTGCTTGAAGTTCACGTGCTCCTGGAGGGACCTTCGTGAGAGTTAAGCAGGGGATTGTCGCGGCGACGATGATCGCCGCCATGCTCGCCGTCGGCTCGACGCCGGCTCATGCCATTCCGCCGCCTCCACCGGGGGGCGACAACCTCACGGTCCTCAGTTACTACGCCGGGGACACGCTCGTCGGACAGCGCTGGTTCGGGTGCAGCCAGTCGGGCCAGTGGGGGTCGCTGGAGGGCCAGCTGAAAGTCACCTGGACGCCCTGCTGAACACCCGCTGAACACCCGCAGAACATGGGGCGGCCTGGCCGGCGTACGGCCAGGCCGCTCCCACGTCCGGCTGACGGCTCATCGGCCGCGGCGGGCGCCGAACGCCAGGTACAGCAGACCCGCGACGACCGCCCAGGCCACGGTGGCCACCGCCAGGACGAGCGGAGCGGGCAGCCAGGTCGCCAGCGCCCACACGCAGGCGGCGAAGGCGATCATGCCCGTCGCGCCCAGCACCGCGCCGCGGGCGTCCTGGGCGGCCGGGTCGCGCCGATGCTCCTCCTCCTCGATGAGGGTCAGCGTGGCCGCCAGAATGGCGGGAAAAGCCAGGAACACTCCCCCCGCCACAGGTCCCCAGCGCAGCCCGACCAGGCCGGCGGCCACGGAGACGATCGCCCCGAAGGCGAAGCGCACCACCATCCCGCCTACCGGCGCGTCCCGCAGCTTGGCCGGCTGCAGCCGGATCGCGTTCATGTGATCAGCGCCCAGCCCGCGCCGGCGACGGCCGCCCACACCACGAGTGCCGTCAGCGAGCCCGCGAAGGCGCCCAGACGGCGTACGAGCGGCACGGCCGCTGCGCAGTAGGCCACCAGCGCGACCGATCCGGCGATCATGCCGAGCGCGGACTCGTCGAGCTGCTGTTCGCCCTCGTGCAGCACGGTGATGGTCATCCCGGCCAGGGCCACGGCGGGGGCGGCGGCGAAGATGCCGGCGAAGCGCTTGGGCGTCAGCATCTCGCCGATCACCGCGAAGACCATCACGAGCAGGCCGCCGAGCAACCCGCGTCCTACGATCCACCACACCTCGCTCATCAGCGGCCCCTCTCGCCGGTCCGCTGCCCGCCGGCCGATCCGGTAACCCCCGATGAGGTAAAGGCCGTCTCACTCGTTCAGGCGGGCGGCGCATTCGAGGAGCAGCGCGTGGACGAAGGCCTGCGGGAGGTTGCCGCGCATCTGCCGCTGCGTCACGTCGTACTCCTCGGCCAGCAGGCCCGCCGGGCCGCACGCGGCGCGGTTGCGCTCGAACCAGCGCAGCGCGGTCGGCACGTCGCCCTGCTGGTGGGTGGCGAGCGCGACGAGGAATCCGCAGAGCAGGAACGCGCCTTCGGTCTCCCCGAGCGGCCGGTCGTCGTGCCGGAACCGGTAGGCGTACCCGTCTTCGGTGAGGGCGGCCAGGTACGCGTTCAGCGTGCGCTTGCTGCGCGGGTCGCCGGCGGGGACGGCGCCGCGGATCGCGGGCAGGAGCAGCGCGCCGTCGATGCGGGGGTCGTCGGGCGCCCGCTGCCAGCGCCCGGAGGGGTGCGTGGCATGGGCGGCGGTGTCGGCGACGATCGTGTCGGCCGGCGCGTTCTCCCCGACGGCGCGCAGCCCGGCCGCGCAGTTCAGGCGGCTGTGCGTCCAGGCGCGGTCGTCCAGCTCCCAGATGCCCGCGTCCGGGTCCCGCCGGCGTTCCTCGACGGCCGCCACCGCGGTACGCAGCGCGCGGCGGCCGTCGGCGTCGAGCCGGTCGTGCCGGTCCGCGGCGGCGAACAGCAGCAGGGCGTCGCCGAAGGAGTCCAGCTGGAACTGGTGGGTCACCCGGTTGCCGGCCAGGTCGTAGCCGCCCGGGTAGCCGGGCAGGTCCAGGCGGCGCTGCTCGGGCACCGGTCCGCCCGTTCCGGTGTAGGCGGGTTTGAGATGCGGCCCGTCCTCCAGCAGCCGCGCGCCCACGAAGCGCACCGCGTCGTCCAGGAGCGGATAGGCCCCGGCGGCGGCCGACGCCAGGCCCGCGTAGCACTGGTCGCGGATCCAGACGTACCGGTAGTCGTAGTTGCGGTCGGCCTCGCTGCGTTCGGGCAGGCTGGTGGTGGCCGCGGCCACCATTCCGCCGTCCGCGCCGGTCAGGCCGCGCATGACGGCGTAGGCGTGGTGGGCGTCCCGGTCGGCGATGGTGTGCAGGCGCGGCATCGCGCGGCCCCACGCCTGCTCGGTGGCGTGCCAGGCGCGGCCGGCGTCGGGCGGCCCGCCGCGCGGCGGGCGGTCGGCGATCTCCAGGACCAGGTCGTGGTGCTCCCCGGCGGGTACGGTGAGCTCCAGCTCCAGACCGTGCCCGGGCCTCGCCTCTTCGGCGCCGGTCCAGCGGAACCACAGATCTTGCCCGTCCGCCTCCCACGCACCACGGAAGCGCGGCCGGCAGACGCCGAACCCGGGTCGCGGGTCGCAGACGACCTGCACCCGCGCGTCCCCGTGCCGGGCGATGATCCGGCGCAGCAGCACGGCGCGCCCGCGCTCGCCGGGGAACGCGAGCGCCTCGCGGCACTCGATGATGCCGGTGGTCGTCACCCACCGGCTGCGCCAGATCAGCGAGCCCGGCTCGTAGGCGCCGCCCCACACGAAGCGCTCCCGCGGCGTGACGGCGTAGACGCCGGCCCCGCCGATCAGCGAGGCGAAGATCGCGTCGCTGTCCCAGTGCGGCGCGCACATCCAGCACAACTCCCCGCGCGGGCCCACGACGGCACCGCGCTCACCGTCGGCGAGGAGCGCGTATTCGCGCAGCACCTGCGCCGGATAGCGTTCGTCGTTCATGCCACGTGAGGGGCCCGCGCGCCGGTCCGGCCAGGGGCCCGCGGCGAAGTCGGCTGCAGCAGCTCCGCGAGCAGTTCGGCCAGGTGCCGGGCCTGGACCCCGGTGCCGGAGGCGATCTGGGTACGGCAGGAGAAGCCGTCGGCCAGCACGGTCGTGCCCGGGTCGGCCTCCCGGACCGCCGGCCACAGCCCCAGCTCGGCGGCGCCGGTGGAGACCTCGTAGTGGCCGCGTTCGAAGCCGAAGTTCCCCGCCAGGCCGCAGCAGCCCACGTCCAGCACCTCGGCCTGGACACCGGCGCGTCGCAGCACCTCCTGGTCGGCGTCGAACCCCCAGATGGCGTGCTGGTGGCAGTGCGGCTGGGCGATGGCCTTACGGCCGGTCCCGGGCAGTGGCGCGGTGATCGCCTGCGGCGCCCGGTCGAGCAGGAACTCGGCCAGCGACTGGGTCTGCCCGGCCAGCCGTTCGGCGTCCGGGTTCCCGGAGAGCAGCTCCGGGGCGTCGGCGCGGAACACCGCGGTGCAGCTCGGCTCCAGCCCGATCACCGGGATCCCGGCGCGCAGCCGGGGAGCGAGGGCGCGGAGGGTGCGGCGCAGCACGCGTTCGGCGATGTCGAGCTGTCCGGTGGAGATCCAGGTGAGCCCGCAGCACAGCGGGATCGGTGGCAGCTGGACCTGGAACCCGGCCGACTCCAGGACGCGGATGGCGGCCCGGCCGATCTCGGGGTGGAAGTTGTTGGTGAAGGTGTCCGGCCACAACAGGACCGGCGGTCCGTCGACGTGAGACCCGTTGAACTCGTCGGTCAGGCGCTTTCGGGCGAAGTGGGGCAGTTCGCGGTGCTGATCGATGCCGCCGGCGCGTTTGACGAGCCGGTCGAGGAGTGGGGCGTGGGCGACGGCGTTGACCGTGCCCGGCGCGAGCGACGCCAGGCGTGCCCACAGCGGCAGCCAGCCCATGGAGTAGTGCGACATCGGGCGCAGGCGGCGATGGTAGTGGTGGGACAGGAACTCGGCCTTGTAGGTCGCCATGTCCACGTTCACCGGGCAGTCGCCGCGGCATCCCTTGCAGGCCAGGCACAGGTCGAGGGCCTCTCGGACGTCCTCGGACCGCCAGCCGTCGGTGATGACGGCGTCCTCGCCGCCGCCCGGCATGCCGCGCATCATCTCCATCAGCAGGCGGGCCCGGCCCCGCGTCGTGTGCTTCTCCTCGTGGGTGACCCGGTAGCTCGGGCACATCACGCCGCCGGAGGAGGCGCGGCACCTGCCGATGCCGACGCAGCGCGCCGCCGCGTGCGTGAACCGCCCGTGGTCGTTCGGATAGTCGAAGTGCTTGCGTGGCTCGTCGGGGTGGTAGCCGAGGTGGTCGAGGTTCTCGTCCAGCCGGTACACGCCGGGCGTGCCGGACGGTTCGCGTGCTTCGAGCGGCGAGGCGACCTTGCCGGGGTTCATCCGGTCGCCCGGGTCGAAGATCTCCTTGAAGCGGCCGAACAGCCTGACGATCTCCTCGCCGAACATGATCGGCAGCAGCTCGGCACGGGACTGGCCGTCCCCGTGCTCGCCCGACAGTGACCCGCTGTAGGAGGCGACCAGCCGCGCGGCGCGCTCGACGAAGCGCCGGTACGTGGCCGTGCCGTCGGGGTCCTCCAGGTCGAAGCCGATCCGGGTGTGCACGCAGCCCTGGCCGAAGTGGCCGTACAGCGACGCCGATCCGTAGCCGAACTCCTCCAGCAGGGCGCGGAAGTCACGCAGATAGTCGCCGAGTCGCTGCGGCGGGACTGCGGCGTCCTCCCAGCCCTCGTGGGTGTCGGGGCCGCCGGGCGGGTAGGCGGTCGCGCCGAGCCCGGCCTCGCGGACCTTCCACAGCCGCTCCTCCTCCTGCGGGTCGTCGAGATAGGCGACGCGGGGGTCGTGCTCTGAGCGGTGGATGTCCTCCAGCAGGCGGTCGGCGCGTTCGTCGGCCTGCTCGCGGGTGTCGCCGCCGAAGCGCACCATCAGCCACCCCGACCCTTTGGGCAGCTCCCGCAGCACTCTCTGCTTGGCGACGTGCTCGGCGCGGGCCAGGTCGATGAGGGTGTGGTCGAGCCCTTCGAGAGCCAGGGGGCCGTGTTCGGCCACGGCGGGGACGGCGTCGCCGGCGGCGGCGATGTCCTCGAAGCCGAGGACCACCAGCGACTGGTACTTGGGCACGGGCACCAGCTCGATCTCCGCCTGCAGCACGGTGACCAGCGTCGACTCGCTGCCGACCAGCGCGCGGGCGAGGTCGAAGCCGTTCTCCGGCAGCAGGGAGTCGAGGTTGTAGCCGGAGACGCGCCGGGGGATGTGCGGGTATCGGGTGCGGATGAGCGCCAGGTTGTCGTCGATGAGATCGCGCAGCGCCCGGTAGATCTCGGCCCGCCGGCCTCCCTCGGTCTCGGCGAGGATGCGTTCGCAGTCCTCCTGGTCGGTCGGTCCGACCCACATCCGGGTGCCGTCGTAGGTCAGCACCTCCATGCGCGCCACCGAGTCGGCCATCTTGCCGTACGCCTGGGCGGACGCGCCGCAGGAGTTGTTGCCGATCATCCCGCCGATCGTGCAAGTGTCATGCGTGGCCGGCTTCGGCCCGACCATCAGGTGATACCCGGAGAGCTCGGCGTTGAGATCGTCCAGGCAGGCCCCGGGCTCGACCACCGCTCGCCGGCGCTCCGGGTCGACCCGCACCAGCCGGCGGCAGTACTTGGACCAGTCGAGCACCACGCCCGTGTTGCAGCACTGCCCGGCCAGGCTCGTCCCGCCGCCGCGCGAGAACACCGCGACGTCGTGCCGGCGGCACACGGCCACCGCCTCCACCGCCGCGTCAATGGTGCGCGGGATCACCACGCCGATCGGCACCTGCCGGTAGTTGGAGGCGTCGTGGGCGTACGCCGCGCGCGATCCTGCGTCGAACCGTACTTCGCCGTCCACCCGCGCCGCGAGATCACGTTGAAGCGTTGCGGACATGCCGGACCGACTACCCAGCACCCCGGTTTCAATCTTGTGGCCCGGGCAGGGCCTGGGGAAAGCCGCTATCGCAGGGAGGGCCTGGTCATGGCTCCTACCGTCGCCGATTATCTGCTCCTGCGCCTGCGTCAGTGGGGTGTGGAGCACCTGTTCGGCTATCCGGGCGACGGCATCAACGGGATCATCGCGGCGCTGGGACGCGCCGAGGACCGCCCGCGGTTCGTCCAGTCCCGGCACGAGGAGATGTCCGCGTTCCAGGCCGTCGGGTACGCCAAGTTCACCGGCAAACCCGGGGTGTGCCTGGCGACCAGCGGGCCCGGCGCGATCCACCTGCTGAACGGCCTGTACGACGCCAAACTCGACCACGTCCCGGTCGTGGCGATCGTCGGCCAGACGGCCCGCAGCGCGATGGGTGGCAACTACCAGCAGGAGGTGGACCTGCTGAGCCTGTTCAAGGACGTCGCGAGCGCGTACGTGCAGATGGCGACCGTGCCGGCGCAGCTGCCCAACCTCATCGACCGCGCCCTGCGCATCGCCGTCGCCGAGCGCGCTCCGACTGCCGTGATCATCCCCTCCGACCTGCAGGAGGAGCCCTACGAGCCGCCCGGCCACGCGTTCAAGAACGTGCCGTCGTCGGCGCCCGGCTACACGCCGCCGGTGACCCGCGCGCCGGAGGAGGAGATCGGCCGGGCGGCCGAGGTCCTCAACGCCGGGTCGAAGGTGGCGATCCTGGTCGGCCAGGGGGCCCGCGCGGCCGCCCCGGAGGTCGTCGAGGTCGCCGAGCTGACCGGGGCCGGGGTGGCCAAGGCGCTGCTCGGCAAGGACGTGCTGCCGGACGATCTGCCGTACGTCACCGGGTCCATCGGCCTGCTCGGCACCCGGCCCTCTTATGAGCTCATGCGCGACTGCGACACGCTGCTGATCGTCGGGTCCAACTTCCCGTACACGCAGTTCCTGCCGTCCTTCGGCGAGGCGCGGGGCGTGCAGATCGACCTCGACGGCCGCATGATCGGCATGCGCTACCCGACCGAGGTCAACCTCGTCGGCGACGCCGCCGAGACGCTGCGGGCGCTGATCCCGCGCCTGAACCGTAAACAGGACCGGTCCTGGCGCGACACCGTGGAGGGGAACGTCGCGCGCTGGTGGAGCACGGTCGAACGCCAGGCCAGGGTGGAGGCCGACCCGATCAATCCGATGCTGCTGTTCTGGGAGCTGAACTCGCGGCTGCCGCAGAACGCCATCGTGACCGCCGACTCCGGTTCGGCCGCGAACTGGTACGCGCGCGACCTGAAGATCCGCGCAGGCGTGCGCGGCTCGCTGTCGGGGACGCTGGCGACGATGGGGCCGGGTGTGCCGTACGCGATCGGCGCGAAGTTCGGCCACCCCGACCGGCCCGTCATCGCCTTCGTCGGCGACGGCGCCATGCAGATGAACGGGCTGGCCGAGCTCATCACGATCAAGCGGTACTGCGCGCAGTGGGCCGATCCGCGCCTGATCGTGGCGGTCCTGCACAACAACGATCTGAACCAGGTCACCTGGGAACTGCGGGCCATGGGCGGCGCGCCCAAGTTCGAGGAGTCCCAGACCCTGCCGGATGTGTCCTATGCCGGCTTCGCCCGCTCGCTGGACCTGGAGGGCATCGAGGTCGAGAAGCCCGAGGCGATCGGCCCGGCCTGGGACCGCGCCCTGGCCGCCGACCGGCCCGTCGTCCTCGATGTCCACTGCGACCCCGACATCCCGCCGATCCCGCCGCACACCGACTTCGAGCAGTTCAAGGACGTCGCCGAGGCCATCATCAAGGGCGACCCCGACGCGATCGGCGTGGTCAAGAAGGGGCTCAAGACCAAGGCGCAGGAACTGTTCACCCGTGGCAAGGGCTGAGCCGCCCGGCCGGCGCGCGTTCCGCGGTCAGAACCAATATCGCCGGCCGCCGACCGGACGCCCGATGGAGCCCAGGACGAGCAGGATCACGCCGATGACGAGCAGGATGGCGCCGATCGTGTAGAGCAGCGAGATGCCGAGCAGCCATCCTAGGAGCAGCAGGATGATGCCGATGATGATCATGTTCTCACCGATCCCGATACGTTGATTTTGTCGAAAACTCGGCTACCCGAGGTGTACGCGGTAAACGTTCACGGTGCCGTGGCGGGGTCCCGGACGAACTCCGGCAGCGCCTCCACCAGGACAGGACACCGGCCTCCGGCGGGACGGCCTCGGCGAGGGCTTCAGGGTGCGGTTGATGACCACGGCTTGCACGGTTCGGGACCTCTCCGTTGGACGTCATAGGCCCGCATGGCCGAACGGTGACCGTCGAACGGCCGACGTTAGCCGCGATCCAGGGCGGGCAGGGGGCGAGGCCATGAGCACGATCGAGTACTCCCTAGACGTCAAGGTCCCGATCCGCGTCGCCTACAACCAGTGGACGCAGTTCGAGACGTTCCCCGAATTCATGGAAGGGGTGGAGTCGGTCAAGCAGCACACCGACACCCGCGCCACCTGGCTGGCCGAGATCGCCGGGGTGAAGCGCGAGTTCGAGACCGAGATCACCGAGCAGCACCCCGACGAGCGCGTCGCCTGGCACACGCTCGACAAGCCCCACCACGCCGGCGTCGTCACCTTCCACCGCCTCGACGACACCACCACCCGCGTCACTCTCCAGATGGAGTACGACCCCGAGGGCTTCGTCGAGACCGCCGGCGACTGGCTCCAGATCGTCCGCATGCGCGTACAGGGCGACCTGCGCCGCTTCAAGGACTACATCGAGACCCGCGGCAGCGAGACCGGCGCCTGGCGCGGCAGCGTGCCGCCCCAGCACGCCGGGGACACGGTCCCCCGGCCCGATGCGCCGCTGCCGGGGGCCGGCACGCCGTCGCCGCGCCCCGGCTATCCGCCGCCCACGCGGCCCGGCCTGTAGTCCACGCGGCCGCGCCTCCCGCCCGGGAGGCGCGGCCGGTTCGTTTCGTGGCTTTGAGCTGGGTAGATGGCGAACACGCCAACCGCGAACATCGGGCAAAGGGGGAAACATGCCTCGCGGATCAAGCCGGAAACGGGAACGACAGTACGAGCACATCAAGAACAGCGCCAAGAAGCGGGGCGAAAGCACCAAGCGGGCCAAGGAGATCGCCGCCCGGACCGTGAACAAGGAACGCGCCAGGGCCGGTGAGTCGCGGACCGCCAGCCGTACCTCGACTCAGGACATCTCCTCGAGCCGGCGCGGAGGGCTGCGCTCGCACTCCGGAGCGGGCGGCCGTACGCGGGATCAGCTCTACGAGGAGGCCAGGCGCCGCAACATCAAGGGCCGCTCCAAGATGAGCAAGGCACAACTGGAGAGGGCTCTCGGTTGACCGGACGCCCTGCCGGGAACTGCGGGCCCCCGCGGTGTTCCGGCAGGGCGTCAACCGCGTCACTCCAGGCGCCGAAGCCCCCTCCACCCTGATCGTGATCGCACGAACCCCCATGCGTGATGCGTCTGCGTATTTCTATTTTCACGTAGAGTAATCGTCGCCAGCCGAACGAAGCTCTGTCCATTTTTGGGGTTTATGTGTTTCTGTGTCCGCTTCACGGGCAGGGAGGGACCGATCAGGTCAGCCGAGTGAGGAGGGCTGGTCATGAAGGACAGGTGCCGAGTGGCGCTGGCTCTCGCCGCAGGTTATTACTTGGGCCGGCGTCGCAAGCTGCGCTGGGCGACCGCCCTGGCGGCGGCCGGGGTGGCCGGTGCGATGCGAAAGAGCGATGGTGGCGGGGGCCTCCTGGGGCAAGGGCTGAAGATTCTCGGCTCGTCCCCGGAGATCGAGCAACTCACCGGCAGGCTGCGCGGAGAACTGCTTGAGGTCGGCAAGGCGGCCGCCGTCGCCGCGACGAGCAGGCAGATCGACTCCCTGACCGAGAAGCTGCACGGGCGAGCCGAGTCGATGCGGCAGGCGGGGCGCCCGCGTGCCGCGGAGGAGGAGCCGGAAGACGAGGAAGAGTACGGCGAGGAAGAGTACGGCGAGGAAGCGTACGACGAGGAGCCTCCGGAGGAGGAGAAGCCCCGCGTGCGGCGGCCGAGAGCCGGGCGGGTGCCGTCCGTCCCGCCTGTGCGCAGAGGGCGGAGGTGAGATCGATGGCGCAGGAGAGCAAGGCCGGGCCGGTCCAGAAGGTGGCCCAGGAAGTGCTGCCGAAGGATCTCCTCATGGAGGGCGCGCAGAAGCTGGTCCAGGCTCTGGTGGAGCGGGCGCTGTCGTCTCTCACCGATCGGCTCGAAGGCATGACGGGCAGGCTCAACGATGTCGCGGAGGGCGGCGGAACCGGACTGTTGAGCGCCATCACGGGATCGGCGGGCCTGAGTCCCGGGAAAATCCTCGGGAAATCGATGCTGGCCGGGGCGGGAGAAGCCGTCAAGGAGACGGTTAAAGGGCTGGGGAAGAAGGGGAAAAAGGCCGGGAAGGCGCGGATCACCAACATCGTCGAATCGATTGATGTGGGTGCTCCGATCCGGATCGTCTATAACATGTGGACCCAGTTCGAGACTTTCCCGGGCTACATGAAAAAGGTGGAGAACGTCGACCAGGAGTCCGATCAGAAGGTCAACTGGAAAGCGCAGATCTTCTGGTCCCATCGGAACTGGGAGTCGCACATCGTCGAGCAGGTGCCCGACCAGCGGATCATCTGGCGGTCGAAGGGGGCCAAGGGCTTCGTCGACGGCGCGGTGACCTTCCACGCCATCACTCCCGACCTCACCCGCGTCCTGCTCGTCCTCGAGTATCACCCGCAGGGCCTGTTCGAGCGCGTCGGCAACATCTGGCGGGCGCAGGGCAGGCGGGCGCGTCTGGAGTTCAAGCACTTCCGGCGGCACGTGATGACGCAGACGATGCTGCATCCGGAAGAGGTGGAGGAAGACGGCTGGCGTGGTGTGATCCACGACGGCAAGGTGGTCAAGTCGCACCAGGACGCCGTCGAGGAGGAGCAGGGCGAAGAAGAGGAGCGGCCGGAAGAGGAATTCGAGAAGGCCGAGAAGCCCGAAGAAGAAGAGCGGGAACCCGAAGAAGAAGAGCGGGAAGAGGAGCCGGAAGGCGAATACGAGGAGGAAGAGGGGCCCGAAGAAGAATACGAGGAGGAGCCTGCGGCCGAGTACGAAGAGGAGCCGGAAGAAGAGGAAGAGAAAGAGAGAACCCGTCGCCGCGCCGAGACCGGCAGGAGCCAGGGCGCCCGGCGTCCGGTGCGACGGCGTCCCGCGGAAGAGGAGGAAGAGCCCCGGCGGCCGGTTCGCCGCAGGGTGGCCACCCGACGCGGGTGACGCCGCCGTCAGGCGGGGTGACGATCGAGGAGCGAGGAAATGACTGTACAACCCGCGGCGGGCGGAATGGCGGAACGTCCGACCCCGACGGGTCTGGCGGACGTGATCGACACGATCCTCGACAAGGGACTGGTGATCGACGCCTACGTCCGGGTCTCACTGATCGGCATCGAGATTCTGACCGTCGACGCGCGCATCGTGATCGCCAGCGTCGACACGTACCTGCGCTTCGCCGAGGCCGTGAACCGGCTGGATCTCGCCGAACAGAGCCAGGGGCTGCCGGAGGTCATGCAGGAGATGAAGGGCGGCCAGATCGGCGACAGGACCAAGGACATCACGCAAGGGGTGCTGGAGGCCGCAGGGGACAAGCTGCACGAGCTGGTCGGCGACCTCACCGAGGACTCCGAACGCCGGCCCGCCCGGCGTAGCCGGAGGGAGGAAGGCTGACCATGGCCGAGTCTGTCGACACCGTTCCCTCCTCGGCCGAGGAGGAGCGCACACCCCTGGATCGGGACCTCAGCACTTACGTCTACGGGATCGTGCCTGAGGACGTCCAGGTCTCCGACGACGCGCGCGGCGTGGGCGCCGCCCCCGTGCGCCTCGTACGGCACGGCAAGGTCGGCGCCCTGGTGAGCGAGGTGGCGGTCGCCGGCCCGCTGGGCACGCCCGACGACCTCGTGGCGCACCAGCAGCTGCTGGACGCGACCGCGGCCGAGGTCCCCGTGCTTCCCCTCCGGTTCGGCGCGGTGCTGACGAACCAGGAAGCGGTGGTGGACGAGCTGCTGGCCCCGCATCACGACGAGTTCCTCGCCGCCCTCGACGAGCTGGAGGGACGGGCCGAGTTCGTCGTCAAGGGACGCTACGACGAGCGAGCGGTGCTCATGGAGGTGCTGAACGAGAACGTCGAGGCGGCCCAGCTGCGCGACGAGATCCGGGGCAAGCCCGAGGCCGCGACCAGGGAGGCGCGCATCCGGCTGGGTGAGGTCGTCAACCAGGCGGTCAGCGCCAAACGGGAGGCCGACACCGAGTCCATCCTCGACCGGCTCGCCCCGCTCAGCGTCTTCACCGTCGTACGCGAGCCGTCCCACGAGCGGGACGCCGTCCACCTGGCGCTCCTGGTCGAGAGCGACCGCCGGGGCACGCTGGAGGGGGCCGTGGAGGAGTACTCCCGGCTGTGGGCGGGACGGATCGAGCTGCAACTGCACGGCCCGCTGGCCCCGTACGACTTCGTGGTGAGCGCCGGGGAGGGCGGCGGCTGATGGGCCTGCTCAGCCTCGTCTTCGGCTGGCCGCTGGCGCCGCTGCACGGCGTGATCCGGCTCGGTGAGCTGATCCAGGAAGAGGTCGAGCGCGAGCTGCGCGATCCGACGGTGGTCAGGCACCGGCTGGAGGAGATCGAGGAGTCCCGGGCCGCCGGCCTGATCTCCGAGGAGGAGGAGGCCCTGGAGACGCGGGAGGTCCTGCAGGGGATGATGGGCGGCCCCGGTCCGGTCGAGCCGGTGCGGCGGGACGAGGGGAGGTGATCCTGTGCCTGAGAGGCGAAGGTCTCGCGAGGAGGGGGTTCCGCCGACGGCGCGTTCGAGAGACCCCGCCCGCGACACCGCCGAACGGCCGAAGCGCCGCCCTCGTGGCCTGTCCGCCGTGACCGCGGGCGGGTTCGGGTTGCAGCACATCGCGGACCTGACCGGCAGGGAGACGGAGGGCGTGACCCGGGTGAAACCCGAGGACGACGGGTGGCTGGTCAACGTCGAGGTCGTCGAGGACCGCCGCGTCCCTTCCTCCGGCGACATCCTCGCACTCTACGAGGCCGAGCTGGACACGGAGGGCGATCTGCTCTCCTACCGGAGGCTGCGGCGTTACCGGCGTGGCAGCGGCGACTACGTGGAGGAGTCGCGATGACCGAGCAGTACCGGCCGGGGGTCGTGGGACGCCAGTCCTACCCGTCCTCGGTGTCCTCGGGTCGCGAACCGGCCAACCTGGGCGACATCCTCGAACGGGTCCTCGACCGGGGCGTGGTGATCGCCGGGGACATCCGCGTGAACCTGCTGGACATCGAGCTGCTCACGATCAAGCTGCGGCTGATCATCGCCTCGGTCGACACCGCCAGGGAGATGGGCATCGACTGGTGGGAGCACGATCCCTGGCTCACCGGCAAGGACAACGCCCTCGTCGAGGAGAACCGCCGGCTGCGCGACCGGATCGCGGCCCTGGAGGAGGGCCGGCCGCGGCGCCGCGCCATCGAGCCGATCGAGGGCGAGATCGAGGTCGAGGAGGTCGAGGAACGGCCGGTCAGAAGGGGACAGCGCGGTGGATGACGCCGGTACGTACCTCTACGCCGTGGCGAGCGACGTGGCCGACCCCTGCCCGGAGGGCCTGAAGGGGGTGGCCGGCCGGGACGTGCGGGCCATCGCCGAGTCCGGCCTGGTCGCGTACGTGAGCACCGTCCCGCTGGACCAGTTCGGCGAGGAGCCGCTGCGGCGATCCATGGAGGACCTCGACTGGCTGGGCGCGACCGCCCACGCCCACCACCGCGTGGTGGAGGCGGTGGCGCGGCTGGGGCCGGTCGCGCCGGTACGCCTCGTCACGGTCTACAGCGGCGAGGAGCAGGTCCGCCGCCTGCTGGAGGAACGGCACGACGACTTCGCCGACACGCTCACCCGCGTCGCGGGCCGGCAGGAGTGGGGGGTGAAGGCGTACGTGGTGAAGACCGAGACCGCCCCGGTGGCGCCCGAGACGAGCGACCAGGAGCCGGCCAGTCCCGGCACCGCCTACCTCAAGCGGCGCCAGGCGAGCCTGCGCACCCGCGAGGAGTCGTGGCGGGACGCGGGGGCGCGGGCCGAGCGCATCCATGACGTCCTCAGGTGCGTCGCGGTCGCGAGCCGGCGGCATCGGGCGCAGGACCCGCAGCTTTCCGGCAGGGACGAGTGGATGGTCCTCAACGGCGCCTACCTGGTCGACGAGGAGCGCGCCGAGGAGTTCGCGCGGACCCTGGACGACCTGCGCGGGCAGGGGATCGAGCTGGAGCTCACCGGCCCCTGGGCGCCCTACTCGTTCACGGTTCTGGAGGAGGGAGGCCCGCGATGACCCACGACGCGCCACCGCGCGGCGCCGTCCTGGCCGCGGAGGAGCGCCTGCCTGCGGAGCGGGTGGCGCTGGTCGACCTGCTGGACCGGCTGCTGGCCGGCGGCGTGGTGGTGAGCGGGGATCTCGTCCTGTCCATCGCGGACATCGACCTGGTACGCATCTCCGTCCGCGCGCTGATCATGTCGGTGCGCGAATCCGACACTTTCGGGGGCGTCGATGGCGAGCTCTGGAGATGAGCCGGCCACCCGGGTGCGGGAGGCGCGATCCAGCCGCCTGCGCATCGAAGCCGACCGGGAAGCGGTCGAACGTGACCTGTCGCGCCTCGTCCTCACCCTGGTCGAGCTCGTGCGCCAGCTGGTGGAGCGGCAGTGCGTGCGGCGGATGGAGCAGGGCGACCTGTCGGACGAGCAGGTCGAGGTGCTGGGCGTGACGTTGATGCGACTGGAGGAGGCCATGACGGAGCTGTGCGAGCGCTTCGACCTGTCGCCGTCGGACCTGAACCTCGACCTCGGGCCGCTCGGCACGCTCCTCCCCGAGGACCGCTGACCCGGCTCAGGGGCCGCTCTCCCGCTGGCGAGATACCGTCCCCAGGCCGACGGGCCTGGGGACGGATTCACTTCAGGAGCGGCCTCGGCCGGTGAGGGCGTCGCGGATGCGATCCACCAGCCCCGTCCCCGCCGCCAGCAGCTTGTTGGCCGGCGGGGTGTCGGGCGCCGACGGGTGCGGCCGGGTGGGGGCCGTCTTCTTGGCCCGCTGCACCTTGGCCCCGAGTTCCCTCAGCTCCTCGGGCGCGCAGGCCTCGCGCAACCGCGGGAACAGATCGTTCTCCTCTTCGCGGACGTGGGCGCGGATCTGGCTCATCAGCAGGTCCGTGGTGGGCCAGAACTCGGCGTCGCCCGGCTCCAGCCCTTCGAGCCGCTTCATGGTCTCCTCGGCGTCGGCGTGCTCGGAGATCTCCTGATCGGCCAGCTTGGCGCCGCCTGGGACGTGCTCGCGGACGGCCGGGTACAGGTATTGCTCCTCGGCGACCGAGTGCCGTACCAGTTCGATGACCACCTGCTCGGTCAGCGTCTTGGGCTCCTCGCCGATCGCACCTCTCATGTGGTCGAGCTCGGAGAACATCCGCTCGACCTCGCGGTGGTCGGTGACCAGGACCTCGATCACATCTTGCTGCGTGTTCATGCGAGCCTCCTCTCGCGGCCCACATTCCCGCTGACAGCGGCCGAAACCTGCGGCGGCCCGGCTGTCACCAGGCGCGCGTCCGCCCGAACCACACGTTGCGGGCGCGGAAGAAGGTGTCGCCGTCGGGACCGGGCCGCTGGTCGGCCCAGCCGGCGTCGCCCTCCTCGATGTTGGAGGCGTAGGAGCCCATCTGCAGGTTGATGATGAGCGTCTGCGCGACACCGGCCCAGCCATAGCCGGTGTGGGTGTCCACGTAATTTCCGTCGAAGTAGTAGTCGAGCTTGACGTCGTCGCCGCTCTTGTACATCCAGACCCGATATTTGTGAAACCCGTCGGGGTTGTCGACGGGGACCTCGGAACGCTGGTAGGTCGCTCCGGCGGCTGTCTTGTAGTACGTGTTGAAGAAGTTGACGGCCTTGCCCTGCTCGTTGACGCCGACGTATTCCAGGATGTCGGTCTCCGGCGGCCATTCCGGCCAGGTGCCGGTGGTCCAGAAAGCCGGCCAGATGCCCGGCCCGGTCTGCGTCCGGAACTCGCCCTCGATGTCGTACTCGGGGAACTGGTCGTTGACGATGATCTGCTGCTTGGCGTGGATGGCCCCGGAGCGGTACCACAGGGGGGCGTGCGGGGGCTGCGGGCTGGTCCCGGGCGAGGTGGACAGCCTGGTCGCCTTCAAGGTCAGCACGCCTTGGCTGAGGGAGACCTGGGCGGCCTCCATGCGCGCGGCGCCATTGTGGGTGTCGGGGTCGCTGTCCCAGGGATAAAGGTAATTCCACGCCGCGTTGAAGGCCGTTTGACTGTTGAAGGAGGTTTTCTCGACGAGATTCTCCCAGGTGGCCGCACTACGGCCGGCGCGGGTGGCGGCTGCCTGGGCGTCGGCGGGGATGAGTGAAAGCTCCAGACCCATGCCGCCGGCTGCCGCCGCCGAGGTCAAGAATGTACGCCGATTGATTTCCTGATCGGACATTTCTTCCTTACGCGGGGGATGAGAAGTGCGGGAATGCCGGATCGGCCCTTAATCGGGTTAATGATCATGGTCAGGCGGACTCAGTATGCCCCAAGGGCTGCCACGTCCGCCACCGCCCCGCGGGCCTGAGGCCTCGCCTCTGCCCCTACGTCCTCACCGCCGGTCGGGCGGACCTGGCGTGCCGATGTTGATGGAGCCGGAGATGTCACCGGCCTGGATGACCGTGCCGGTGATGCGCGCGTCGCCGCCGATGGTGTTGCTGACGTCGTGCTTGTACTGAAGGAGCCGGGCCGTCTCGCCGGCCCAGTCAGCCAGCGATCGCTGGAACTCGGCGTCCGCGTGCGCGTGGTCCACCAGCACCCGCGTCGTCTCCTCCGGTGACCTCGTGTCGGCCTGCTCCAAGGCGGCCGTGACGGCGGCATCCGTGCCGAACCGCCGCCGCACGAGGGCCGTCAGCGAGCCCCACGCGCTCTTGCCGGCCTCGCCCGCGGCGCCTCCGACGATGGCGGAGACCACCGCCGTCAGGGTGGCGATGACACTCGGATCCATCGCTCCTCTTTCGCGTGTGAGAGGTGTCCTTCGAGCGTAGATCCACACCGGGGCCGAGCGCGCATTGCACGGGCACTCATGCCGATCGGTTATGGCTTCCCTTTGCGTATCCGAGAGTCCCGGCCGAAGGGGAACACTCCTGAATCGTGACCGGCGAAGAGCGTTCATGGGCGAGGCAGGCGTGGTGAGCGCCGAAGGGGGCGGAATTGTCCGCAATGAGCTCTCCGGGCAGGTGACCGGCACGGTGGTGCAGGCCGCGGACGTCGGTGTCATCAACATCGCCGCGCCCGCCATGCCCGCCGCTCCCGTCCGGGTCCCCCGGCAGGTGCCCGCGGAGCCGCCCGGCTTCGTCAACAGGACGCTCGAGCTGTCGCTGCTCGACCGGCACCTCGCCGACGGTCCCGCCGTGGCGGTCGTCTGCGGCTTGAAGGGAGTCGGTACGAGCGCCGTCGGGCGGCGCTGGGCCCACCAGGCGCGGGAGCGCTTCGGCGACGGCCAGCTCTACGTGGACCTCGGGGCGTTGCGGCACGGCGGGGCGACCGGGGTGAGCGACGTCCTCGCCGCCTTCCTGCGGGCGCTCGGCGTCCACGAGAGCTGGATCCCGGAGGAGTTGCCGGAGCGGGCGGCGATGTTCCGCTCGATGACGGCGGGGTCGCGGCTGCTCGTGCTGGTGGACGGAGCGGAGCACGCCGCGGAGGTGACGCCGCTGTGCCCGGCCTCGCCCGGCAGCGCCGTGGTGGTGACCAGCCACCGCCAGCTGCGCGGGCTGCTCGCCGAGGGCGCGGTGCCCGTCACGGTCGGCCCGCTGGATACCGAGCAGGGGCTGCGGCTGCTGACCGGGATGCTCGGGGAGGAACGAGTCGACGGGCAGCGTACGCACGCCGCCGAGCTGGTGCGGCTGTGCGGCGGGCTGCCGATCGCCCTGCGGATGGCCGGCGCGCAGCTGATGCGGCACCCGGCGTGGTCGGTCGAGCGGCTGATCCGGGACCTGGCCGAGGCCGGACGGCGTCTCGACCGGGCGGCCACGGAGGGCGGGGTGTTCGTGGACGCGTTCTTCGAGGCTGTCTATGAGGGCTTGCCGGAAGGCGCCGCCCGGCTCTACCGGCTGCTCGGCGTGCTGCCGGGCAGCGCGTTCAGCCCGGGGCTGGCCGCCGCCGTGCTGGACGACGAGCCGGATCAGGCGCTGGACCTGCTGCTCGACGCGCATCTGGTGGAGGAGTTCGCGGAGGACCGCTACCGGATGCATGACCTCGTCCGCCTGCACGCGGCCCGTCGTGCGCGCAGCGCGGAGCCGCCCGAGGCGCGGGAGTCGGCGCTGCGGCGGGCGGCGGAGTGGTATCTGACCGGGGCGGCCGCCGCCGACGCCGCGATGGGCAGGCGGTTGCGGCTGGCCGACCACGGTGAGCGCGCGGGGTGGCCGTTCGCCTCGCGCGGTGAAGCCCTCGACTGGCTGGACGCCGAACGCGCCGACCTGCTGGCGGTGGTGCGCGCCGCCGCCGCGCGCGAGTGGGACGAGATTGTCTGGCAACTGGCCGAAGCGCTCTGGCCGCTGCACCACGATCGCGGCTATCACGCCGACTGCGCCGAGGCCAACGCTCTGGGGGTGGAAGCCGCGCTCCGCCTGGAGGCTCCCGCCGTGGAGGCCAGAATGCGCAACCAGTTGGCGCGTGCCCAGCTGATGCTCGGTGAGCTCGACCAGGCTCGGGATCAGCTCGTACGGGCCCGGCAGGCGGCCCGCGCGTCCGGCGACCCGAGGATGGAGGCGGTGGTCCTGGAGTCGCTGGGCCGGACCGCCCTCGTCCAGGCGGAGCCCGACACCGCCGCCGAGAGCTTCGCCGCGGCCTCGGCCATCCACGAGCGGGCGGGCAACGGCCGAGGGGTCGGCATGCAGCAGTACCACCTCGGCCTCGCCCACCTGGACGCCGGCCGGCACGGGGAAGCGGCGGCCGCCCTCGGCCGCGCCCTGCCCCTCATGGTCGCCGCCGGAGACGCGCTCAGCCAGGGGCGGATCCACCTGGAGCTGGCCAGGGCCCAACGCGGGCTCGGACGCCGTGCCGAAGCGATCCGGTCGGCGCGGACCGCCGCGGAGATCACGCGCGAGTGCCGGGTGCCGGTGAAGGAGACCCAGGCGTGGGAGTTTCTGGCGGAGCTGGCCGAGGACGGCGGCGACCGCGAGGAGGCGGCGGACTGTCTGCGGCGGGCCCTGACGGTCTGCCTGGCCTCGGGCAACCTGCCCAGGGCCGAGACGCTGCGTGCCCGCCTGGCCGACGTGGACCGACCCTGATCTCAGGCGTCACAGTTGACGACCACCTGCCGGTCGCCCACCCGGACGGTGATCCCGGAGCGGAGATCCTCCCGGCTCCGGCCCCGCACGAGCCAGCTGTACACCGCGGACGGCAGGCAGCGGGGGTCAGGATCGCCGCCGGGGGCCGGCGTAATGCCGACCCGCAGCCGTTCTCCGTCCCTCAACGTCAGGTCGACCGACCTGCCACCGACGATCTCGGCCGCCATGAAGCAGCCGGGATACCGTCGCAGCGTCTCCTGAGCCCAGCCCGGCCGCGTTTCCCGGCCGACCACGATCGCGGCGTTCTCCAGCAGCCGCGGGTTCACCTCCTCGGCGTCCACGACCAGATGCGGGTCACGCACCTGGCTTCCGGGTGGGCGCTCCAGGACGGCGGGGTACCGGCGGACGGTCACGCAGTCGCCGCCGACCACCGCCTCCACCTCGAAGGAGAGCACCTCGCCGCGCTCGGGCAGCGGCTCGGCGAGTGGCCGGGCGGTCGCGGGCACGGCGGGCTCGGGCAGCTCCATCAGCCGGTACGCCAGGCGCCGCAGCAGGCCCTCCGCCTGACCGGGCATGCCGAGGGTACGTCCGGTCACGTCGTCGTGCGGACCGTGGGCCGCCATGACCTGCTCGATCTGCGGCAGGACGGCGCCGGCCGGGTCCAGCCGGGGCAGGGTCCCGGACAGCAGGGCCGTGGGGGAGCCGGGATCGAGCTCCTCGGCTTCGCGTCCGGAGGAGGCCAGGAGCACCGGGCGGCCCAGGGCGGCACCGTAGAAGGTGACGGAGCCGTGATCGCCCACGATGACGTCCGACGCCACGAGCGCGGCCTGCCAGCCCTGCTGCGGCGGGAGCACCAGCAGGCCGCCGTCGCGGGCGTCGGCCAGCCACAGGCGTACCTGCAGGCCGCCGTGGCCGTACCAGGCGTTGGGGTGTGCCGCCAGCACGACCTGGTATTCGTCGACGGGGAGCTCGGCCACCAGCCGGGCCACGAGGTCGCCGTTCGCGCCGAGCAGGGAATGCGCGCCCCACGTCGAGCTGACCAGCACCAGCTTGCGGTGCGGGCCCACCCCCAGAGCCCGCCGGTAGCGGTCACGCCGGGCGAGGTTGGCCCGGATCCGGTCGAACACCAGGTCGCCGACCACCACGGCCCGCGGGAGCGCCTCGGGACAGTCCCGC
The DNA here is from genome assembly GCF_040610775.1 of Nonomuraea sp. NPDC003709. Lineage (NCBI taxonomy): Bacteria > Bacillati > Actinomycetota > Actinomycetes > Streptosporangiales > Streptosporangiaceae > Nonomuraea > Nonomuraea sp. NPDC003709. Next base: position 336,819 of record NZ_JBEXMW010000011.1, on the reverse strand, counting down.
TCCAGCCGCGCCAGTTGCTCGTGATGCGACAGGGCGATGGCCGCCGGCACGATCCTGCCCTCGTGGACGAGCTGGCGCCGCGCCAGCCCCGAGACCCCGCTCTCGGGCCCGTCCGCCGGGCTGAGGAGCCGGTTGTACCCGGCACCGTGCGGCACCACCAGCAGCGGGGCCTTCAGCTGGTGCAACGCGCCGTTGGCGCTGGCCGACACAGCGAGGTGGAACGGCGTCTCCACGGCCTGCGACCAGGGCACGGTCCGCGCCTGGACGCTGCGCAGGTAGTCAGCGACGCCGTCGTCGAAGGCCGAGCCGGCCGCGACCGTGAACACCACCTGCACGCGAGGGTCGGACCGGAACAACGGCAGGATCTCCAGCAGCCGGCCGGCCGAGGTCACCGTACGCGCCACCGCGAGGACGGTGCGGCTGGAGCCGACCGTGCGCCACCGGGCGGCCTCGTCCCCGACCGGCACGCGCAGCCAACGCTCGCCGCTCATGAGATCACACTGTATCCCCACTGGTCGGGATGAAAGTTTCAGCAGCGTTCGCCGCCTTATTCAAGGTCGGCGCGGATGCCCAGCCCTCGGCATTGGGCGCGTTCTTGCGAAGCGGACTTGTCGGGAAGAACGTTTGGGAGCGCTCCCATCGATAAGTCACGGAGAACCCCCATGTCCATTCACCGGAACTCGTGGCGCAGAGCCTTGTCGGCCGCGGCCGCCGTGCTGCTCGCCGGATTCGGTCTCGCCGCCGCGCAGACCGCTGCCGAGGCCGCCGCGTCGTGTTCGGCCACCTACTCCAAGGTCTGGGACAACGGCAGCGCCTTCGGCGCCAACATCAACGTCACCAACACCGGTGACCCGTTGACCAAGTGGTCGTTGAGCTTCGACTTCCCCGACAACCAGGTGATCACCCAGATGTGGGAAGGCGTGCCGACCCCGGCCGCGCCGACCCCGGCGGGTGCGGCCGTCACCGTCAACCCGACCACCTACAACGCCGCCAAGGCCACCGGGGCGACGTGGACCGTCGGCTTCAACGGCACCTACACCGGCGCCAACAACCCGCCGCCCAGCGTCTCGTGCGTCGGCAACGGCAACGGAGGCCCGCAGCAGCAGGCTCTGGTGGTCTCCTCGACCAGCGTGAGCGTGCCCGAGGGCGGGTCCGCGAGCTACACGGTCCGCCTGCAGTCCCAGCCGACCGGCAACGTGACGGTCACCAGCACCGCGGGCACCGGCGACGGCGACATCACCGTGAGCGCCGGTGCCTCCCTGACCTTCACCACGGCCAACTGGAGCACCCCGCAGACGGTGACGCTCCGGGCGGCACAGGACACCGACCGGCTCAACGGCACCCGGCCCATCAGCGTCGCCTCCTCCGGCCTGACCAGCGTCACGGTCAACGCCACCGAGGCCGATGACGACGACGGCACCAACCTCCCGGCGCCGATCCTGCGCGTCACCGGGAACAAGCTGGTCGCCAACAACGGCAACACCTACCGGCTGCTCGGCGTCAACCGGGCCAGCGGCGAGTTCGCCTGCGTGCAGGGCAAGGGCATGTGGGACAGCGGCCCGGTGGACAAGGCCTCGATCGACGCCATGAAGGCGTGGAACATCCACGCGGTCCGGATCCCGCTGAACGAGGAGTGCTGGATCGGCACCAACGGCTCGCCCAGCGGCGCCGCGTACCAGCAGAACGTCAAGGACTACGTGAACCTGCTGGTGAACAACGGCGTCACGCCGATCGTGGAGATGCACTGGAACTACGGCCAGTACACCGGTCAGGGCGCCGGCTGCTCCGACACCGCGGCGACCTGCCAGAAGCCGATGCCGGACGCGCAGTACGCGCCCACGTTCTGGACCGGCGTGGCCAACGCGTTCAAGGGCAACAACGCGGTCGTCTTCGACCTGTTCAACGAGCCCTACCCGGACGCCGCCGCGAACTGGAACGCGACCGCCGGCTGGACCTGCTGGCGCGACGGCGGCACCTGCACCGGCATCAGCTACCAGGTGGCCGGCATGCAGTCGCTGGTCAACGCCGTACGCGCCACCGGCGCCACCAACGTGATCATGCTCGGCGGCCTGGCCTGGTCCAACGACCTGAGCCAGTGGCTGACCTACAAGCCGACCGACCCGGCCGGCAACCTCATGGCCGCCTGGCACACGTACAACTTCAACACCTGCTCCAACGTCTCCTGCTGGAACAGCCAGGTCGGCGCCGTGGCCGCGCAGGTGCCCGTGCACGCCGGCGAGATCGGGCAGAACTCCTGCGCCCACGACTACATCGACCAGGTGATGGCCTGGGCCGACGCGCACGGCGTCGGATACACCGCCTGGACCTGGAACCCGTGGGGCTGCAGCCAGGGCAACGTCCTCATCACCGACTACAACGGCACCCCGACCAGCACGTACGGCGAGGGCTTCAAGGCACACCTGCTCACCCAGAACCCCTATTCGTAGAACCCCCGGCCCGGCTCGCCACCGGGCGGGCCGGGCCGCCTCACCCGGGGAGTCACCGATGCTTCGCCGATCCCACCTGTACGCCCTGCTCACCGCGCTCCTGCTGGCGGTCACCCTCGGGGCCGCCCTGCCCGCCACGTCGGCGGCGGCGCCCGTGCGCATCATGCCGCTCGGCGACTCCATCACCGCCGGACCCGGCTGCTGGCGCGCCATGCTCTGGCACCGCCTGCAGACGACCGGGTACACCGGCATCGACTTCGTCGGCAGCGACCCCGACGGCGGCTGCAACTACGGCTACACCTACGACGGCGACCACGAGGGCCACGGCGGCTACTCCGCCACCGGCATCGCCGACCAGAACCAGTTGCCGCCGTGGCTGGCCGCGGCCAGGCCCGACATCGTCCTCATGCACCTGGGCACCAACGACATGTGGGGCGGCTTCATCCCGACCAGCACCGTTCTGGCCGCGTACACGAAGCTGGTCGGTCAGATGCGCGCGAACAACCCCACCATGAAGATCATCGTGGCGCAGATCATCCCCATGAACCCGTCCGGCTGCCCCACCTGCGCGGCCGGCGTGACGGCGCTCGACAACGCGATCCCGGGCTGGGCCGCCGGCCTCACGACCGCGCAGTCGCCCATCGTCGTCGTGGACCAGTGGACCGGCTTCAACACGGCCACGGACACCGGCGACGGGGTGCACCCCAACGACGCCGGCTTCCAGAAGATGGCCGACCGCTGGTACCCGGCGCTCGCGCGGGTGCTCGACGGCGTGATCCCGCCGACCACGCCCACCCCGACCCCGACTCCGACCCCGACCCCGACGCCGACCCCGACGCCCGGTGACGGCCGGTGCACCGCCGCCTACCGGGTGATCTCCCAGTGGGGCGGCGCCTTCCAGGCCGAGGTCACCGTGAAGAACACCGCCACGCGCGCGGCCTCCGCCTGGACGACGACCCTCGTCTTCGCCGACGGGCAGCAGGTCCGCGAATCGTGGAACACCGCAATCACGCAGAACGGCGCCACCGTCACGGCGCGGAACGCCGCCTACAACGGCAGCCTGCCGGTCGGCGCGTCCACCGCGTTCGGCTTCAACGCGACCTGGAACAACGCCACCAACACGCCGCCCCAGGTGAGCTGCGTGCTCAGCTGAGCCTCTCGGCCAGCGAACGCGGGCGCAGGTCGGTCCAGTGCCGCTCGATGTAGTCCAGGCAGGCGGCGCGGCTGCTCTCGGGGAGGACGACGGTCCAGCCGGCGGGGACCGCGGCGAAGGAGGGCCACAGGGAGTGCTGGTTCTCGGCGTTGACCAGGACCAGGAAGCGGCCGTCGGCGTCGTCGAACGGGTTGGTGGTCATGCTTGATCCCTTCTGGGTTCACCGGGCCACGGCCAGGCGGTAGTTCTCGTCGGTGGTGAGCAGGTTGCGATGGGTGTCCTCCGCGGTGATGACGCCGTCGTCCAGGACGAGGACCCGGTCGGCGGCGTCGAGGAGGGCCGGGCTGCTGGTGATCACGACGGTGGTGCGGCCCCGGCGCAGCTCCGCGACGTTGCGCGCGATGAGCTGCTCGGTGACCGCGTCGACGGCCGTCGTCGGGTCGTGCAGGACGAGGATGTCGGCGTCGGCGGCCAGTGCGCGGGCCAGCGACAGCCGTTGGCGCTGCCCGCCGGAGAGGTTGGCGCCGCGGTCGCGGACGCCATAGTCGAGCCCTTCGGGGTGAAGGGCGACCACGTCGACCAGCATGGACGCCTCGACGGCTTCGGGGACCATGCGGCCGGTGCCCGCCGGGTCGATGTTCGTGCGGAGGGTGCCCGCGAAGATCTCCCCGTCGTACGGGTTCACCAGCATGCGCTCGCGGACCGCCTCGATCGCCAGGTCCGCCGCCTCCCGCCCGCTGACCCGCACCACGCCCTCGTACGCGCCGGGCGGGACGTTCACGGCCAGGATCGACACGAGATCGGCCGCCGCGCGCGCCTGGTAGGCGGCGATCGCCACGAACTCCCCGGACGACACGTGGAACTTCAGCTCGCGCAGCGCCCCGTACCGGACGCCGTCGACCTCCAGGTCCCCGCCCGCGGACGGCCGCTCCGGCCCCGGGGTCATCACCGCGGGCGCGGCCAGCACCAGCGCCATCCGCTCGGCCGACGCGCGCGCGATCATCACGTACTTGGGCATCTCCGAGAACAGCTTGAGCGGTTCCATGATGAACTGCGCCAGCCCCACGGCCATGACAAGCTGCCCGATGGTGATCCGGCCGTCGAACGCCAGCCACCCCGCCGCCAGGGTCACCGCGGTGGCGAGGATGGCGTTGAGGATCTGCGCGGCGCCGGCGTACGCGCCGTTCACCTTGGCGACGGTGACGGCCTGACTCCTCGCCTCGGTGCTGACTTTCCGGTAGGACAGGAACGCCGCGTGGGTACCGCCGAAGCCGTGCAGCGGGCGCAGGCCGGTGATCAGGTCGGCGACCTTCGCGCCCGCCCGCGCCACCCTGGCCTGCTGCTCGCGGGTACCGGCGCCGATCCGCCTGGACAGCACGCTCAGGATCGACAGGATGGCGACGGTTCCCACGATCACGAGCAGGCCGAGCCACACGTTGGCCGTGCCCAGGGCGATCGCCGTGATCAGCACCGCGACCAGCGAGCTGACCAGCAGCGGCACCACCTCGATGATGTCGGCGGTCTGGTCGGCGTCCTCGGTGGCGATGGTCAGGACCTCGCCGGACTTGAGGTCGACGTCCCTGGCCACGGGCTGGAGCCCGCAGGCCGCGACCCGCACCCGCCAGCGGTGCGCCTCGGTCGTGTTGGCCTTCTGCAGGATGCGCATCCCGAACCGCCACGACAGCGACACGGTCGTGATGATCACGGCCAGCGCGGCGATCGACACCGCGAGCGAGCCTAGGCCGCGCTCGCGCATCGTGTGCTCGACGATCAGGCCGAGCGCGATGGGGAAGGCGGTCTCGCCGGCCTGGTACATGCCCATGAGGACGGTGCCCCAGGCCATGGCGCCCGCGTTGCGTCGCAGTGCGGTCCGCAGGATGCCGGACCCCGTACGGTCAGGAGTTGTCATCGAGGTGCCGGGCAATCGCTTCGGGGGTCCGCAGCGCGAACAGGTCACGAATGGTGATCACGGGGCCGTACTCGCGGCGGAGCAGCCCGATCAGCCGCACCGCCAGCATGGAGTGCCCGCCCAGGGACATGAAGTCGCTCACCGCGCTCACCTCGTCGTCGTCCAGGTCCAGCGCCTCGGCGAAGAACTCGCACACCACGGTCTCGGTCCCGGTCGCCGGGCCGCGCTCACCCGCCGTGGTCAGCGCGCCCAGCGGCCTGGCCTCCGGCAGGGCCTTGGCGTCGGCCTTCCCGTTCACGGTCAGCGGGATGGCGTCGACCTGGGCGTAGTGCGTGGGGCGCAGGAAGTCCGGCAGCGCGGCGCCCACCTCGGCGGCGACGGTCGCGAGGTCCGAGTCGCCCAGCACGAGGTAGGCGGCCAGCCGGTACGCGCCGTCCACCTGGGGGTCCGGCTGGGCGACCGCGGCGGCGAACCGCACCGCCGGGTGCGCCTCGAACGCGGCCTCGACCTCGCCCGGCTCCACCCGGTGCCCGCGGATCTTGACCTGCTGGTCGGTGCGGCCCAGGTACATCAGGTTCCCGTCGGGCCGCCGGACCACGAGGTCGCCGGTGCGGTACATGCGCTCGCCGGGCTCGCCGTACGGGCAGGCGACGAACCGGTGCGCGGTCTGGGCGGGCTGCCCGAGGTAGCCGCGCGCGATGCCGACGCCCGACACGTACAGCTCGCCGGGCACGCCGTCCGGCACGGGCCGTAGCCACGGATCCAGCACGTACACGTCGGTGTTGTCGATCGCCACGCCGACCACCGGGTCCTGGCACTCGAAGGTGCCGACGCCGAGGGTGTTGATGGTGTACTCGGTGGGTCCGTACAGGTTGTAGCCGACCGTCCCCTCGGTTTCGGCGAGTCGGCGCCACAGCGCCGGGGTGACCGCCTCGCCGCCCAGCAGCACCAGCGCGGGCCGCCGCGCGGGGTCGTCGAGCAGCCCCTCGGCCACCAGCTGCTGCGCGTAGGTGGGGGTCACGTTGATGACGTCGATCCCGTGCTCGAGGCAGTACTCGACCAGGCGGGGCGCGTCGCGCCGCAGCTCCTCGTCGCAGATGTGCACCTCGTGGCCGTCGGCGAGCCACAGGAGCTCCTCCCACGACATGTCGAACGCGAACGACACGGTGTGCGCGATCCGGAAGACCCGGTGCCCGTGCCGCGCCAGCACCGGCTCGAAGATCCGGCGCTGGTGGTTGATCAGCATGTTGGTGAGCCCGGCGTACCCGGTCACCACGCCCTTGGGCTTCCCGGTCGATCCGGAAGTGTAGATGGTGTACGCCGGGTGCCGCAGGCGGTCCGGGTCGTCCGGCGCGAACGTCGTGAACGGCTCGGCCCCGGGCAGGGGGCGGTCCAGCTCGATCAGGTCGCCGGTCAGCCGGGGAGCGACCGCGCTCACGGTGAGGATCACGTCCGGGCGGGCGTCCGCGACGATCGCGGCGATCCGCTCGTCCGGGTGGTCCAGCTCCAGCGGCACGTACGCGGCGCCGACGCGCAGCACGGCGAACAGCGCCACGATCGAGTCGGGGGAGCGCGGGATCGCCAGGCCCACGGTCGTCTCGGGGCCGATGCCGCGCCGGGCGAGCACCCCCGCCACCGCGCGGCTGCGGTCCCTGAGCTGGGCGAACGTCATGGTCCGGCCGTGGGCGACGAGCGCGACGCGCTGCGGGCCGCCGTCCGCCGCCTGGTCGAACCGGTCGACCACGGTGTCCGTGCCGACGTCCGTGCGTACGGCCGGCTCGGGCTCCGGCCCCAGCCCTCGCAGCGCGCCCACCGGCCCGGTCGAGCGGGCCAGCTCCTCGAGCACGCGCACGTAGTCGTCCAGGAGACGGCGGGCGCGCTCCCCGTCGTCGTCGCGGTGCTCCAGCTTGATCGTGAGCCGGTCGCCCGGCGTGACGACCCAGGTGAACGGGTAGTGCGTGGAGTCCTCGGCGCGCACCTCGGTGATACCGTGCCGGGCGTTCATCGTGGCGAGCGCGTCCAGGTCCAGGAAGTTCTGCAGCACGAACAGGTTGTCGAACAGCGTGTCGTGCCCGCTGGCCCGCTGGATCTCGCCGAGTCCCAGGTGCTCGTGCTCCATCGCCGCGACCCTGGCCGCCTGCACGGCGGACAGATACTCCCGTACCGTGTCGTCCGGCCGGGCCCGCGTCCACATGGGGACGGTGTTGAGCAGCACGCCGACGATGTCGGACAGGCCCTCGCCCTCCCGGCCGGAGACGGTCACGCCGAAGACGGCGTCGCCGCGGCCCGTGTGCGCGCCCAGCAGCAGGCCGAACGCGCCGGTCAGCACCGAGTTCAGCGTGACGCCGTGGGTCCTTGCCGCCTCCCGCAGCAGGTCCGACTGCCCGGGGGAGAGCGTGCGTACGAGGGCGCTCGGCAGCTCGTCCGGCAGCGACGGCGACGGCCCGGCGAGCAGCGTCGGGCCGGGGAGGCCGGTCAGGTGACCGGCCCAGAAGCGTTCCGACGCGGCGAGGTCCCTGGCGGCGAGCGCCCGGGCGTGGCGCTCGAAGCTCGGCGTGGCCGGGACCGGGTCCAGTAGCTGTCCCGCGAGGACGGCCTCATAGGCGTCGAACAGGTCCCGGAGCACGATCTCGCGGGACCAGCCGTCCCACAGCAGCAGGTGGTAGCTCAGCAGCAGGCCGTCGCGGTCGCCGGGCAGGCGCACCACGGTCAGCCGGATCAGCGGCGGCTCACCCGGGTCGAAGCCCGTGTCGCGGTCCCGGGCGCGCAGGGCCTCGACCTCCGCGTCCGTCGACAGCGCGACCATGCGGACGTCGACCCGCCGACCGGCCGCCAGGACCTGGACCGGGTCGCCGCCGGCGTCGGTGGTGAAGCCGGCGCCCACGACCGGATGCCGCGCGATCACGTACGCCATCGCCTCGGCCAGGGCGGCGGTGTCCAGCCGCCGGTCGAAGGTGAAGTAGTTCTGGGCGACGTAGTGCCCGGCCGGGCCCGCCAGCTGGGCCTGGAAGAACAGGCCCCTCTGGAGCGGGGTGACCGGCGCCGTCCACTCGACGGTCGCGGCGGCGTCCGCGATCCGCTCCACGGCGCGCCGCCAGTGCTCGGTGAGCTCGTCGGGGACGCCTTCGGCGAGGGTGAAGACCGCGCGCAGGCTTCCGGTGGCCGCGTCGATCCACGTGTTGACCTCGACGGCGTACGGGCTGCCCGGATCGCCGCCGGTGATCTGCAGAGCCTGGGACTCGCTGCCCCGGCCGAGGTAGTTGAACAGCACCTGCGGGCGCGCCTTCAGCAGCGGCGCCGTCTGCGGGTTGAGGTATCTGAGCTGGCCGTAGGCGACGTGCCCGCGCTCGTCCGGCTGGCGTTCGGCGAGCTCGCGCGCCGCCGCGACGGGGTCGGTGTGCGCGGTGAGCCGTACGGGGGCGATGGAGGTGAACCAGCCGACCGTGCGGGTGTAGTCGTGGTGTTCGAGCGCCGGGACCCGGCCGTGCCGCTCCAGCTCGATCGCGAGGTCGGTGGGCGAGGGCTGGACGTGCGTCAGCGCGGTCCGCAGCGCGCCGCACAGCAGCTCGGTGACACCGACGCCGAGCGTGGCGGGCGCGGTACGCGTCACGCGGGCGGTCACCTCGGGCGCGACCTCCACCACGGTCTCGCGCAGCCGCTCGACCACGGGCAGCAGCGGGGGCGCTTCGAGCGTGCCGACCCAGTGCCCGAGGTCGTCGATCGCCTGGGCGGACCCCGCCGCCAGCGCGCCGGCGTACTCGGCGTAGGACGTGGTCGGCGGTGCCAGGGCCGCCCCGCGCAGGGCGGCGGCCAGGTCGTCCAGCAGGACCAGCCAGGACACCGCGTCGACGGCGAGGTGGTGCACGGTGACCACGAGAGTCCGGCTCGCCGCCAGCCAGGAGAACGCGATCATCTCCCCGGCCTCGGGATCGAGCCGTCCGGCGGCCTCGTTCGCGACGGCCGTGGCGTCGGTCGCGTCCGTGCGGGCGACGGTGACCTGCCGGGCGGGTTCGGTGCGCAGCGCCCACACCCCGTGCTCGACGCGCAGCCGCAGCCGGAGGGCGGGGTGCGCGGCCACGACGGCCTCGGCGGCGCGTCCGACGTCCGCGAACCCGGTCCCCTCGGGCGCCACCAGCGTCCTGGCCTGGGCGAACCGGGCGAGGGAGCCGCCCAGCCCCCGCTGCCGCAGGATGATCGGCGTCGGCGTCAGCGGACCGTCCTCATGAGAGGCGGGCACCGGCTCCGTGGCCTGGGGCGCTCCCAGGTGTCCGGCGAGCGCGCGTGGCGTCCTGAGCAGGAACACGTCCCGTGGGGTGATCGGCAGGCCGAGCGCCCTGGCCCGGTTGACCACGGTGATGATGACGATGCTGTCGCCGCCGGCCCTGAAGAAGTCGGTGTCGGCGTCCACCTCGCAGCCGGGCAGCGCGTCGGCGAAGATGCCGACCAGCGCGGCGAGCATCGGGGTGTCGTCCTGCGCGGTGTGCTCGGAATCGCCCGCGGGCACCGGAGCGTCGTCCCGCCCGGCGTGCGCGCTCAGGGCCTTGCGGTCCAGCTTGCCGTTGACGGTCAGCGGCAGCGCCTCGATGCGAAGCACCCGGCGCGGCACCATGTGCGCGGGCAGCTTCGCCGACAGCAGCCCGGTGACGTCGCCGGGCACCCGGCCCACGACGTGCGCGACCAGGTGGTCCCCGCTGCCCGCTACGGTGACGGCCACGTCGACCACGCCGTCGAGCTCCCTGATCGCGGACTCCACCTCGCCGAGCTCGATGCGGAAGCCCTTGAGCTGCACCTGGTCGTCGGCACGGCCGGCGAACTCCAGCTCGCCGTCGAGCGTGCGGCGGGCGAGGTCGCCCGTGTGGTACATGCGGGAGCCGTCGCCCGCGAACGGGTCGGCCACGAACCGGCTCGCGGTGAGCCCCGGCCTGCCCAGGTAGCCGAGCGACACCTGGTCGCCGGCGACGTAGATGGCGCCCACCCGGCCCGGCGGCACCGGCCGGAGCCGGTCGTCGAGCAGGTAGGTGACCAGGCCGGGGATCGGGCCGCCGATCGGGCTGGCGCCGTCGCCGGCGGCGAAGTCCGCGTCGGTCAGCACCCGGTGGGTGACGTGGACGGTGGTCTCGGTGATGCCGTACATGTTGACCAGCTCGGGCGAGCCGGTGCCGTGCCGCTCGACCCAGCCGCGCAGCCGCCCGAGGTCCAGCGCCTCGCCGCCGAAGACGATCCGGCGCAGCGCGGTGACCGGCTCGCCGGCGTGCCGGTCGGCCTCCATGAACTGGTAGAAGGCCGACGGGGTCTGGTTGAGCACGGTCACTCCGCGCTCGCGGACCAGCCGGTGGAAGTCGACCGGGGAGCGGGTCAGCCCGTACTCCGGCACCAGCAGCTCACCGCCGTGCGCCAGCGCGCCCCACAGCTCCCACACCGCGAAGTCGAAGGAGTAGGAGTGGAACTGCACCCACACGTCGTCCGGGCCGAAGTCCATGTCGGGCCGGGTGTTCGCGAGCAGCGTCACCACGCTGGAGTGCGGGACGACGACCCCCTTGGGCCTGCCGGTCGATCCCGACGTGTAGATCACGTACGCCGGGTCGTGCCGGCTCACCTCGGCCGCGGTGGTGTCCAGCGGCAGCTCGTCTCCCTGGACGAGCACGCGGGCCGGCACGCCCGCCCTGGCCGCCAGCTCCGTGAAGCGGTCCCGCTGGTCCCGGTCCACGAGCACGACCTGCGGGGCGGCGTCGGCGAGGACGTACTCCAGCCGTTCGTCCGGGTACGCCAGATCCAGCGGCACGTACGCGCCGCCCGCGCTGACGATCGCGACCAGGGCGACGACCTGCTCGACGGAGCGCGGGACGGCGACGGCGACCCGTTTGCCCGGCCCGACCCCGGCCGCCCGCAGCGCCGCGGCCAGCTCGGTCTTCGCCTCCGCCAGCTCGCCGTAGGTCAGCGACCGGGTGCCGCCGTCGAGACCGCACTGGGTGACGGCGGTGGCGGCCGGGTCGCGCTCGGCGGCGGCGTCGAACAGCTCGCCCAAGGTCGCCGGGGTGACCCGCGCGGGCCGCCCGGCGCCGCCCGGGACCAGGTCGTCCGGCCGGGTGAGCAGGCCGGTCAGCGCCCGGGTGAACGCGCGCAGGATCGTCTGAGCGCGCGCCTCCCGCAGCAGCTCCCCGTCGTAGATCAGGTTGAAGCGCGGGCGGCCGTCGCGTGCGCGCTCCACCACCAGCGTCAGCGGGTAGTGCGGGGCCCCCTCGTTCACGATGCCGGTGATGGCGAACTCGTCGCCGGGCCTGCGCAGAGCGTCCACGTCGGCCGCGACGTCGAACACCACCAGGGTGTCGAACAGGGGCCCGCCGCCGGCCTGACGGCCGATCCTGGTCAGGGAGACGTGCTGGTGCGGCAGCACCGCGCTCTGGTGGTCCCGCACCGAGGCGAGCAGCTCGCCCGCCGTGGTGGCGGCGTCCCACCGGACGCGTACGGGGATCGTGTTGATGAGCAGGCCCACCATGTCCTTGATGCCCGGCACGTCCGCGTCGCGCCCGGACACCGTGGAGCCGAACACCACATCCTTGCCCGGCAGGATGCCGCCCAGCGTCACCGCCCACGCGCTGTGCACGGCGACGCTCAGCGGCACACCCGCCGACCGGGCGGCCGCGTCGACGTCGTCGTCCGGCTCCACCGCGGTCTCGGCGTACCGGCCGGACGGGGTGTGCCCCTCGGCGACCAGCGAGGGGCCGGGCAGGCCGGCGAGCTGATCGCGCCACACCCGGTCGCTCTCGTCGTCGTCGCGCGCGGCCAGCGCGCGCACGTGGTCGGCGAAGCCGCCCTGCGGGTACGCGGTCCACGGCGCGTGATACTCGGCCAGCAGCGCGCGCAGCATCGGGGGCACCGACCAGCCGTCGGCGAGGATGTGGTGCACGGTCTGCACCAGCACGTTTCCCCCGGAACCCGTACGGATGAGGGTGAAGCGCATCAGCGGACCGGTGGCCAGGTCGAACCCGGCGCGGCGGTCCCGTTCGGCGTGGTCGCGGATCTCGTCCTCGGTGATGCCGGGGCGCTCCAGCGTGGTGAACGGCGCCTCCACCCCGCTCTCCAGCACCGAGACCACGCGGCCGTCGGCGAGGGCCACGAAGCGCGCGGCCAGGTTCGGGAACAGGTCGAACAGCCGGGTGGCCGCCGCCGCGAGCCGGTCGGCGTCGACATCGCCGTCCAGCGTCATGATCTGCTGCTCGACGTAGCTGCCCGCCGAGTCGTCGTCGAAGACCGAGTGGAAGTACAGGCCCTCCTGCAACGGGGTCAGCGGCAGGATGTCCCGCAGCGCCGGGCCGTCCAGGGCGTCGACGTCGGCCTGCGTGAGAGCCACCGCGCCGAAGTCGCTGGGGGAGTGGCCGCCCTGGTCGAGCGCGGCCAGCCCGGTCAGGGCCGCCCGGAAGTACCCGCCGATCGTCGCGATGTCCTCCTCGGCGAACATCCCGTCCGGCCAGGAGATGGTGGTGAGCAGCTCGTACGCGCCGCTCGCGCCGGGCTCGGCGATCGCGTTGAACTCCAGGGCGCGTGGCAGCCGCATCCCCGGGTCGCGCTTCTCGCCCAGCTGTCCCGTGGCGCCCGCGAGCCGCCAGTCCCCGGACACGCCCGCGTCGTAGCGGCCCAGGTAGTTGAACAGCACCTGCGGGGTGGGCGCGGTGAACCCGGTGCCGGTCAGGTAGCGCAGGGCGCCGTAGGAGACGCCGTTGCTCGGCACCCGGGCGAGGTCCTCCTTGACCGCCTTGAGCGCCGCGGACAAATAGTCCGGGGCGGTGAGATCGGCCGCCGCGCCGGGGTCCACGGTCACCGGGAACAGCGTGGTGAACCAGCCCACCGTTCGCGACAGGTCCGGCTCGTAGCCGGCCGCGCCCGCCACGAACCGTCCCTCGCGGCCGTGGCCCTCGAGTTCGATGTGCGCGTACGTCTGGTCCTGCCCGAGGTCGCGCCGCCACCTGGCGAGGGCGACGGCGAGTGCGGTCAGCAGCACGTCGTTGACGCCCGCGTGGAACCTCGCCGGGATCTCGCCCAGCAGCGCGGCGGTGACCTCGGGGCCGACCGGGACGACCTGGGTCCGCTCGCGCGCGACGACGTCGGACGCGGACAGCGGACGCCTGCCCAGCGGCCCGTCCGCTCCCGGCAGGGGCCGCTGGAAGTGGTCGCGGTCCGCGTCGAACGCCGCCTGCTCCAGCAGTTGCGTCCAGCGCCGGAACGACGTGCCCACCGGGGGCAGCTGGATCGGCGTGCCCGAGGTGAGCTGCCGCCACGCCGTGGCCAGGTCCTCCATCAGGATCCGCCAGGACACGCCGTCGATCACCACGTGATGCGCGACCAGGACGAGCTGCCGCGCCTCGCGCCGCCAGACGGCACGGAGCATCACGCCGTCGTCGGGGGCCAGCCCGGCGGTGGCTAGCCGGACGCACTCGTCGAGCGGCCGGTCGCTCTCCTCCCACCCGGCGACGGCCCCGTCCGCCTCCGGGATGTCGAAGCCCCAGCGTTCGCCGCGCACCAGCCTGGCGCGCAGCATGTCGTGCCGCCTGACCAGGGCGGCGAGCACCTCGCCGAGGGCGCCGGCGGTCAGGTGGGCCGGGGTGTTCAGCACCACCGACTGCACGAAGCCGTCGATCGCGTCCGTGTGCTCGCCGAGCCACTGCACGATGGGCGCCCCCGCGACGAGGCCGGTCGCGACGTCCCCGCGATCCACGGTGGAGACGTCGTCACGGGTGGCCGCCGCGGCGAGCGTTCCGACGTTGCGGCTCGCGAAGATCTGCGTCGCCGTGAGGTGGAGGCCCGCGTCTCGCAGCGCGCTCAGCAGCGAGATCGCCAGGATGCTGTCGCCGCCGAGCCTGAAGAAGTTCTGGTCGACACCGACCTCGTCCAGCCGCAGCACCGACGCGACCGCCGCGCACACCAGGCGCTCGTTCTCGGTGGCCGGCGCGACGATCGCGCCCGTCCCGATCGCCGGCTCCGGCAACGCGCCCCGGTCCAGCTTGCCGTTGGCGGTGAGCGGGAACTCCTTCATCACGACGACGTGCGCGGGCACCATGTACTCGACCATGTGCTCGGCGGCCCACGCCTTGACCTCGTCCGCCCGCAGGTCGCCGCGCCCGGCCGCCGGGATCACGTACCCGACCAGGTAGGTGCCGCCCGCCGCGTTCTTCTTGGCGACGACGCAGGTGTGCCGGACCCCGGGGTGCTCCGCGAGGCCGACCTCGACGTCCTCGATCTCCAGCCGCATGCCGCGGATCTTGATCTGGTTGTCGGCCCGGCCGAGGAAGTCCAGCGACCCGTCGGGGGCGAAGCGCGCCAGGTCGCCGGTGCGGTACAGCCGGGAACCGTCCCCGGCGAAGGGGTTCGCCACGAACCGGGACGCCGTCAGGCCGGGCGCGTTGACGTACCCGCGGCCCAGGAGGAAGCCGCCCACGTACAGCTCGCCGCCGACGCCGACCGGGACCGGGCGCAGCTCCTCGTCCAGCACGTACAGCTCGGTGTTGGGGTTGGCCTTGCCGATCGACGTCGACAGGCGCTCGGCCGCGCCCCGGTAGATGACGTGCGAGACGCCGATCGTCGTCTCGGCGGGGCCGTAACCGTGGTACATGGGGATGTCGAGCCGGGTGCGGAAGCGCTCGTACAGCTCCGGGGTCAGCACCTCGCCGCCGCACCACACGTGCCGCAGGCTGTCCAGCCGCCCGGAGCCGCCCGCGATCTCCAGCAGCACGTCCAGCATGGACGACACCAGGTACGTGAAGGTGACGCGCTGCTCGGCGATCACGCTCAGCAGGTGGTGCGGGTCGCGCTCGCCGCCGGGCCGCAGGACCACCAGCCGGCCGCCGCACACCAGCGGCAGGAAGATCTCGTTGATGGAGATGTCGAACGACAGCGGCGCCTTGAACAGCGACGCGTCGTCGTGGCCGAACCCCAGGATCTCGCGGGACTGCCACAGCAGGCGCTCGCTGATCGCCTCGTGCCGGATCATCGCGCCCTTGGGCCGCCCGGTCGAACCGGACGTGAAGATCACGTACGCCAGCGCGGGACCGGGGACGGCGATGTCGGTGTCCTCGGTGGGATACGAGCCGAACCGCCAGTCGCCGAGATCGACGGCCACGGCCTCCGGCTCGCCCGCGCCGCGCTCGCCGGAGTCGTTGAGCTGCGCCACGACCCCGGCGTCCTCGATGACGACCGCCCGGCGCGCGGCGGGCCACTGCGGATCGAGCGGCACGAACGCGCCCCCCGCCTGGAGCACGCCCAGCAGGCCGATCACCATCTCGGCGGAGCGGCCCAGCGAGACGCCGACGATCTGTTCGGCGGTGAGCCCGCGGTCGATCAGGTGGTGGGCGAGCTGGTTGGACAGCTCGGCCGCCTCGCGGTAGGTCAGCGACCGGTGCCCGTCCACGATGGCGACGGCGTCCGGCCTGGTCCGAGCCTGCTCGCGGAACATCTCCACGATGGTCGGGCGGACCCGGTCCACGTCGTTGTCGTTCCACTCGGCCAGGGCCGCGAGCCGGGCCGGCACGCTGGACGGGCCGATGGTGCCGATGGGCCGATCCGGGAAGTCGGCCAGGTCGTCCAGCGCGAGCTGCGCGTCGGCCGGCGCGACCCCCTCGGGGACGGTGATGCTCCGGCCGTCCGCGCCGACCTCCCAGCCGGCGACCCCGTCCCCGCCGTTGTCGGCCCATCCGAGGACGTCGGCGAACAGGGTGGCGGAGGTGAGGTCGAGACTGCCGGGGCTCTGGCCGGTCGCCCAGTAGGCCAGCCCGATGGCGCACGCCTTGGCGATGGTCCTGTCGGAGTAGCCGCCGGTCCGCCGGCGCACGTCGGCCAGGCGCGCGGGAGAGAGCAGTGCGAGACGAGTGCTCGGTTCCGTCATCGAAGACTCAGCCGTCCCTTTCGAAGGATGAAGGTTCTTGCCACGCGCGCCACAGCCGCGCGTACCTGCCGCCCAGAGCCACCAGCTCCTCGTGGGTTCCCTGCTCCACGACGCGTCCCGCGTCCAGCACGGCGATGCGGTCGGCCGCCATCGCCTGGGTCAGCCGGTGCGCCACGAACAGCGTCGTACGGCCCAGGCACGCGGCGGCCACGGCCCGCTCCAGCTCGGCGGCGCCCTGGCTGCCCGCCTCCGCGGTCGACTCGTCCAGCACCACCACCGGCGACCGGCCCAATACGAGCCGGGCCAGGGCGATCTGGGCGACCTTGGTGCCGTCCAGCCGCTCACCGCCCTCGCCGACCACGGTGTCCAGCCCGTCGGGCAGCGCCGCGACCCACGTGTCGGCGCCGACCCTGCGCAACGCGTCCATCAGCTCGGCGTCGGCCGCCTCCGGCGCAGCCAGCCGCAGGTCGCCGGAGAGCGGCCCGGAGAACACGTGCGTCTCCTGCGTCAGGATGCTCACCAGGGCCCGCGCGCCGGCCTCGTCCAGCCCGGCGAGATCGGTCGATCCGATGCGCACCGACCCGGCCTGCGGGGTCCCGATCCCCGCGATCAGCGCCGCCAGGGTCGACTTGCCCGCGCCCGTCGCCCCCACCAGCGCCAGCGACCCGCCGGCCGGGATCACCAGGTCGACGTCCCACAGGACCGGCCGCTCCGAGCCCGGATAGCTGCCCGGATAGCTGAACGTCAGCCCCTCGACCACCACCGGGTACGGCCCGGCGTCCGCGGGGGCGGCCACCCCGCCCACCAGCCGCTCCTCCGTGGCCTCGCCCAGCACGCCGACCAGCCGGGTCAGGCTCGCGCCCGACTTCTGCGCCTCGTCGAAGGTGAACAGGATGGCGCCCAGCGGGTTGAACAGCCGGTGGAACAGCAGCGGCGCCACCGACGCCTCGCCCAGGGTGACGGCGCCGGCCTCCAGCAGGACGTACCCCACCACGAGGATCAGGACCAGCCCGATGAACTCGGCGCGGTTCTCCCTGCCGACGAACCGGCCGAAGAACCGGAACACCTCGACACCGAGATCGCGCACCCGCCACGACTCGCGGGTGACCTGCTCGCGGAAGGCCTCCTCCAGGCGGTACGCCCGGACGGTGTCGATCCCGTTCAGGCCGCTGATCAGCGCCTGCGCGCGATCGGCCTGGGCCTCCCGCTGCTGCTGGTAGAGCGGCGCGGACCGGGGGAGATACCAGCGCAGCGCCAGCGCGTACGCGGGCAGCGCGCCGGCGCCCGCCAGGCCGAGCCGCCAGTCCAGCCCGAACATGCCCGCCGTGGCGATGACGACCAGCACCCCCGACGAGAACACCGTGGGGACCGCCGTCCGGATGCCCTTGGACACCACGGCCACGTCATCGCCGACCCTGGACAGCACGTCGCCCCGGCCGACCTGCTCGATCCGCGCGCCCGGCATGCCCAGCACCGCCCGTACGGCGCCTTCCCGCAGCCGCGCGAGCAGGTCCGCGCCCAGCCGCCCGATCAGGTACGTGGACGCCGTGGTGGCCGCCGAGCCGAGCAGCGCGGCGGTCACCATCAGCACCCCGACGGTGACCAGGACCGACCGCGACTGACCTTCGACCACCCCGTCGACCACCCGGCCGAGCAGGAGCAACGGCAGCACCTGGAGCGCCGCCGCGGCCACCGCGGTGAGCACGGTGGCGCCCGTCAGCCAGCGCACCTCGCGGCAGTACGCCGCGACCCATCGGGTGGCCTCGCCTCCGGTCGCCGTGCGCAGGATCGCCGGGGCGACGCGGGTGCCGGTGGTGCTCACACCCGGGCCACGGCAGGCCGGGGACAGGACACGTTCACCGGCATCACTAGGCGGCCGACTTGACGAGCTCGTCGATCGCGTACGGCAGGGACAGCAGGGTGCCCTGCGACATGGCCGCGCCGATCGCCGGTCCCTCGCTGTCCAGCAGGTACGACACCTTGCCGCCCTTGACCGCGGGCAGGTTGGCGAACAGCTTGAAGTTCTTCAGCGCGTTCTGGTCCGCCTGGTCGGCGATGACGAAGATGTGGTCGACGTCGATCAGGTCGATGCGCTCGGGGGACAGCACGGTGTAGAAGCTGCCGCCTGCGATCTTGTCGATCTCCGTCGCGCCCTTGAAGCCGATGCCCGACACCAGCCGTCCGCGCACGTCGGTGGTGGTGAACGGGGCGACCGAGTTCTTGTACCAGGACACCGCGACGGCGGTGCGCTCCGCGAACTCCGGGTGCGTCTTGCGGGCGGTGTCGAGCTTGTCCTGGATGTCCTGCACCAGCTTGGCGCCCTCGTCGGCCTTGCCGAGCGCCTTGGCGATGTGCAGCGCGTTGTCCTGCCACGGCGCGCTGAACGGCTCCTTCTCGGTCCTGGTGCGGCCCACCGTAGGAGCGATCTTGGAGAGCCGGTCATAGGCGGCCTGGTCGATCTCGGAGTAGACCGCGATGATCAGGTCGGGCCGCAGGGCGGCGATCTTCTCGTAGTTGGGGCCGGAGTCCCCGTTGTTCATGATGACCTCGGGGCGGGTGTCGCCCCACCGGTCCTTCACCCAGGGCCACTGGGTGTTGACGTCGGGGGTCTTGCCCGGCGGGTTCGGGTACTGGTCGACCATGCCGACCGGCTTGATGCCGAAGGCCAGGATGGCCTGGTCGTCGGTGTAGCCGACGGAGACGACCCGCTGGGGGGCCTTGGTGATCTGCGTGGACCCGAACGCGTGCTCCACGGTCAACGGGAACACGCCACCACCCGTGGCGGCCGCGGTGGTGTCGCCGCTCGGCTGCTCCGCCGAGCCGGAACCGCATCCCGCGATCAATGTCGCAGCGGACAACACCACTGCGATGCCCCGCAAGGTCTTCGTCACTGTTCTTCGCTGGAGGAGCATCCGGAATCCCTTGCTTTCGTGCGATCCACTGGAACCGTAACATGCGCAGATTAGGTTAGCCTAACCTTACTTCTTCAGGTTCGCCCGCACCAGCAGGTAGACGAGGAAAGGGCCGCCGATCGCGGCGGTGACCACGCCGACCGGGAGGCTGACCGGCAGCGCCGTACGCGCCACCAGGTCCGCGCCGATCAGCAGCAGCGCGCCCACCAGCCCGGATGCCACCAGCGGCGGCGTCGGACACCGTGACAGGCGCATCGCCACCTGCGGCGCCACCAGCGCGACGAACGGGACCGGGCCCGCCGCGCTCACCGCCACGCCGGCCAGCAGCACCGCGCACAGCAGCAGGACCGCCCGCACCATCGAGTACCGGACACCCAGGCCCGCCGCGACCTCGTCACCGAAGTGCAGCGGCCTGAGCTGGAACGCCACACACGACACGACGGCCATGAGAGCGAGCGCGCACCACAGCGCCACCCAGACCTCGCCCCACGTCCGGTTGTCCAGCGAGCCGACCAGCCACGCCTGGGCCCGGGCCACGTCCCGGATATCGGCCGTGACCAGCAGCCAGATCGTGATCGCCTCCGCCACGGCGCTCACCGAGATGCCGATGAGGATGAGCCGGAGGCCGTCGATCCCGCGCCGCCACGCCAGGAAGTACACCAGTAGTCCGGTGCCAAGACCGCCCGCGAGCGCCGCCGCGGACAGGCCCACGGAGTCGACGACGGCCGCGGCGACCCCGCCCGACACCGTCACCAGGAACACCGCGACCGCGCTCGCGCCTGCGGTGATGCCCAGCACGTCCGGGCTGGCCAGGGGGTTGCGCGCGATGGACTGCGTGATCGCCCCGGACACCCCGAGCGCGATCCCCACGACGAGCCCGGCCAGGGCGCGCGGCAGGCGCAGATCCATGATCACGAACTCGTCGACCCGCTCGCCCCGGCCGAAGAGCGTGGCGATCACCTGGGGCAGGCCGATGGGGAAGTCCCCGGTGCCGATGGACAGGCAGAACACCAGGAAGGCCGCCGCCGCCAGCAGCAGCGCGACCAGCACCATCCAGGGCCGCCACACGAACGACGCGTGGCCGAGCCGCACGCCCGGTGTCACCGGCCGCTTGACCGCCGTCTCGTTCATACCGTCTTGAACTTTCCGCGCCAGACCAGCGCCGCGAAGAACGGGGCGCCGACCACGGCGACGACGACGCCTGCCTGCAACTCGCCCGGCCGGGTCACCACGCGCCCCACGATGTCGCAGGTCAGCAGGATGACGGCGCCGAGCAGACCCGCGCACGGCACCAGCCAGCGATAGTCCGGCCCGGTGAGATACCGGGCCACGTGGGCCACCATGAGCCCGAGGAACGCGATGGGGCCGCACGCCGCCGTCGTCGCGCCCGCCAGCAGGGTGATGGCGACGATGCCGACGGTCCGGGTGCGCGTGATGTTCACGCCCAGCCCGCGCGCGACGTCGTCACCCAGGTTGAGCAGGTTGACGGCGGGCAGCGTGGTGAGCCCCAGCACCAGCCCGGCCACGACGAACGCGGCCACCGGCCGGATGACGTCGAATCCGACCCCGGCGACGGTGCCCGCGTTCCAGAACCGCAGGGCGTTCAGCGACGCCTGGTCCGATAACGCGACCGCCGTGGTCATCGCCGCCAGGAACACCGCGACCCCCTGCCCGGCCAGCGCGAGCGTCAGCGGGCTGCCCGCGCCCCGGCCGATGCTGGCCAGCCCGAACACGACGGCGCCGGCGGCCGCCGCCCCCAGGAAGGCGAACCAGACGTACTGGTACGGATTGGCGAGCCCGAACAGGAGGATCACCGACACGACGGCGAACGAGGCGCCGGAGTTCACGCCCAGCAACCCCGTGTCGGCGATCGGGTTGCGCGTGTACCCCTGGATCAACGCCCCGCTGACCCCCAGAGCGACGCCTGCCACGATCGCGAGCACGGTCCTGGGCACCCGTACGGTCTGCACGATCAGCGCGATCTCGGTGAGCCGCTGGTCGGAGCCCGGCTCCGGGAACAACCCCTGCCACACCTCCGCGAGGCTCAGCCCGCGCGCGCCGACGGCCAGCGACACCGCCGCCGCGACCAGGAGAACCACCGCGAGCGCGCCCAAGCCCACCACCCGCCGCCGGCGGACCCCTGTGACCTCGGACGCGGGACGTTTCTCCAGAGTCGTACTCATCGACCTACAATCCACGGGGCACGTCTCGATCATGAAACTTAGGTAAGTCTATCCTTAGTTTCTGGCCGACGGTAGGGACGGAGTACGACCGCGCATGGAGCACACTTTCGCCACGTTCGGGTTCCCCGGTGAACCTGGTTCCGACGAGTTCTGGGCGGCGGCGGGAGCGCCCGCGTCGGTGCCCGCCGGCGACGGCTGGGCGACCCTGTTCCTGTGGCGCGGGTCCCCGGCGAGCGTCGGCTTCGAGAGCTGGTCGGAGCCGGTGCCCCTGCGCCGGTGGGGCAACACGGACTGCTGGTACGCCGAGGTGGCCATGCCCGCGCGGCTGCGGGTGACGTACCGGTTCGTCACGGACGACGGGGCCTGCGCCGACCCGTTCAACCCGGCCGGTGCGGGAGGTGACCGGTCCATCGCCGCGACCCCGGACGCCCCCGCCCAGCCGCACTGGCCCGCCATCGGCGCCGAAGACGTCCTGCCCCTCCCGCGCACCCGGATCCGCTGGAGCAGCGAACGGCTCGGTGGGCGGCGCACCGTGCGGGTCCACCCGGCGGGCGGCGGCGGGCCGGTGGTCCTGCTGCTCGACGGGGACGACTGGCTGTACCTGCACCCGGCCATGACTGCGTTCGACTCGGCCGTCGCCCACGGCGAGATGCCCGCCGTCACGCTCGTCTTCCTGCCCGCCCAGGCCAGGGAGGCCGAGTTCGGGTGCGTGGCCGAGCTGTGGGAGGCGGTCCGGGACGAGCTGCTGCCGCTGGTCGCCGAGAGCGGCGTGCCCGCCGACCTGGACCGGCTGGTGGTCGCCGGGCAGAGCCTCGGCGGGCTGAGCGCGATGTACGCGGCCCTGGAGTTCCCGGAGCTGGTGTCGGCCGTCGCCTGCCAGTCGGGGTCGTTCTGGTGGATGCCCGGCGCCGCCGGCCTGGCCGACCCCATGGGTGGCCCGGTCGGCGGCGCCATCGCCGCGCGCCTGCGGGAGCGCCCCGACCTGTCCGGACTGCGGGTCGCGTTCGACGTGGGGGAACACGAGGCGCGGATGCTGCCGCACTGCGAGCTGGTCGAGACCCTGGCCGAACAGGCCGGTGCGACCGTGCGGGTCTCCCGGTCGGCCTCGGGCCACGATCGGGCGGGCTGGCGGCACGCCCTGCTTAGGGATGTGGCCTGGGCGCTGCGGTGACGGCCGGGCCATCACCGCGGCGTCCGTCAGCGCGAGAACGCGTAGGGGGTGCGCAGCCGCCCGGCCACCGCGTCGATGATCTCCCCGGCCCGCACGGCGGTGTTCGACAGCAGCGTCGAGGTCAGGCCGTGGGTGTGTTCGGTGGCTCCCTGCACGTAGATGCCGCAGCGCAGGTGCGTGGAGGTGGCGATCCGGTAGTCGCGCTCGATGCGCAGGGCGCCCGAGGGCAGCCGCTCGCAGTGCTCGCCGACGGCGCCCAGCAGGGTCAGCGGGTCGCCGGGCCGGTAGCCGGTGGCGTAGACGAGCGCGTCGGCGTCCAGGACGGTCCGCTCCCCGGTGGGCAGGAACTCGACGGTGGCGCGCACGCCCTCGGCGTCCCGGGCGACCTCGACGAGCCTGGAGGCGTTGAGGATGCGCAGCCGCTGGCTGCCCCGCACCTTCTCCTGGTAGTGCCTGCGGTACAGCTCGTCGATGAGGTCGAGGTCGACCACCGAGTAGTTGGCGGAGGCGTGGTAGGCGCGCAGGCTGTCCTTGACCGCCTCGGGCGCGTCGAAGTAGTGGTCGACCGCGCCGGAGTCGAAGATGCGGTTGGCGAAGGAGCTGTCGTCGGCGGGGGTGTAGCCGTACTTGGAGAAGACCGCGCACACCTCGGCGCGGGGGAAACGGCCGTGCAGGTGGTCGGTCACCTCGGCGGCGCTCTGGCCGGCGCCGACCACCACCAACCGGCGCGGGTCCGTCAGCGTGGGGAGCCTGTCCAGGAGCTCCTCGCTGTGCCAGACGCGGTCGTCGCCGACCATCCCGTCGGGCAGCACCGGGACCAGGCCGACGGCGACGACCAGGTTGCGGGTGCGGCGGGTGCTGAGCTCCCCGTCGCCCTGGCGGACCACCACGTCGAGATACTCCACCGCGCCGTCGACGGTTACGGGGGTGACCGCGACGACCTCCGAGCCGTACTCGACCTGGTCGGCGAACGGCGCCGCGGCCCACTCCAGGTAGTCGTGGAACTCCATGCGGGAGGGGAACATCGTCTTGTGGTTGATGAAGTCCAGCATCCGGCCGCGTGCCTTCAGGTAGGACAGAAAGCCGAACTCGCTGGTGGGGTTGCGCATGGTGACCAGGTCCTTGAGGAAGGAGACCTGCATCGTGGTGCCTTCGAGGAGCATGCCGCGGTGCCATCCGAACGAGAGTTGCTTCTCCAGGAACACCGCGTCGATCCGCTCGCCGGTGCGCGCCTGCCGCTCGCGCAGCGCGATGGCCAGGGCGAGGTTGGACGGTCCGAAACCGATGCCGACGAGGTCGTGGACGGGCTGCTCGGCAGTGGGCATGAAAAGCCTTTCGAGAGAGCGGTCCGAGATGGGGAGCCGTGGGTGGAATCAAGAACCAACTTAGGTTAGGCTCGCCTAATTAGGCGAGCCTAACCTTTATTCCCCTCACCTCACAAGGAGAGCGCTGATGCGGGTCGTGATGTTCGGCTACCAGACCTGGGGGCATCGCACCCTCCAAGCCCTGCTGGACTCCGGGCATGACGTGGTGCTGGCGGTCACTCACCCTCAGAGCGACCACGCCTACGAGAAGATCTGGAGCGATTCGGTGGCCGAGCTGGCCGAGGCCAACGGCGTCCCCGTCGTGCTCCGCAACCGGCCCGACGACGAGCTCCTGCTCACCCTCAAGGAAGTCGAGCCTGACCTCATCGTCGCCAACAACTGGCGCACCTGGATACCGCCGGAGATCTTCACCCTGCCCCGGCACGGCATCCTCAACGTGCACGACTCGCTGCTTCCGGCCTACGCCGGCTTCTCCCCGCTCATCTGGGCGCTCATCAACGGCGAGAAGGAGGTCGGCGTCACCGCCCACATGATGAACGCCGAACTGGACGCCGGGGACATCGTCGTGCAGCGCGCGGTCCCGGTCGGCCCGGCCGACACCGCCACCGACCTGTTCCACCGCACGGTCGACCTCATCGGCCCCATCGTCGCGGAGGCCCTGGACCTCATCGCCTCCGGCCGTACCGAGTGGACGCCCCAGGACCGCACCAAGGCCAGCTTCTTCCACAAGCGTTCGATCGAGGACAGCAACATCGACTGGAACTGGCCCGCCGAGGACATCGAACGGCTGGTACGCGCCCAGTCCGACCCCTACCCCAACGCTTTCACCCACTACAGGGGCGAGCGCGTCCGCGTCCTGAAGGCCTCGGTCTCCCAGGGCGTCTACGGCGGCACGCCGGGCCGGGTGTTCATCCGCGAGGGCGACGGCATCGTCATCGTCGCGGGCGCCGAGGCCCGCCGGGGCGGCAACCACGGCCTGGTGATCGAACGGGTGCGCACCGAGGACGGCACCGACCTGCCGGCCGGCGAGGTGTTCCGGACGATGGGCGGCTACCTCTCCCGCCACCCGTGAGCGATCACTGGTAGGCGGACGCCTGGAGGTCGTACAGGCGGGCATACCGGCCTGAGAGTTCGATGAGCTCGGCGTGCGTGCCGCACTCGGTGATGCGGCCGCCGTCGAGCACGACGATCAGGTCGGCCATCCGGATGGTGGCGAACCGGTGCGAGACCAGCAGGGTGATCCCGCCGGTGGCGTGCTGCCACTCCTGGGCCGCCTCCGCGTACCGCTGGTAGACCTCGTACTCGCTGGCCGCGTCCAGCGCGGCCGTCGGCTCGTCGAGCACGGCGAGCAGCGGCGTCGACCGCATGAACGCCCGTGACAGGGCGACCTTCTGCCACTGGCCGCCGGACAGCTCGACGCCGTCGCCGAGGGCCTTGCCGAGCCTGGTCTCCTCGCCCTCCGGCAGGCGGGCGAAGACCCGGGCGGCGCCGCCCTTCTCGGCGGCCCGCGCGATGTGGTGCATCCTGGGCAGGTCGCCCACGCCGACGGCCTCGCGGGCCAGGAACGGGAAGCGGCTGAAGTCCTGGAAGGCCGAGGTCACGCGGTCCCGCCAGGCCGCGGGATCCAGCTCGGCGAGGGGTGTCCCGTCCACGGTGACGGTGCCGCCGGTCGGCCGGCAGAACCCGCACAGCAGCTTGACCAGCGTCGTCTTCCCACTGCCGTGGTCGCCAACGAGCGCCACCGTGGCCCCGGCCGGGAGCCGCAGGTCGATGCCGCGCAGCACGGGCGGGCCGCCGTAGGAGAAGTCCACGCCGGACAGGGCGATGCCGTCGCGCAGCCGGTCGGGCGGGACGAGCGTGCCGATGGTGCTCGCCTCGTGCAGGTCGCGCAGCAGAGGTAGCGGCCGGCGCCGGGGACCACTCAGGGGCTGGAGCAGCCGATGCCGGTGGGCGCGTTCGCGCCGTTGCCGCCGGCGACGTAGCCGAACGTCGTGGTGCCGCCGCCCGCGAGGGTGCCGTTGTAGGAGGCGTTGCAGACGCTGATCGCACCGCTGGCGCCGGTGTTTACGCCGCCCCACAGGTTGGTGACGGCCTGTCCGGCGGCCAGGGTCATGCCCACGGTCCACCCGTTCAGCGGCGCCGACCCGTTGTTGCGTACGGTCACCTCCGCCTGGAAGCCGCCGCTCCAGGTGTTGACCGTCCGGTAGGTCGCGGTGCAGGCGCCGCCCTGCCCGGGAGGCGTGGGCGTCGGGGTCGGCGTGGGGGTCGGGGTTCCCTCCAGGCTGCCGGGGACCGAGCGCAGGGCGTTGTACCAGACGGTCGCCATCTTGCTGTAGCCGCCGGCGTTGGGGTGGACGCCGTCGGCCAGGTCCGCGGTGGTCAGGGCGCTGTACATGTCCACCAGGTGGACGTGTTTGCCGGCCGCGGCCCTGGACTGCACGATGCCGGGGATCGCCGAGTTGAAGCCCCTGACGGTCGGGTCGGCGCCGTTGAGGGGGATGATCGTCGCCACGAACACCTCGGCGTCGGGCGCGGTGCCGGTGATGCGGTCGATGAGCGTGGCCAGCCTGGAGGACGCGCCGGTCGGGTTCTGGTACATGTCGTTGGTGCCGATGTGCAGCAGGATCGTACGCGGCTGGTAGGTGCGCAGCCAGGTCACGATGTTGGCGTCGATCTGGTCGATCCGCCATCCGGAGTGGCCTTCGTGGTCGTGGTCGCCCAGGTTCGACGGCCCGTTGAACTGGGATCCGACGAAGTCGACCCAGTAGCCGGCCGCCACCAGCTTCTGCCACAGGTCGACGCGGTAACCCCCTGGCACGTTGAACCCGTCGGTGATCGAGTCGCCGAGCGGCATCACCCGTACGCCGCCGTTCGACTCCGCGCCGGCCGACGTGGCGTAGACCGTGGCCGCGAGCAGCGCCAGCACGGCGACCAGGCCGCTCAGCAGGCGCGTCATCCTCACCATGGATGTCTCCGTTTCTGCGAGCGCTAACAGAGACCGCGGTCCCTGAACGGTCGGCTCCTTGCACGTGGAGCGAACCCCGCCGGGCGTGGACCCGTCAATGCGCCGCCCCGCCGATCCCGTCCTGCCGCCCGCCGTCTTCCCTGGTCGCGCAGCGCGGCCCGCCCCGGACGGAGAATGAATATTTCACGCCACCGGCTCCGTGAAACGTTTCGGGTATCCGGCCTGAAGGAAGCCCTGGACGCGATCCATGCAGAGCTCGGATGGCCAGGTTAAGTGGCCGAAATATGTCGGATCGCTATTGACACCTTCGCCACCACCATCTTTGGCTTCACCGCTGCCGGGACCGCCGCCACCCCGGCACCACCCGCTTCGCCGACCGGGCGTCATGAGCCGGCGTACTGCCCGGCGTACTCAGCCGAGGGCTCGATCGGGGTGATGACGTCGATGAGGACCCCGTTGGGATCGGCCACGATGAAGTGCCGCTGCCCGAAGTCCTCGCTGCGCAGCGCCAGCTCGGCGGTCAGCCCCGCGCCGACGACGAGCCGTTCCCATTCGGCGTCCACGTCCGCCACCTCGAAGTTGAGCAGCAGCCCGCGAACCGGGGCGCGATACGCCTCGGGCAGCGTCGGGTGGGTGTGGTCGAGCAGCGCGAGCTCATAGGACGGCGTCCCGGGGCGCCGCAGGCTGACGTACCAGTCGGCCTCGAACGTCGTCTCGAACCCCAGGAGCCCGGTGTAGAAGTCGCGGGACTCCTGAAGCCGGGCGGTGCAGATCACGGGATAGAAGCTGGTCAGTTTCATACGAACCTCTTTCACATACCATCGGTACGTGAATGTGTATTTGACGTACCATCGGTATGTCAAGGGAGGAAGTATGAAGACGCACGGCGTCCGGGCGCAGCAACGGGAGCAGACCAGGCAGGCCCTGCTGCGGGAGAGCAGGCGCCTGTTCGCGGACCGGGGTTACGGCGCGGTGAGCCTGTCGGAGATCGTCGCCGAGGCCGGGGTGACCAAGGGCGCGCTCTACCATCTCTTCGAGAGCAAGGCCGAGTTGTTCAGGGCCGTCCTGGAGCAGGTGCAGCAGGAGGTGGCCGAGACGGTGGCGCGGACCGCCGACGTCCACGACGACCTCTGGACCCGCCTGACCGTCGGCTGCCAGGCGTTCCTGACGGCCAGCACGGCCCCGGGCGTTCAGCGGATCATGCTCGTCGACGGCCCCGCCGTGCTCGGCTGGACCGAATGGCGCGCGATGGACGAGGCCGCCTCGGCCCGCCACCTGGCCGAAGCACTCACCGACCTGATCGAGGAGGGCACGATCGCGCCCCAGCCGGTCGCGCCGCTGACCCACCTGCTGTCCGGCGCGATGAACGAGGCGGCGCTGTGGCTGGCCGGCTCGGACGACCCCGCGGACCTGCCGGCCACCCAGGCCGCCCTCGCGCGGCTGCTGGAGGCGCTACGGCACGCTCAGCCCGACATCCCCGAGGAGGTGTAACCCTCGACGAAGCGGCGCTGCAGAGACAGGAACAGCACCAGAGGCGGCAGGGCCATGATCAGACCGGCCGCGCTGACGAGCGCCCAGTCGGGGGAGAAGCCCTGCTGGAAGGAGTAGAGCGACAGGGAGACCGGCAGTTTCTCGCTGTCCTGGATGAACGTCACGGCCAGCAGGAACTCGTTGTACGCCTGCAGCCCCGCGATCAGGCCCGCGGTGAGGACGCCCGGCCAGATCAGCGGGAAGACGATCCGGGTGAACAGCCGCACCTCTCCCGCGCCGTCGAGACGCGCCGCCGCTTCGTACTCCCTGGGGACGGCGAGCAGGAACGAACGGATCAGCAACGTGGCGAACGGACTGTAGATGGCCCAGTAGATGACGATCAGCCCGAACCTGCTGTCGTACAGCCCGATCTTCGTCCACAGGGACAGCAGCGGCACCAGGAACAGCTGGATGGGCAGCGAGCTGGCGACCAGCAGATAGAGGATGAACAGTCCGGGTTTGGGCAGGTCCAGCCGGCCGAGCGCGTAGGCGGCGCAGCCGGAGATGACGCAGACTCCCGCCGCGGTCGACACGGCGATGATGGCGCTGTTGACCAGGCCCGCGCCCATGTTCGCGTCGGTCCAGGCCGTCGCGAAGTTCTCCCAGCGGAACTCGCCGGGAAGGCCCAGGGGGTTGGCGCTGATCTCGCTCGGAGTCTTCAGCGAGGCCAGGACGAAGACCAGCATCGGGCCGAGGGCGTAGACGGCCAGGACGGTCAGGGTCAGGTAGACGAACGGGCGCCGGGTCATATCTCCCACCTCAGGCGGCGGCGCAGGTAGAGGTAGCCGCCGACGGTGACCGCGCTGATCAGGGCCAGGATGACGCCGATCGCCGAGGCGTAGCCGGCCTGCTGCTCGCTGAACGCGGCGCGGTACATCACGGTGCTGAGCACGTCGGTCGAGCCGGCGGGACCTCCCTGGGTCAGGATGTAGATGTAGTCGAAGACGAGGAACGACCAGATGACGGTCATCAGCGACAGGAACATGAAGGTCGGGCGGATCGACGGCAGGGTGATGTGCCAGAACTCGCGCCAGCTGCCGGCGCCGTCCATCCTCGCCGCCTCGTAGAGCGACGGCTCGATCGACTGCATGGCCGCCAGGAAGATCACGACCAGGAAGCCCCACCACTGCCAGTTGTTGATGAAGGCGACCGCGCCGAGCGCGATCCGCCCGTCACCCAGGAAGTTCACGTCGTTGAGCCAGGGGAGGCCCAGGCTGCCGAGGGCGGGTGCCAGGCCGCTGGTCGGGCTGAGGATCTGCCGCCAGATGGCGGCCGAGACGACGGTCGCGATCACGTACGGGATGAAGTAGAGCAGCCGGAACAGCAGCTGGCCGCGCTTGATCCGGGACAGCAGGAAGGCGCCGAGCAGCCCCATCGACATCGGCACGACCAGGAAGAAGGCCGTCCAGAGCAGGTTGTGCAGCAGGGCCCCGCGGAAGTCGGGGCTGCCGAACAGCGTCGCGTAGTTGGCGAGCCCGACGAAGTGCGCCTCGTCGAGGCCGTCCCAGTCCGTGAAGGAGTAGTACACCGACATCAGGCCGGGCCCGGCGACGACGAGCAGGTTCACGAGCAGCAGCGGAGCGATGAACAGCCAGGCCGTCAGCCGGGCGCGGGCACGGGGCGCGCTCACGACTCGGGGGCGAACGGCTTGGCCACCGCGCCCGCCGCGAGCTCTGCGGCGAAGGTCTTCTGCAGTCCGGCGCAGAAGTCGGCGGGCGACATCGCACCCGTGATGACCTTGTCGAACTCCGTGTAGAGATAGGTGTCCGTCTTCGGCGGGACGAAGCTCCAGCTCGCGTAGCCCAAGTTCGTGGTTTCGGGGATGGCCTTGTACAGCCGCGCCACCCGCTCGTCCATGCCGGCCGGGTAGGCGTCGGCGGAGACCTTGAGCGGCGGGGGGTTGGTGCCGGTCGTGGCGAGGAAATCGAGCATGCGCTTGGGATCGGCGATGAGGTAGTCGATGAACTCGGCCGCCCCCGCCGGGTTCTCCGAACGCGCGTTGATCGACAGCGTGGTGCCGATCGCCAGCGGATAGACCCCGGCGGGCACGCCGTCACCGAGCGAGGGCAGCGGCGCCCAGTCCCACTTCTTGCCGCCGGTGAAGAACGTGCCGGCCGAGTCGAAGCTCCACGTTCCCGTCATGTACATCGCGACCTTGCCGGCGGCGAGGCCGGTGAACATGTCGGTGTCGGTGTTGGTGAACCAGCGGTCGGCCCCGCCGCCCCACCAGCCCTTGTCGATCTGCGCCTTGAACAGGGTGATGGCGTCGACGAAGACCTTGTCGTCCCACTTGCGGGCGCCGGTGAGCGCCTCGTGGATCGCCTTCGGGCCGGCGGCGGCGTTGAGCACGCAGGTCAGGTACCACTCGCTCTGCGCCTTGTAGCCGCTGTTGCCCGCCCCTACGGGGATCAGGCCCGCGCTCTTGGCGGCGGCGCACACGGTCTCGAACTCGGCCAGCGTGGTCGGCACCTTCCAGCCGTGCTGGGCGAAGGTGTCGGGGTTGTAGTAGAGCACCAGCGAGCCGTAGCCGACGGGCACGGAGTGGAGCTTGCCGTCGATCTTGCTGACTTCGTACGCCCAGGGCAGCAGCTTGTCCTGCCAGCCGTACTTCGTGGCGTACTCGTCGAGCGTCACGGTCTTGGCGCTCTTGGCGAAGGACAGTGCGGCCGAGGGGCCGTCGGCGTAGACGACGTCGGGGCCCTTGCCCGCCGCCACCGCGGTGTTGGTCAGGTTGCCCAGCGTCATGAGCTGCTTGACGTCCATCTTGACGCGGACGTCCTTGGCGCTCGTGTTGAAGGCGTCGACGAGGTTCTGGCGGAAGTACTTCTCGCTGTCGGGAGTGGCGAAGGCGGCCCAGTAGGTGACGCTGTTGCTGCCGGAGCCGGAGGACGAGCTGCCGCACGCGGCGAGCGCCAGACCGGCGGCCACGGTGGTGCCGCTCAGCTTGAGGAAGTCACGGCGGGCGAGGTTGACGGACAAGGTGGTTCTCCTTACGGACGGCTATGACGAGTCGCGGACGATGAGCCGGTGGGCGAGGACGATCTCGCGGGCCGTGTCGTCGTACTCGCCGGCCAGCCGGTCGAGCAGAAGACGTGCGCAGGTCCTGCCGATCTCGCGGGCCGGGTTGAGCACTGTGGTCAGGGCGGGGGTGATGAGGGAGGCGGCCTCGATGTCGTCGTAGCCGGTGACGGCCACGTCGCCGGGGACGGACAGACCGAGCTGCCTGGTCACGTCGAGCGCTCCGACGGCGATGAGGTCGTTGGCGCAGACCAGGGCGTCGGGGCGGGGCGAGCGGGAGAGCAGGACTCTGGCCCCCTCCACGCCGCCCGCCCGGGTGAACGTGCCCGAGTGGATCAGCTCGGGCAGGATCGGCCGACCGGCCTCGCGCAGCGCCCGCTCGTAGCCCTCAAGCCTGATCTGGCTCGGGTGCGCGTGCGGCTCGCCGTTGAGGA
Source organism: Nonomuraea sp. NPDC003709 (assembly GCF_040610775.1). Classification (NCBI taxonomy): domain Bacteria; kingdom Bacillati; phylum Actinomycetota; class Actinomycetes; order Streptosporangiales; family Streptosporangiaceae; genus Nonomuraea; species Nonomuraea sp. NPDC003709. Next base: position 304,896 of record NZ_JBEXMW010000011.1, on the reverse strand, counting down.
ACGCGATGCGCTGGTATCCCCGGTCGATCAGGTGGCTGACGATGTCGTGCACGCCGCTGGTGTCGTCGGCCCTGACGATGTCGCCGAACTCGGCGCGGAACCGGCCGCCCAGCCGTACGAGTTTGGTGCCGGATTTCGCGATCTTGTCGATGTCCTGATCGGTGGCGCCGTAGGTGGCCAGCACGATGCCGTCGACCCTGCGGGCCAGCACGTGCCGTACGACCTCGGGCAGGGCCCGGCTGGGCAGCGCCGCGTCGGTGACGGACAGCAGGTAGCCGCTCGACATCAGCACGTCCTGCAGCCCCGCCGCGACCAGCGGGTAGAACGGGTTGGTCAGATCGGGGACGATCAGCGCGATCGACTCGCTGCGGTCCGTCCGCAGGCTGCGGGCCGACGGGTTCGGCCGGTAGCCGAGCTCTTCGATGACCGCCTCCACCTTGGCCCGGGTACGGGCGCTGACCGGTCTGCGGCCGCTCAGCACGTGCGACACGGTCGTCACGCTGACTCCGGCGGCTGCGGCGACGGCGGCGATGTCCGGGCGCCGGCCTGCTTCCTTCATCTCGCTCCCACAAATGCAAATCGATTTGGGTCGTAGCATGGAGTGCGGCCCCGGCTCCGGTCAAGGGGTCAGCGTAACGATCCTGTTTCCAGAAGTCATCCCAGGCAGCTCGCTGTTCGTGGGGGAGCGTGCGCTGCTAGCGTGTGCGGCATCATGCAAAACGATGCGACTCTGGAGAGCGAGTGACCACTCTGGACCGGTGCCGAGGCGCGCTGCTCGGCCTCGCGGTCGGCGATGCCCTCGGCGCACCCACCGAAGGCATGACACCTGCTGAGATCCACGCACGCTACGGCAGGGTCACCGACTTCCTCACCGAGGACGCGGCCGGCACCGACGACACCGAGTACGCGGTCCTCTGCGCCCGGGGCCTGCTCGCCCACGGCAGGAGCATCACCGCCGAAGACGTGGCCGACGTCTGGCTGGACGCGGTTGCGGCGCAGCGGGGCGGCTTCCACGGCGCCGGCTTCAGCGAGATGGTCGCCCTCGCCAACCTGCGTTCGGGGCTGCGACCGCCGCAGAGCGGGAGCGACAGCTACGAGATGTGGAGCGACGGCGCCGCGATGCGGATCGCTCCCGTCGGCATCCTCTGCATGGGCGACCCCGACGAGGCCGCCAGGATCGCGGCCGTGGACGCCTCGGTCAGCCACGCCCGCGACGGCGTCTTCGGCGCCCAGGCGGTCGCCGCGGCCGTCGCCGTCGCGACGACCGCGCACGACCACCGCGACGTGATCGACGCGGGCGTGCGCGCGCTGCCACGGGACTCCTGGTCGGCGCGGCTGGTGGGCCGGGCGCTCGACGTGGCCGCGGCGGCGGGCTCACCCGCCGCCGCGGAGGAAGCGCTGTACGCGGAGATCCCGCTCTTCCACTACCCCTGGGCCGACGCCGCCCCGGAGGCGATCGCGCTGGCCTTCGGCCTGTTCGCCGCCCACCGGGGGGACTTCACCCAGGTGGTGCTGGCGGGCGTCAACATCGGCCGCGACTCCGACACCATCGCCGCCATCGCCGGCGCCATGGCGGGCGCCCTGCACGGCGCCCAGGCCATCCCCGACCGGTGGCGGGCCCAGGTGGCACGCGTGAGCGGACGATGCATCACCGCCACCGCTGGCACGGACCTCGTCGACCTGGCCGACCGGCTGCACGACGCCGGCCGGCAGAGCTCGGCGCTCAGGGAGGTGGCCGTCGATGGGCGTTGACGCCACCGCCGCGCGGGACAATCGTGCGGCCGGCGCCCTGCTGGGGCTGGCCGCCGGCGACGCCGCGGGCCTTCCCGCCCAGTTCCACCGCAGGGCCGGCTCGGCCTGGGCACGGGCCGCCGGTTGGCGGCTCTCGGCCGCGCTGGACGAACAGCGGGTCTCGCGCCCGTTGCTGCCGTTCACCCTCGGCATCGGGGACGACATCCCGCTGTCTCCCACGGACGACGCCGAGACCGCGGCCATAGCCGCGCTGGTGCTCCTCGAAGCGCCGGTCCACGATTCGGCCGCGCTCTTCGCCGAATGGCGCAAGCGGATGTCGTCCGACGTCTGGACCGGCGTCGCGGAGCGCTCCGCGATCATCAACAGCGCCAGGGGCCTGACGCCGCCCGCCACCGGCAACGACAACCCGATGCACTACTCCGACAGCGCCGTTCCCGCCGGAGTGTCGATCGGCCTCTACTACGCCGGCGACCCCGCCGGGGCCGCCGAGGTCGCGCGACGCTATGCCGAGATCACCCACGCCGAGGACGGGGTCTGGGCCGCTCAGGCGATGGCCGTCGCCATCGCGTCGCTGGTCGGCGGCGCCTCCCTCCGCGACGCGCTGCGGGAGGCGGCGGGCGCCTTCCCCGAGAACAGCTGGACCGCCCGCAACCTCGCCAGGGCGGCTGACGTCCGGGAGTCGGCGCGTACGGCCTTCGACGCCGTCCCCGGCCTGGTCGAGCGGCTCAGCCCGGCCGTGTACAGCCATGGGGGAGTGGCCGCCGAGACCCTGCCCACGGCCTTCGTCCTGGCCGAGCTGGCCGACGGCGACCTCGCCACGGCCCTCGGCTCGGCCGCGCTGGTCGCCCGGCAGTCCGACAGCATGCCGGCCATGGTGGGCGCACTGTGCGGCGCGGCGTCGGGGGCCGCCGCCGTCCCCGACGCCTGGCGCCGGCATGTCGACGAGATCGCGGGGGTCCTTATCCCCGACCTGAAGGGGCTCAGCCTCACGGCTCTTGCGGGTCGCCTGCTGGCCGCGTCCGAGTCGGACGTCAACGGGCCCGGCTGAGCCGAACGGCCGGTCGTCGTCCGGGGCGATGAGGCATGGCCCATGACGCCCGGCATGAGCACCGTCGTCGGCATGGCGCGCAGTCCGGCCGCGGACCGCAGGTGGACGACGAGGGGCGGGAACATCCCCCTCGTCGTCCTGACGGCGGCAGACCGACCGCGCCCCGGCTTCGGCGCCGGGATCGACGGGGCGCACGGCGTTCGCCGCAGGTCATGGGGCGACACGGGACCCGGGTTAAAAGCGGGTGACATTTCGCATCACGTGCCGGAATGTTGGACGGGGGCGATGAGTTTTGTCGGTGGTGTAGGTCAGTCTGTGTATGACCACGACTACTCGTGAGACCCAAGGCTGGAATACCGGCCGTGACGACGCTATTTCCGACAACTCTGATAGAGGTACCGTGCCCAGCCCACAGCTCGACTCACCCGCCAAGTCCGCGGCCGCCGGTTCGGGCCGCACCCCGGCCGTGATCCGGCTGCTTGTGCTCGCCACGTTCGTGGTCATCCTCAATGAGACGATCATGATCAACGCGATCCCGCGGTTGATGGAGGCGCTGCGCATCACCGAGCAGACCGCGCAGTGGCTCTCGACCGCCTTCATGCTGACCATGGCCGCGGTCATCCCGATCACCGGCTGGTTCCTGCAGCGGGTGTCCACCCGCAGCGCCTACACGGTGGCGATGGCGTTGTTCCTGATCGGCACGGCGTTGGCCGCCGTCGCGCCGACGTTCGAGGTGCTGCTGGGCGCGCGCATCATCCAGGCGTCCGGGACGGCCGTGATGATGCCGCTGCTGATGACCACGCTGATGCAGGTGGTGCCCGAGGAAGACCGGGGCAAGGTCATGGGCAACGTCACCCTGGCCATCTCGGTCGCGCCCGCGATGGGCCCGGCGATCTCGGGGGTGATCCTGCAGTTCGGGTCCTGGCGCCTGCTGTTCGCCGTGGTGTTCCCCATCGCCGCCCTGATCGCCTGGAGCGGCCTGAAGCGGCTCAAGAACATCGGCGAGCCCAAGTTCAGCACCATCGACTGGTTCAGCGTGGTGACCGCGGCGGCGGGCTTCGGCAGCCTGGTCTACGGGCTCAGCCAGTTCGAGGGTGGTGACGTCCGGCTTGCCGCCGGGATCGTGGCGGCCGGGCTGGTCACCATCGCCGTCTTCGTCTTCCGCCAGTTGTCGTTGCAGAAGCGCGACGTGCCGCTGATGGACCTGCGCACCCTGCGCCACCGCACCTACACCGTCGCGCTGATCCTGATGTCGGTGTCCTTCATGGCGATGCTCGGCTCGATGATCCTGCTGCCGCTCTACCTGCAGAGCGTCCGCGGGCTCAGCGCCCTGGAGACCGGGCTCCTCGTGATGCCGGGCGGCCTGGCGATGGGCCTGCTTGGTCCGACCGTCGGCCGCCTGTTCGACCAGTTCGGCGGCCGGGTGCTGGTCATCCCCGGCGCGATCGGCATCATGCTCTCGCTCGCCGGCTTCACCCAGGTCACGATGACCATGCCGTACTGGCAGATCCTCGGCCTGCACGCGCTGCTGATGGTGAGCCTGGCCGCGACCTTCACCCCGGTGTTCACCCTCGGGCTCGGCGCGGTTCCCCCGCACCTCTACTCCCACGGCAGCTCGATCCTGAGCACCCTCCAGCAGGTCTCGGCGGCCCTCGGCACCGCGCTCGTCATCACCGTGATGAGCGCGCGCGCCGACGCCCTGAAAGCCGAGGGGGTCGCCGAGGCGCTCGCCAACCTCGACGGCATGCGACTGGCCTTCATCCTCGGCGCGGTGCTGTCCGTGGCCGTGGTCATCACCGCCCTGCTCCTTCCCGCCCGGGCGGAACACGCCGTCGAGCTGGAGGAAGCCGGTCGATGACGCCGCAACCCGGCCCGGCATGACCTGGTCAGGCGGCGCCTGACCGCGACCGACGTCATATGAGCACGAACCCGACCCGGCTCAGGGCCGGGTTCGTGCTCATATGACGTGACGCTCGGGCGGCCGCCGCCGCGGGCGGGCGAAGTACCGCCATGAGCCGACCGGTCCGAGGTCCCCATCGCAGGCGATGTCGGGGGCCGAAGATATGATCAACGCGTGAAACCGGTGCTCTTGCGACGCGGCCGTGGTACGGCCGTTTCCCCACGTAAAGCGGCGGCGGGAAGCGTGGCGGCCACGCCCATCCTCGACTGGAGGCATCCTCGGGTGCTGGGGTTCGCGGCCGAGGTCCGGGACGTCGATGCGTGCACGGACCGAGCATTCCTGATCACGGCCCACCAACTCATCGCAGCCCGCGTGCGCCCGGTATACGCCCTGAACGAAAGGCAGCCTGTCTCCACGACCCTGGGTCTGGGACGCGGCTCGTGCAGTCAGCGACTGGCGCTGCTGGAGGCCGTGGCACGCGGCCACGGCATCGCCACCCGAGTCAGAGGACTGCTGCTCGATGGGCGCTTCTGGCATCCTCGATTCCCGCGGTTGCGTCCGTTGATCCCCAGGCAGGTGGTGCTCGCCTGGCCGGAATTCCTCCTCGAGGGGCAGTGGGTGGCCGTTTCCGAACTCTATGGCGATCTGGGCGCGCTGCGAGCGGGAGGCCGATTCGCCAACACAGGTGGCGAAACACTCTTCGACGCGATCGCGCGCACTGCCGTGGACTGGGACGGCGGCACCTGCTCCACATGTGATCTGTCAGGTCACGTCCTGGCCGATCTGGGCTATTTCGCCGCCCGCGACGACCTGTTCGACCAGCATGGGCAGACCTTGTGCCGGCCGGCACGCATTCCCGCGGATCTCCTCATGAGACGTCGGACGGCCTGAGACGAGCCCGTACGGCAATCCCTGCGCACCGGCGTCAACGGAGGCGGCGAGGCATGGGTCGCCAACGCCACGATCGACCTCTGGCTGCGAACGCCACGCACCATTACGCACCCACGCCAGCCGGTCGCCCGCAGGGTGCGGCCGGTGTCCTGGCGCCGGCGGGCGATCCCAAGGTGCGTCCAGCCGGGCATCCGGGGGTCAGCGCGCTGCGTCGGGCATGTGGACCGTTACGTACGGGTGTGCCTGTTCCAGCCACTCGCTGGTCAGCCTGGCTCCTGTGGTCTGGTCGATGACCGCGAGCCAGGCGGCGCTCCAGTCGTAGTCCTCGTCACGTTCGTCGAACTCGACGAAGAAGTCCGTCATCGCCTGCAGCTCAGGCCATTGGCCGATGCCGGGGTAGTCTTCCGGACGTCCGGGGAAGAACGCGTCGATCATCAGCATGATCTCGCCTCCGGCGGCGAAGCTCAGCCGATTGTGGCTGTTGACGTTCCACCAGGCGCTGTAGACCCGGGCTCCCTGACTGAGCCGCTGCAGTACGGCGGGGCTTGCTCCGAGGTAGTCGGACTCGAAGAGAACGGCAGCGGGACCGCACCAATCGACGAGCAGGGGATAGGCGTCCCCGGTGGGAGGAACGACGGCGCTGAATGGGGCCGACTCATGAAGCCGGTACGGCGTGGTCCCGCCGAGCCGGACGGCGATCTCGTCCAGGGTGAATGCTTCCCCGCTGTCCGGCACCACCACTGTCCAGCACATGGCCACGTCCAGCCAGGGGTGGCTGGAGCGGAGTCGCCGGTAGTGCGCGCGTAGGCCGGCGGTCGGCGGCTTTCCAGTGTCCACGCATGATCCCTTCGCTCGCTCGGAACTGATCTTCGAGATCCTCGCAGGGACCGCGTGGAACCGGTAGTTGAGCTGAAGGAACAGCGGGGCGCTTTGAGCGGCCGGCTGTCACCCACGATCATGAGCGTTGGCGGGCGTGCGGGCCGTCGTGGTGGCCGAGGCGGTGGGAGAGTGTGGCGGCGCCGGTGCGGATGAGGTCGGTCCACTGGTCTCGGCGCTCGTCGGTCCAGCGGACGGTGGGCACCGAGACGCTCATCGCGGCCACCATGCGGTCAGAGTGATCGAGCACACCGATGGCGACGCAGGCGACCGCTTCGTTGGACTCGCAGTTGTCGTAGGCCACGCCTGCCTGCCGGATCTCCGCCAGTTGTGTGCGGAGCCCGGCGGGCGTGGTGATGCTGTTCGGGGTCATCGACTGGAGGGGCCGGTCGGGCGGGTAACGCGTATCGAGTGCGTCCGGGGCCAGGGCGGACAGCAGCATCTTTCCGACCGCGGTGCAGTGCGCCGGGAGCCGGCGGCCGACCGCGGAGACCATCCGTACCGAATGGGTGCTGTCCACCTTGGCGATGTACACCACCTCGGCTCCGTCCAGTATCGCCACGTGCACGCTCTCGTCGCAGGCGGCGGCCACCTCGGTGGCCGCCGCCTGCGCCTGTCTGGCCAGGTCGAGGCGGTCGGCGAAGAGCCCGCCGAGCTCGAAGAGCCTCATGCCCAGCTGGTACCGGATCGGTGCGCTCGGCTCGGCGACCAGGTAGCCGCGGTCGACCAGGGTGTTGACCAGCTCGTGGACGGTGGTCCGGGGGAGGTCGAGCCGGGCGGTGATGTCGGAGGCGGCCAGCGCGTCCTCGGCGAGGAACAGCTCGAGGATGTCGAGCGCGCGGTTGACCGCCGGAACCGTCCGGGCCATCGCTGTCTCCTGCTGGTCGGGGGGAGCGGCATGTCCATCGGCCGGCATTGACGACCGCGAGCCGGAATCGTTAGCCTCCGCATGTCGATATACCGAACCTTGTTCGAGATTTCGAACAATACGGGACTGGGAGCGCGATGTCCACCACCAATGAGCTGCTCGTTCGTCTTGGGCTGCCCGCTGACGACGGGTCCACGCCTCCGCCGTCTCCCGGCCGGTTCCCCGACGGGGCCCAATACCGCGTCGAGATCCCCAGCGTGGAGGGGCCGGCCAGCCTCGCCGCCGTGCTGCGCGAGGCACAACGGCTGGACGTCCCGGTCACCCGGGTCTCGCAGGGCAGCGGGGTGGGCCTGCTCACGGACGGCGAGATCACCGACATGGTCGGCATGGCCGCCGACGCCGGGGTGGAGCTGTCGTTGTTCGCCCGGCCGTGTGCCGGCTGGGACACCTCCGCGATGAGCCGCGCGCCCGCCGGGGGTGGCCTGGCGCCGGCGGTGCGCGGGCAGGACCAGCTGGTCGCGGTGGTGGACGAGATCCGCCGGGCCGCTGAGCTGGGCGTGCGCAGCGTTCTGATCGCCGACGTGGGTGTGCTCTCGGTGTTCGGCCGGCTGCGTGACAGCGGGGAGCTGCCCGCGGAGATGCAGGCCAAGATTTCGGTGATGCTCCCGATCGCGAACCCGGCCACCGCCAAGGTGATCGCCTGGCTCGGGGCGGACACGCTCAATCTGCCGACCGACCTGACACTCGCGCAGATCCGCGCCATCCGCGGTGCGGTCACCCAGCCGCTGGACATCTATGTCGAGTCGCCGGACAACCTGGGCGGTTTCGTCCGACACTACGAGCTGCCCCGGCTGGTGGAGCTGGCGGCGCCGGTGTATGCGAAGTTCGGCCTGCGCAATGCCCCGGACATCTACCCGTCGGGCAGCCACCTGGAGTCCACGTCGGTGGCGCTGTCGATCGAGCGGGTCCGCCGCGCCAGGCTGGGACTGGACCTGCTGGCGCGGGCCGGTTCTGAGGCCGTGTGCTCCGTCGCCGGCGCGGCCGGACTGGCCCTGCCGGTCACCGGCTGACGTCGGGCGGGCCACGTCGGGCGGGCCACGTCGGGCGGGCCACGTCGGGCGGGCCACGTCGGGCGGGCCACGTCGGGCGGGCCATGCCCGGCCGCCCCCGTTCGGTCAGCGGCTGATGCCGGGTGGGGCGGACCTGGGAGGTCGTGCCCCACCCGGATCGGTCAGCGTCCGCCGTCGACGTTGTGGCGGTACGCGTCCAGCGCGGGCAGCGCCCTGCCGGTGAAGTCGAACAGGGTCGTGTTGCTGACGAAGTTCGGCTCGCCGACCTCCCAGCCGACCCCGGGCGCCGGGATCATGACCGGGTCCCAGTAGAGATCGCCGATCACGGCGCCGTCGGGCACGCTCTTGAGCGCGGCGAACAGCTCATAAAGGAAGTCGCGTTGCCCGGCGAGAGTCTCCCCGTAGGGCACGGGACCGTTGTCGTGGAGTTGTCCTTCGAGGCCTTCGTGGGTGACCGGGTTCCAGTTGACGCCGGTCTCCATCACCATGATCTTCTTGTTGAACTCCCGGCTGATGGTGTCGAAGAACTGGACGACGGTGGGGATGTCGCGGCGGGTCCAGAACGGGTAGTAGGACGAGCCGATGAGGTCGTACGGGACGCCGAGCCGGTTGAGCAGGCCGAAGAACCAGCGGTACTCGTCGTAGTCGCCGGCATCGGTGATGTGGATGATGACCTGCGTGTCCGGCGACACCTCCTTGGTGGCGCGGTAGCCCGCCTTGAGGAACCGGGCCAGCGCCGGCGCCCCGTCGGCGGTGTAGGAGTAGCCGTAGGGGAAGAGCAGCCCGCCCTGCATCTCGTTGCCGAGCGAGACGAAGGCCGGTGGCGTCCCCTGGGCGGCCATGCGCTGGAGGAAGTACCTGGTGTAGTTGTAGACGTGGCTCTCCAGCTTGTCGACGGCCTGGTCGCGGGGCAGGTCCGTGACGTCGCGCCAGTCCTTGGGGATGTCCTGGATCTCGCCGTTCGTCCAGTAGTCGCTGTAGTGGAACGTCAGCTGGATCCGCATCCCGTACCGCGTGGCGCGCCGGGCGAGGTCGAGGATGTCCTCCTCGTCCTGGTAGCCCTCGGGTAGATAGTGGCCGGGATACCCGACCCGCGGGTGATCGGGGCCGGTGTCGTTGTAGAGGCGCAGGCGGACGATGTCCGTCCCGTTCTCCGCCATGATCTTCAGCGGGTCCTCGCGGCGGCCGCGCTCGTCGTAGTACCGGCCGCCGCTGTCCTCCACCCAGTTGAGCATCGTGATGTCGCCGCCGGCGAGGAAGTCGTACGGCGCTCCGGCGGTCAGTCGCACGTCGTCGAGCCGGGTCCAGCCGCCCTGGGGAGCCTCGGTGCGCAGGCCGATGGTGAGCCTGCCGTGCCGGACCTCGACGCCGCGGACGGTGACGACCGTCCAGGCGGACGACACCGGCACCGCGGTGCGGGCCTGGCGTCCACCGGCCGGCTCGGCGAACAGGTAATCGGCGCGCTGCCCGCCGCCGCTCTGGGCGTAGGCGGTGAGGGTGTAGTGCCCGTCGGGCACGCGCACGGTCTGGGTGGTGGTGACCGTGTACGCCCGCGTGCCGTTGTGCTGCAACGCGAACGCGCCGGTCCGGGCGGGCCCGGCGATCGTCGCCGCGCCGCGGGTGCCCGCCGCGCGCCAGCCCGGTAACTCGGCCGGCCCGGTGGGAGGGGTCTCGAAGCCGGAGTTGCGGATCTCGGGGGAGGGCGCCGCCTGGGCGACGGCCGGCGCCACGGGCCCGAGCAGGCTGAGGACCAGTCCGGCCGCCAGGCCTGCGCGAACACTCCAACTGGCCATGGGCATCAGCGCTCCTTCGGAACGGGGGGTGAGGGCCCAGTGTGGCTCCCGTGTTTCAGGAGTGTCAACGGATTAATAATATTTTTCAATACAAAAGTATGCTTGTTGAAGATATGGTCGTAGACCGCACGACGCGGAGCGGCGCGGGCTCAGCGCGGGCGGTTCCGGTACGCGGTAGGCGCGAGCCCGTGGACGCTCGCGAACTTCCGGGAGAAGTACAGGGCGTCGTCGTACCCGGCCTCGCGGGCGACGGCCTTGACCGCGAGGCCGGAGTGGTCCAGCAGCTCCCGTGCGCGCGCCATGCGGAGCTGCGTCTGGTACTTCAGCGGAGAGACCCCGAGCTGCTCCCGGAAGAGCGCGCCGAGCTGGGACGTGCTCAGCCCGACCATCGCCGCCAGCGAGTCCACGGAGGTGCGCTGGGGCGTGGTCGCGCGCAGGTGCTCGACGGCGCGTTCGACCGGGCTGAGCGAGGTTCCGAGGGGACGGCGGCCGGTGGCGACGACCTGGGCGAGCGCGTTCCACGCCGCGCCGGCGGCCCGTACGAGGCCGCCCGTGGTCCCGGCGTCGAGACCGTCGATCACCTGGGAGATGAGACTGGCGACGGGCGCGGGATCCCGGAGATGCGTGACGATCCCACCGGCTGCCACCAGCCCGGCGCTGACGAGGTCGGCGGCGTCGGCGCCCACGGCGTGGAACCACCACAGGGTCCAGGGGTCGGTGTCCGAGGCCCCGTACTCGTGGGCCATTCCGGCGGGCAGGAGGACCGCGTCGCCCCGCTGAACGGCGAAACGTCCATCGCCTGTCTCGACCCATCCCGAACCGTCGGTGCAGACCAGCAGGATGTGCTGTCCGGCGCCGCCGGGCCGGGCCGCTCCATGCCGTGCGGCGCGGAGAAAGATCCCGGTATCGGTGACAAGGAGCCGGTTCGTCACGGGCCGGCCGAGCGCCCTGCGCACCGTGGGCCGGGGGACGACCAGCATCCGTCCGCCGGCGAACCCCTCAGGCAGCGTCGTTTCGTCCATATGAGGCAGTGAAACGCCCATCGGCTCATCGGGTCAACCGGCCATACGATCGCCCACGCCCCTCTCGAAGGAGAACAATGAACAGCAAGGCCCGCACCGTGCGCGTCTCCCCGCAGCCCCCGCCCCGCCGGGGACACCTCCCGCTGGGGGACGACACGAGGACGTCGGACCGGATCGAGGTCACGAGCCGGTGGCTCGAACGCGGCGGCAAGCCCTGGTTCCCGGTGACCGGGGAGATCCACTACTCCCGCATCCCGCGCGAGCGGTGGAACGAGGTCCTCGGGCACGCGCGCGCCGGCGGACTGGACACGGTGGCGACGTACGTGCTCTGGCAGGCGCACGAGCCCGAGCCCGGCCGGTTCCGGTGGGACGGCAACCTCGATCTGCGGGCGTTCATCGAGCTCGCCGCACGCCACGGCCTGGACGTCGTCGTCCGCATGGGCCCGTGGGCACACGGCGAGGCGCGCCGCGGCGGATTCCCGGACTGGATCGTCGAACGCGGGCTCAAGACCCGCACCAACGACCCCGCCTACCTGGAGCTGGTCCGCGCGCTCTACGCCCGGACGATAAGCCAGTTGGCCGGCCTCACCCACGCCGAGGGCGGGCCCGTGGTGGGCGCCCAGATGGACAACGAGCTGTACGACCAGCCGCAGCATCTCGCCATGCTCAGACGCATCGCCGAGGACCTGGGACTGCGGGTGCCCCTGTGGACCGCGACGGGCTGGGGCGGTGCCCTGGTGCCCGAGACGCTGCTCCCGCTCTACAGCGCCTACTCCGACGGATTCTGGGAGGACTCCCGGACGGAGTGGCCCCGGTTCGCGGCCCACCATTTCCGCTACAGCGAGGTCCGCGACGATCTGACGGTGGGCGCGGACCTGCGCGAGGCGCTCGATGGCATCGTGCTCGACCCCAACGCGGTCCCGCTCAAGGACGACGCCGCGACCCCCTTCGCCACCTGCGAGATCGGGGGCGGCATGCACGTCGCCTACCACCGGCGCCCCCTGGTCACGGCTCAGGACGTCGCCGCGCTCGCCCTGGCCAAGATCGGGAGCGGGTCGATCTGGCAGGGCTACTACATGTACGCCGGCGGCACCCAGCGGGTCGGACCGCACGGCACCGAGCAGGAGTCCCACGCCACGGGCTACCCCAACGACGTGCCGACCCTGAGCTACGACTTCTACGCCCCGATCGGGGAGCACGGCCAGATCCGCCCGCACCACCACCTGCTGCGCCGCCTGCACCTCTGGCTGGCCGGAGAAGGCGCCCGGCTCGCGCCGATGAGCGTCGCCGTCGGCGGCGGCGGCGACGACCCGGGCGAGCTGCGATGGGCCGTCCGTTCGGACGGGCACAGCGGCTACCTCTTCCTGACCACGTACCAGCCGCCCAAGCGGCCGCTCGACGCGCAGAAGGACGTCCAGGTCACGGTGTCGTTCGAGGACGCCGACGTCACCGTTCCGACCAGGCCGCTCGACCTTCCCGCCGGGGTGTCCCTGGTGTGGCCGCTGCGTTACCCGCTCGCCCCGGGGCTCGTCTTGCGCAGCGCCACCGCGCAGCTCGTCACCCGGATCACCGACGAGGACGGCGACCTGGTCGTCCTGTGCGCCACCGACGGCGTGCCGGTGGAGCTCGTCCTCGACGGCGATGTCCGGGTCGAGGGGGCTCGGTCCGTCGGCGGCACGACGGTGGTGGACGTCGCCGAGCCCGGGACGGAGTGCGTCGTCGACCTGCCCGGCGCGCGCGTCCTCGTCCTCGACGAGGCGAGCGCGAACCGCCTGTACCGGCTGGAGGTCGCGGGCCGCGAGCGGCTGGTGCTGTCCGACGCGCCGGTGTACGCCCTCGACGGCGCCCTGGTGATCCAGTCGGAGGCCGAGCGGTGCACCGTGGCCCTGCTGCCCGCGCCCGCCCGGCTGACGGCCGACGGCGGCGAGCTCGACGGCCCACGTGGAGAGGGGCTGTGGCGCACCTGGTCGGTGAACGTCTCCGGCGCAGGGGCACGAACGGTCGCCGCCGGCCTGCACCCGAACGCCCCCGCACCCCCCGACCCGGTGCGCGGCGGGCCGATGGACCGGCTCAGCGCGCCGGCCGACTACTCCGGCGCGGCGCACGTGCGCCTGGACGTGCCGCGTGACGTGCTCGACGGCGTCGACCGCGTGCTGTTGCGGGTGACCTGGACCGGCGACGCCGGCCGCGCTTACGTGGGCGACCGGTTCGTCAGCGACCACTTCTGGCACGGGCGCACCTGGGACATCGACCTCACGCCGTGGCGTGACGACGTCGCCGGACAGGGGGTGCGGCTCGAACTGCTGCCGTGGCGTCGCGACACCGGCGTGTGGGTGGACCCGGCCGTACGGAACGTTCCCGACGGCATCGCCGTCGCCTCCGCGGAGGTCGTGCGGGTGGGCCGCGTCACCCTGCACCTCTAAAAATCGTATCAATGCAGAAAATAGTAGTACTGATTCATTGACACCGGCGCCGGCCGCCGAGCATGCTGCTCGACACGCCCCCTGAGGCGAATCCCCCATCCTCGAAGGAGTTCCAGATGACCGACGTATCGCGTCGCGTGTTCCTACGTCGGAGCGGAGCGGTCGGTGGCGGCCTGCTGGCGGCGGGCGTGCTGGCCGCCTGCGGCGGTGAGAGCGGCGGCGGCTCGGCGCCCGTGTCGTCGGGCAAGGTCGAGCTCAACCTGTGGACGCACGACCCGGGCTACGTGAAGACCTTCACCGAGCAGGCCAAGCGCCTCACGGAGGCCCCGGGCGGCCGGTACGACTACACGATGAAGTTCACCAACGCCGACAGCGAGGCGCTGGTGACCCGCATGATCTCGACCGGTGCGGCGGGCCGGGGGACGCCCGACATGATCGGCATCGTGATCAGCGTCTTCCCGCGCGTCATGTCCGGCGGCATCGGCAAGCAGCTCTTCGCCCCGCTGGACGACCTGGCCGCGCCGGTCAAGGACGACCTGCTGCGCACCGCCCCCTACTCGATCGACGGCACCCTGTACGCGCTGGAGTCCGACACCTGCCTCAGCGTCCTGTACTACCGCGAGGACGAGTGGAAGAAGAACAAGATCCCCGCGGACATCGCCACCTGGGAGGAGCTCGCCGAGGTCGGCGCGAAGCTGCACGAGAAGACCGGCCAGTCGCTCGGCATGGTCTCCACCGGCGACAACACCTCCATCACCAACCAGTTCCTCCAGCTCCTGCTCCAGCGGGGCGGCGGCTACTACGACGAGGGCGGCAACCTCGTCCTCGACTCGCCCGAGGCCGTCGAGGTGCTGGAGTTCATGGCCAAGGGCGTGCGGAGCGGCTTCCTGATCGCGTTGCCCGACCCGTACGGCGCCCCGAACACCGCGGCGCTGAAGAACGGCAAGCTCATCGCGACCGTCATGCCCAACTGGTACAACGTCTACGGCCTCCAGGCGAACGTGCCCGAGCAGAAGGGCAAGTGGAAGATCCGCAACCTGCCGAAGTTCGCGGGCGGCGGCCACATCGCCTCGGCCATGGGCGGCACCGGCTTCGCCGTCCTCAAGGACAAGCCGGGCACCGCCGCCGCGCTGGAGCTGCTGAAGCAGACCTACCTCACCCCCGAGGGCCAGCTCCTCCGCTTCCAGATGGGCGGCTTCCTGCCCACCCTCAAGTCGCTCTACGAGGACCAGAAGCTGCTGAGCACCGAGGACGCCTACCTCGGCCAGCGCGTGTTCGACGTCTACACCCCCGCCGCCGCCGACAGCCCGACCTTCTACCAGAACGAGAAGCTCAACACGCTGATCGAGGCACTGGGCGGGCCGATGCTGGAGACCCTTCAGGGCAAGAAACCCGCCGCCCAGACGATCAAGGAGGCGGCGGCCGCGTACAAGAAGAACGGCGGATGAGCGTGACCGAGGTCGGTGTGCCCCGGCGGCCGCTCACCGCCCGCCTCCGGGGGCCCGGCGCCGCACCCTACGTCTTCGTCCTGCCGTTCTACGTCCTGTACGGCCTGTTCCTGGTCGTGCCGATCGGGATCGGCGGCTACCTCAGCCTCACCGAGTGGGCGGGCCTCGGCACACCCCAGTGGGTCGGGCCGGCCAACTACGAGCGGCTGCTGTCGGACGGCAGCTTCCGCACCGCCGTGGGCAACACCGTGATCTACGTGGCCTTCTCGGTGGGCGTGGTCGTCCCGGCCGCGCTGCTGGTCGCCCAGGCGCTCAACACCCGGGGGCTGAAGGGCCGGGACTTCTTCCGGCTGACGTTCTTCATGCCAGTGGTGCTGTCGCCGATCATCATCGCGCTGGTCTTCACCCTGCTCTACGACCGCGAGTACGGCCTGCTCAACGCCGCCCTGCGCGGGTTCTTCGGCTGGGGCGGCATCGACTGGCTGGGCGAGCCGAGCTGGGCCAGGGTCAGCGTGATGCTGCTGGTCCTGTGGCGCTGGACCGGCTACCTGACGATCTTCTTCCTGGCCGGGCTGAAGAACATCCCGCGCGACTTCTACGAGGCCGCCGAGATCGACGGCGCCGGACGGGTGCGCACCTTCTTCAGCGTCACCGTGCCGATGCTCAAGCCGGTCACCGCGTTCGTCGCGGTGACGGTGCTGGTCGGCACGGCGCAGATCCTGGAGGAACCCATGCTGCTCACCAAGGGCGGCCCCGGCGAGGCGACGCTGTCGGTGGCGATGTTCATCTACCGCGAGGCGTTCACCCGCCAGCAGCTCGGCTACGCCGCGGCGGCCGGGGTGGTCATGTTCCTGCTCGTCTTCGTGCTCGGGCGGGCCGCCAACGCGGTGTACGGCGTGGGGAGGGAGCGATGAAGGCCGTCCCGCGCTCCCGCCGCGGCCTGGTCTACGTCTTCCTGGCCATGCTGGTGGTGCTGTTCGCGGTGCCGCTGCTGTGGGCGCTGAGCTCGTCGTTCAAGCCGCGCGGCGACATCTTCGCTTATCCGCCGCAGCCGCTGCCGATCCCGTTCACCTGGGAGAACTACACCCGGCTGCTGGAGACCCAGCCGTTCTGGGGCTGGTTCCTGACCAGCACGGTTGTCGCGGTGGTCTCCACGGCGGTGTCGGTGTTCGTCTGCGCGCTGGCCGGGTTCGCCTTCGCGAAGTACCGCTTCCCGGGCAAGAAGCTCCTGTTCAACGTCATGTTCAGCTCATTGGCGGTGCCGTTCGCGGTGATCGTGGTGCCGCTGTTCATCATGCTGATCAAGGCCGGGGTCACGAACGTCTACTTCACCCTGATCGTGCCCTGGCTGGCCCCGGCGTTCGGCATCTTCATGATGCGGCAGTACGTCGAGCAGTCGGTGCCCGACTCGATCCTGGAGTCCGGCCGCCTCGACGGTGCCTCCGAATTCGGCCTGTTCCTGCGGATCGTGCTCCCGCTGCTGCGCCCGGCGCTCGGCGCGCTGGCCGTGTGGAGCTTCCTGAACAGCTACAACAGCTTCTTCTGGCCGCTCATCGTGGTCTCCGACCCGGCCCAGTACACCCTGCCCCTCGGCATCCAGGCGCTCTACGGCGCCGAGAGCCGCCAGGTCGACATGGTGCTCGCCGGCTCGGTCCTGGCGGCCATCCCGAGCCTGATCATGTTCCTGCTGCTGCGCAAGCAGCTGCTCGACGGACTGACGGCGGGGGCCGTCAAGTCCTAGGAGATCCCTGTGACCCCTTCCCACCTGACCATCACCCTCTGGGACTTCACCTGGTACACGCGCACCGGGCCCGGCGAGCCGTTCGCCGACCTGGACGCGGCCTTCGCCGAGGCCGTGGCGCGCGGGTACAACACGGTGCGGATCTGCGCGATGCCGTACCTGCTGTTCGGCTCCGGCCTGGACACCACGGCGCTGACCTTCGGCCCCTTCGGCGGCTACGGCGGGCGCACCCGCTGGTACGACGTCCGCGAGCGCACCACGCTCGACGGGCGCCGCCACCTGCTGGCCCTGTTCGAGGCGGCCCGGCGGCACGACTGCCACGTGATCGTCTCCAGCTGGGAGTTCCAGCAGAGCTCGGTCTTCCTGGACGATCCCTCCTGGTACGAGGCGCTGCGTGCCGTACCGCCCGCCGACCGGGCGTCGGCGCTGGCCACGGCGCTGGCCGACCTGGTGGACTTCCTCGACGCGCACGGCCTGGCCGACCGGATCGCGTTCGTCGAGCTGCACAACGAGATCCAGTCGACCTGGCTCAACGAGGTGGTCGAGCCGGATCAGCCGAAGGTGCTCGGGCTGCGGCCCTACCTGGAGGCGGCGATCGACGCCTTCAAGGCCCGCCGCCCCGAGCCGGTCACCGCCAACTACGCCCGGGTGCCGGTCGGCGAGATGCGCGGCCTGCCGCGCAACGCCGACGTCGGGGTGTTCCACCCCTATGTCTACGGCGTGCTCGACGAGCTGATCGACACCTTCGCCCTGCGGGACGCCGCGCGGCCGTTCCCGCAGGAGCGGGCCTACCGGGAGCTGCTGCGGCCGGACGCCCCGCCGCTGGAGGAGTGGGGCCCCGACCAGGAGTGGCGGCGCGCGGCGACGGTGGTGCCCGCCCGGGAGGTCTACGTCCACGACTGGTGCGACCCTGTCCGGTTCGACCGGTGGTTGTACGACCGCTACTCGACCTACCGCTACGGCATGTCCGAACGGCTGCGCATCTGGATCGACGCCGCCGCCGACTGGGCCGCCCAGGCGGAGGTGCCGCTCGTGCTCGGCGAGGGCTGGGTCGGGTACACCCCTCTCCACGGGACCTTCGAGGAAGGTCCGGTCGGCCGCGCGATCTGCCTGGAGGCCGTCGCCCACGCCGCCAGGGTCGGCGCGTGGGGCACGGTGGTGTGCTCCAACGCCGCGCCCCATCACCCGATGTGGCAGGACCGCGCCCTCCAGGAAGAGGCCAACGCACTGTTCACGGGAGCCGCACGATGATCCGTTTCGCAGGGAAGGTCGCCCTGGTCACCGCCGCCGCGTCGGGGATCGGCGCGGCGACCGCCCGGCTGCTGGCCCAGCGGGGCGCCTCCGTCGTCGTCATGGACGTGGCCGACGACGCGGGGGCCGAGCTCGCCGCCGAGATCGGCGGCCACTACCTGCACGGCGACGTCGCCTCCGCGGCCGCCTGGGCCGCCGCCCGCGACCTCGTCGCCGAACGGTACGGCCGCCTGGACGTCCTGCACGTCAACGGCCCCGGCCGGGTGGTGCCGTCGGCCCCCGTCCACGAGCTGCCCGAGGACGACTGGGACCGGCAGATCGCGGTCTCGCTCAAGGCCGCCTACCTGGCCGCCCACGTCTTCTGCCCCCTCCTGGCCGAGAACCGGGGCGCGATCGTCATCACCTCCTCCGTACACGCTCGGACCGGCATCCCCGGCTGCGGCCCCTACGCCGCGGCCAAGGGCGGCCTGCAGTCACTGGCCGTCCAGCTCGCCGTCGAGTACGCCCCCGACGTGCGGGTCAACGTCGTCGTCCCCGGGCCGATCATGACTGCGGCCTGGGACGGCATCGGTGAGCAGGGCCGGGCCGCGACGATCACCGAGACCCCCGCGGGCCGGTTCGGCCGCCCCGAAGAGGTGGCCGCCGCGGTCGCCTTCCTCGCCTCGGCCGAGGCCTCCTTCATCACCGGCGCCTGCCTCAAGGTCGACGGCGGCTGGAGCATCTCCACCACCTCCTCCTAGAACGGACCCCCATGAAGATCGTGTCCATGGACACCTTCCTCGTCCCGCCCCGCTGGTTGTTCCTGCGTGTCCGTACCGACGAAGGCATCACGGGCTGGGGCGAGCCGGTCGTCGAGGGCCGCGCCGAGACCGTCCGGGCCGCCGTCGCGGAGCTGAGCGAATATCTCGTCGGTGAGGACCCCCTGCGCATCGAGGACCACTGGCAGGTCCTGACCAAGGGCGGCTTCTACCGGGGCGGCCCGGTGCTGTCCAGCGCCGTCGCCGGCATCGACCAGGCCCTCTGGGACATCGCCGGCAAGGCCGCCGGGCTGCCCGTGCACGCCCTGCTCGGCGGCCCGGTCCGCGACCGGGTCCGCATGTACGCGTGGATCGGCGGCGACCGCCCCGCCGACGTCGCCGCCGAGGCCCGAGCCCAGATCGAGGCGGGCTTCACCGCCGTCAAGATGAACGGCTCGGCCGCGCTGACCCCCATCGACACCCCGGCCCGCATCCGCGAGGTCGTCGAACGGGTGACGGTGGTCCGCGAGGCCGTCGGCGAGGAGAACGACGTCGTCATCGACTTCCACGGGCGCATGTCGACGGCGATGGCCCGGCGGGTGCTGCCGCTCATCGAGCCGCTCCTCCCGCTGTTCGTCGAGGAGGCGGTGCTGCCCGAGCACACCCCCAACCTGGCCGCCCTGGCCCGGTCGACCTCGATCCCGCTGGCCACCGGCGAGCGCCTCTACTCCCGCTGGGACTTCCGCGAGGTGCTGCGCGACGGCATCGCGGTGGCCCAGCCGGACGTCAGCCACGCCGGCGGCATCTCGGAGGTGCGCCGCATCGCCGCCATGGCCGAGGCGTACGACGTCACGATGGCCCCGCACTGCCCGCTCGGCCCGATCGCGCTGGCGGCGAGCCTGCAACTGGCGTTCGCGATCCCGAACTTCCTGATCCAGGAGCAGAGCGTGGGCATCCACTACAACCAGGGCAATGACGTGCTCGACTACCTGGTCGACCGCACCCCGTTCCGGTTCGCCGGAGGTTTCGCCGAACGCACCGCCGTACCGGGCCTGGGCATCGAGGTCGACGCGGCGGCGGTGGAGCGCGCGGCCGAGCGCGGGCACCGCTGGCGCAACCCGGTCTGGCGGCACCCGGACGGTTCCTTCGCCGAATGGTGATCAGGCGGGCAGGGTCGCCGCGACCGCGTTGAGGGCCGTGCGGGCGTCGGGGAGCGGTTCGCCATGACCGACGCAGGCCAGCCGCGCGTCGATCTCCGCGAGCCTGCGGAAGGAACGGAGCAGCTCTGAGCGGTCCAGATTGAACACCCCGGGCATGACCTGTCCGTTGACGTGCGCGACCGTGTCCCCGGTGAAGAGCACCCCAGAGCGCGGCAGGTGAACCGCGATGCCGCCGTCGGTGTGGCCGGGAGTGTGGATCACCCGTGCGCCACCGCCGAAATCGATCGTGTCGCCGTCCTCCAGCTCGCGATCCACGCGGCACGCGGGCGCGGCGGGCAGCAGATGGGCCCCGAGGTCGCGGTGCAGGACGCGCTCCTCGTCGGTGAAGCGGGGCGGCGGAGCGGGCTTGTCACCGCGGATCATCGGCGCCTCCAGCCGGTGGGCCAGCACGGTGACGTCTCCCCACCCGCTGATCTCGGCGGCCCCGCCGCAGTGGTCCTCGTGGAAATGGGTGAGCACGACCTGCTTGACGTCGCTCCTGCGGTGGCCCAGTTGCTCGATCGCGGCCGCGATGTCCGTGCCGGAGGTGGCGACACCGGTGTCGACCAGCGTGAGCGCGCCCGCGTCGTTCCAGAGGTACGCCTGGCCGAACTCCAGCAGGATCAGGTGCAACTCCGGACGGATTTCCACGATCTTCATCTCGTGCCCCCTTCGGTGGAGAGACCAGCAAACTCGCAGGCGGCCGGTAGTGTCCAACAGCTCTCTGCGGCCGATTGACAACCAACGGTTTTCAATCCACCCTCGAGGCGTGGAGGCGGACATCGAGGGCCTGCGCGCGTTCGTGGTCACCGCGGAGGAGCTGCACTTCGGCCGGGCCGGCGCGCTGCTGTTCATCAGCCAGCAGGCGCTGTCGAAGCGGATTCGCCGATTGGAAGAGGCGCTGACGGTGCCGCTGTTCGAGCGGACGACTCGTGCTGTGGAGCTGACCGAGGCGGGGGAGCGGCTGCTGCCCCGCGCACGTGAGGCGGTCTCCGCGTTCGACCGGGCGATCCAGGCGGTCCGCCCGGGCAACGAGCCTTTGCGGGTGGACGTATACGACGAGCGGTTCACGCCGCTGCGGATGGTACGTCAGGCGAGTGAGCGCGACTCTCGCGTACGGATCGAGCTGAGCATGCGGCAAGGGTTGTCCGTGGCGTTGCCGGCCCTGCGGCGGCTGGAGCTCGACGCCGCGTTCGGGCGCGTGCACGACACGCCGGCACCCTGGCCCGCCGAGCTGGCGTACCGGCTCGTGCGTCTGGAGCCGCTGCACGCGTTCGTGCCCGAGGACCACCGCCTGGCCGCCAGGGACGTGCTGCGGCCGGCTGACCTGCGCGAGGCGGGCATCGCGATGCCCGACCCGGCGGGCGCGGCGGAATGGCGCGGTTATCTCGTGCGGCTGGCCGACCGGTTCGGCGTGCCGTTGCGCTTCAACGCTCCGGCCATCGGGCAGCGGCATCTCGTGGAGCAGTTCCTGGTGGAGAAGAGCGCGGTGGGCCTGGGCGAGATGAGCATCGACCCGGCAGGGAGCGGCCTGCGCCGCATCCCGATCGTCGAGCCGACGCCGCTGATGCCCTGGTCGGTCGTCTGGCACCGGCGTAATCCCCGGCCGCTGCTGCGGGCGCTCCTGCGGCAGTTGCGACCGCTTCCCGCCCCGTCCGACCCTGAGGTGTGGGTGCCCGAGATCGACCTGACCCCTTTGGGTCTCTCCGGCTGAGGCGATTGGAGCGCCCGGCTCGTCGTCAGGTGTAGGCGTTCACGTGGTTGCGGATGGCGGTCCTGGCGCGCTCGTAGGCGTTCGGGTCGTCGTGCAGCAAGGAGACGGCGTTGGCGTTCTCCATGAAAGCGATCAGCTCGAACGCGAGCTGGTCGGCGTCCGTGTCGTCGGCGAGCTCGCCGAGCTGGCGGGCATCGTCGACGGTACGCGTCACGAAGCGGATCCAGTCGAGGCCGGCCGCGGCGACGGCATCCCGCACCCGGCCCGGGCGGGCGTCGAACTCCGCGGTGACGGCGAAGAAGAAGCAGCCGCCGGGGAAGACCCGCCGCTGCGAGTAGCTCAACCAGCTCTCGCACAGCCGCCGCACCCTCCCCAGACCCGGCGGCACGGTCAGCGCGGGCTGGACGACCTCCTCGACATACACGCTCATCGCGGTGCGGATCGTGGCGAGCTGTAGCTCCTCCTTGGAACCGAAGTAACCGAACAGGCCGCTCTTGCTCACGCCGAGCTCCGTGGCCAGCCGGCCGATCGACAGCCCCTCCAGCCCGTCCTGCGAGGCGATGTCCGCCGCCCGGCGCAGGATCACGTTGCGGGCCCGCTCGTCCCGCGGCCGTCCCGCCATCTTTACCCCTTCTGCGTACGAACGTTCGGCCCAGGATAGCGGCTTGACGTCGTCTTCGGTATGTTCCTATTCTCGGCACGAACGTTCGTACAATGAAAGGACTGGAGCAGCGGCATGCTGAGATCCCGATGGACTCCCGGACCGGCGGCCGACGCCACCGGCTCGGTGCTGGTCAGCGTCACCGACTTCCGGATCAGCCGGCTGATCGACCTGCCCGGCGTCTACCACGCCGGGCTCACCCTGCGTCGCGCGTGGCCCGACCTGCCCGGCGCGGTCGGCATGTGGCTGTGGACGGAGCCGCTGGAGGGCAGGTGCGGCTCGGTGTCGATCTGGCAGGATGAGCAGGCCCTGCGCAAGTTCGTCGCCTGGCCGGACCACGTCGCCATCGTGCGGCGCTACCGCGGCCGGGGAAAGCTCAGGTCCACCGCATGGACGACCACGCAACCCGACCCTGGCGTCTGGGCCCGGGCCCGCTCGTACCTGTCCGGCGACCGTGACTAGCCACACAACACAAAGAAGGACATATGCCACCCGAGACCGGCGAACACGAAGTGCTGCGCGTCATAGCCGACCGGGTCCGTAGCGGCAGCCGTCCCGGCGCCCGCCAGGACGGCCACCGGGTGGCCCTGGCCATCGAGGGCGGCGGCATGCGCGGCACGGTCTCCGCCGGCATGGCCCTGGCCCTGCACGAGGCCGGAGCGGCGCACGCCTTCGACGCGGTCTATGGGGCATCGGCCGGGGCCATCACCAGGGCCTGGCTGCTGAGCGGAACCCCCGAGAACCTGACCGGTTGGGCCGAGCCCGTCTACGCGCGAGCGATGATCCGCCCGTCCAACCTCCTGCGCGGCCGTCCGATGGTCGACGTGCGGAACCTGGTCGAGTACCTGTACTGCGAAGTGACCCGGATGGACTTCGACGCGGTCCTGACCAACCCCATCGAGTACCACCCGCTGGCCACCGACGTACAGACCGGGCAATCCACCGATCTGCGCCCGCACCTGACCGGTCCCGTCGAGCTGCGGCTGGCCCTGCGGGCCAGTGCGGCACTGCCGTTCCTCGCCGGTCCGCCGGTCGAGCTGGCCGGGCGGCTCTTCTACGACGCGGGACTCGCCGAGTCCATCCCGTACCGCACCGCCCTGGCGCAGGGCGCCAGCCACGTCCTCGTGCTGCGGTCCCGTCCCGCGCCCGCAGCCGCGACCGGAGCACCGGCCGCGCGACCGTCCAACGGGACGCGCCTGATCGCCGCGACCGTTCTGCGGAGCTATCCGGAGGCACTGCACCGGAGTTTCTTCGCGCGCGACCACCGCTTGCTGCACGACGACACGCTGCTCGCCCGGTACGACCGGCCCGAGCCCCCGACGACCCCTCCACCCGCCGACGGTCAGGCCGCGCCCGATCCTGCGGTGCTGTCCGTGCGGCCCGCACTTGACTCCCCGCGCATCGGCCGCCTCACCCGCGACGGCAAGCCCCTCAAAGCCGCGCTCGAAGCCGGCCGCGCAGCCGTCAACCTGCTGCTGCAACCGCTCGGCCGGCCGACCGCCGCACCATAGACGCGACCCGCCCTGCGGTCGGATGTCACCGATGTCCCTCCGGGGCGTCGCGCGGCTCCGCGTAGGGCTCCCGTTCGGGTGGCCGGCCGGCCGCGATGGCGCGGCCGCGGGCGAGTTCGGCGTCGAATTCCACACCGAGCAGGACAGCCACGTTGGTGATCCACAACCAGATCAGGAAGACGACGACGCCGGCCAGCGCCGCGTAGGTCTTGCTGTAGGAGCCGAAGTTGGTGACGTAGAAGCCGAAGGCGGCGGAGGCGGCGATCCACACCGCGACCGCCAGGATGCTGCCCGGCGTGATCCAGCGGAATCCGGGCTGTACGACGTTGGGGGCGGCCCAGTACAGCAGCGCCAGCACCAGCGTCACGATGACCACCAGGGCCGGCCACTTGGCGACGCTCCACACGGTCAGCGCGCCCTGGCCGATCCCGATCAGCCGGCCCGCCTGGCCGGCGAGCTCTCCGGTGAACGTCACCACGACCGCCCCGACGGCCATCAGGATCACCAGGACGGTGGTGATGGCGAGGCGCAGGGGGAGGATCTTCCAGATCGGCCGGCCTTCCGGCATTTCGTACATCACATTGGCCGCACGCATGAACGCCCCCACATAGCCGGACGCCGACCATAAGGCGACGGCGACACCGATGACGGTGGCGATGCTCGCGGCCTGCGGGCTGCTCTGCAGGGCCTGGAGCACGTGGTCGATGACCTCCCGCGCGGGGCCGGGCGCCATGGCCGCCAGGTTGTCGGCGAGCGGCCGGGTCGCCGACCGGCCGAACACGCCCAGCAGGGAAACCGCCGCGAGCAGCGCGGGGAAGATGGACAGGACCGCGTAGTAGGTGAGGGCGGCGGCCCAGTCGGTGAGCTGGTCGTCCCGGAACTCCCTGGCCGTGCGCCTGAGGATCCCCCACCACGAGCGCTTGCTCAGCTCGGCCGGGCTTTCCGGCGCCGCCCGCCGTACCGCGGCATCGTGGCCTTTCATCGGACTGCCTTCCCCGGGCTGCGCATCATGAGACCGCGTTTCGCTACCCCGCCCTTCCGGAGCTATTCACCGTTGGGCCGCATGCCCACTTGACCTTCGGGTAGCGGGCGCCTCATGAGGATTTTGCCGTGAGATGGCTCAAGGAGAACTCGCTGGCGCTGGCGTTCCTGATCCTCTTCGTGCTCGCGATCGCCGGACAGGCCGTGGCGGGGATGCTGGACTACAACGACCAGGAGCTGGCCCAGGGTGGCGAGCCGGTCTCGATCCTGCAGTACGTGACCTCCTCGACGTTCGCGGTCGATGTGGCGGAGAATTGGCAGTCGGAGTATCTGCAGTTCTTCCTGTTCATCGTGCTCACCGTCTGGCTGGTGCAGAAGGGGTCGCCCGAGTCGAAGAAGGTGGATCAGGCAGGGCCGGAATCGGACGAGGAGCAGCAGGTCGGGCGGTATGCCCACGACCGCTCCCCGGCCTGGGCCAGGACCGGAGGATTGCGACTGGAGTTGTTCGGCAACTCGCTGGCGCTGGTCATGGGGGCGATCTTCGCGTTGTCGTGGCTGGCGCAGTCGGTGGCGGGACTGGCCGCCTACAACAGCGGGCGGCTGGCCGACCTGCGTGATCCCGTTGGGTGGGGAGCGTACGTCACCTCGCCGGAGTTCTGGAGCCGGAGCCTGCAGAACTGGCAGTCCGAGCTCCTGGCCGTGCTGTCGATGGTGGTGCTGTCGATCTATCTACGGCAGCGGGGCTCGCCCGAGTCCAAGCCGGTCGGGACGTCCCACGCGGCCACGGGCGTCGAGAACTGACGACCGCTGCTTCGGCGGCGCCGTCGATGTCGGCGACGATGCGCCGTACCTGGTCGCCAGCACCACCCGCTCGGGCGGGAAGGTGGCCGGCAGCGGGGTGGTTGAGGATGAGAGCTGGTGAGACGTCGTTGAGGACCTCCAGCATGCGGTGGGCCTCCGGCCGTACCCGCTGCGGAGGTTCGGGACGGCGGCGGGCCGAGTGCCCCGGCACCCTGCGGGAGCCGCCGCCGAGGGCCACACCAACCCCTCGGGCCGCAGGCGGGCCCGGCGGGAGCGGAGGAAATTCCCCAGCTCAACGCAACGAGGGTGGCCCACCTGGACCCAGGCTCAGCGAGACGGGTCGGCCGGGATGGGATCGACGGGGTGGTGCGGACGATGGGGATCTCGTGCCCGTGATCCGCCCCGCGCATATACAACAGTGCCTATGAAGGAAGACGATGACCTCCAGGCGCAGGGAGAGGATCTTTCGGCTGTCGTCACGGCGGTGCTGACCGGGTCGCGGCTGTTGGTGGCGGTCGCGGTGAGGTCATTGGGGGCGGTCGGGGACAGGGTCACGTTGCCGCAGTTCAGGATGCTCGTCGTGCTGGCCGGCCATGGTGAGACCAAGCTGGTCACGATGGCGGAGCTGCTGGGGGTCAACTCCTCCACGGCGATGCGGATGGCCGATCGGCTGGTGGCTGCCGGGTTGATCGTACGGGAGGTCAATCCGCACAACCGGCGCGAGAGCCTGATGCGGCTGACGGACGAGGGACGCCGCATCGTGGACGAGGTGACCGCGCGCCGCAGGGAGGAGATCGGCGCGATCGTGGCGCGGATGTCGGCCAGGCAGCGCCGGGCGCTCATCTCGGCCATGAACGCCTTCAACGAGGCGGGCGGCGAGCCACCTCTGAACGTGCCGAACCCGCTGGGCTGGTCCGCTGTCTGAATCGCTCACGCGGCGCTGAGCCGCCGACCAAATGCCGGCACCTCGCGGCGGCCGGAAGCCGTGCGGGCTCCCTCCTCGGCCGTCAGATGGACGGGGTGGGGAAGCTCTCGGGTGTGGTCAGGCCGGTGCTCTCCAGGAGGCGCTGGTGGTTGAGCACCGCGGCGTTGGCCTGTTCGGAGAAGCGCCGGACCAGGGTGTTCTGCGTGGTGCCGCGTACCGTGCCGATCAGGGTGAAGATCTGTCCGTGCGCCAGCCGCAGCCATTTGACGTACGTCTTGTCATAGGCGGATCCGGACCTGCCGGAAATATCTGTCATCCAGTCCTGCTGCTGAGGCGTGGGCTTCACCGGCAGTTTGACCTTCAGCTTGGCGGCCACGTCGCGAACCTGCCCGTCGAGCATGTCGTGCTGAGCCGCGATCTCCTTGCTGACCTGGCGGACGCGGGCGCTGTTGGCGCGCTGTATCGCGTCCTGGGCCATGGGCATCTCCCACAGGCTGGCGAGCCGGACCTTCTTGATGAGCTCCTGGTCGGCCTCGGACAGCGGTCCCCACTTGGTCTGCCGGGTGCGGGCCTCCGGCTCGTCCTCCACGGGTTGGACGGTGGGTGCGTCGGTCGGTCCTGTCTCGACGGCGGTCGGCTCGGTGCTCAGGCCGGCGGTGTCAGAGACGGGCGTCGGCGTGTAGCCGGCGCAGGCGGTCAGAGTGCAGAGGGCGGCAATGCCGCAACTGATGAGAGCGCGACGGCTGTCGAGGAGTCGCATACGCCGTCATCCCCTTCCGGTCCCTTGGACGCGGCCTTCGTGAGTGGCGCCGGTCACTGAGGGATACGCGGGAGGGTGCGGGAGTGTTCATGGCATTGTGCAAGATTTGCATTGGGCAAGACTGCCGGGGTCCGCTGAGCCGTTGTCCGAGGCGGCCTTCACCGGTGCCATCCGTGACCGGCGTCCACCGCGTGCTCCTCCGGGCCGAGAGGAGCACGCGGGGCGGCGTTCACCTGGGAGCAACCCGATCGCGGTGCGGACCCGCCGGGTGGGCTCAGGCCGTGGGGCGGCCCAGGCCGCGCAACTGGTCGGCGGTCAGCGCGGAGACGTTCTGGTCGACAGGGGACTCGGAGTACTGGTGGATGGCCCAGGACTTCCAGTCGGCGGGCGGGGTGATGGCCCCCTTGGCCTTGCTGTAGTGGGCGACCCACAGCGGGTACTCGGACAGGCCCTTGCCGTACTTGTTGGCGAAGTTCCAGCCGCTGTAGAACATCGGGGTGATCCCCGTCTGGTCCTTCACGTACGACAGCCACGTCTTGGCCCAGGCGTTGACCTCGGCGACGGATCTGCCGTTCGCGGTCTCCAGGTCAAGGACCAGCAGGTCGCCGGCCTTGGCGGGCTGCGAGTTCACCACGGACAGGAAGTGCTCGGCCTCCGCGATGGGATTGTTGCGGGGATGGCCGTAGTGGTACGCCCCGCGCACGATGCCCTTCTTGCCCAGCTCGCGCCAGTGCCTGGCGAATGAGGCGTCGCGGAAGGACGTGCCTTCTGTGGCTTTGATGATGCCGAACTTGGCCGGGCTGGCATTCCAGTCGTACAGGGGCTCGTAATTGGAGATGTCCAGGCCGTAGATGAGGGGTCCGGCTCCATGGCGAGTCGCCTGCGCCGGGCTCTGCTCGGTGGGCGATGCGAATGCGAAGGTGGTGATGGCGGCGGTTGCGGCGAGGATCGCGACGGCGACGGCGAAGCTGAGGTATTTGGTGAGGAGATCGCGGTGATTCTTGAGGATGCAGGCGATGGTGGCAAGCCGGGGCTTGGACATGAGGCATTGACTCCTTGCTTCCATACCGCCTACCGGGTTAGCTGACGGGTTCGGGCCTGGAAGTGCCCTACATGGCGCAGCCTGGGCTGGCGTCCGATTCACCCCAAGAACGTGGGTCCCCGGTTCCGCGAGGTGCGGATTCGGCGGCCGGACGCTGTCCCCGAAGGGCTTCTTCGGGCAGCGCGCGGTCCGGTCAACGAAGCGGCAACGATGCGGCGAAAGGGCGCCACATCCGTGCCGCAACTAGGCAAAAGATAGACATATATCCATAGATGGTGCAAGTAGTGCAAATCTGATTCGCGGGTGTCGGCGACTGGGCGGCGCTGAAATGCCGTGCCTGTAGGGATTCTGGTGCTTGGCAAAAAATCGGGGGGGTCGCTTGCGGGCCTTTATGATCTCGGCACGGGTGGGACAGACCATTCATGCGTTGCCATTGTGACCAAACGCCGTTCTGCGGGTAATCGTGACTCCAGCCCTGTCCTTTGACGTCCGCGGCGCCGTCGGGCACGCGGGAGCCGGGCAGGCGGGCGGACTCCAACTCTCCGGGAGTCCGCACGTCGATCGGCCCCGGCGGGTCACCGGATCCGGGCAGGCGTCCCGGTGTCGCCGGGGCCGAGGGTGGTCAAGAGGGGGTCTCGTCGGGGGTGGTGATGGGCAGGCCGGCGTCGGCGGCCCGGGAGTAGGCGTCGTCGATGTGGACCACCTGACGGCCGCTGCGGGCCAGCAGGCTCGCGGCCGCCGCGGCCCGGTAGCCGGTGCCGCAGTGCACCCACACCGTTCCCGCCGGCACCTCGGCCAGGCGCTCCGGCAGCTCCGGCAGCGGGATGTGCACGGCGCCGGCCACGTGACCGGCCCGCCATTCGTTGCCCATCCGCACGTCCAGGACGGTCGGGCCGCCGACCGGTTCCCCCGCGCGGGAGATGGCCGGTTCGCTCGCGCGGGCGGCGGCCAGGTCGGCGAAGGTCGCGGTGGTCAGCTCGGCGATCAGGCCCGGGTCGTGTCCGGCCCACTGTTCGACGGTGCCGGTCGAGGCGGCGGCCGGGCGGTCTATGCCGATGCGGGCCAGTTCGCGCTGGGCGGCGGCGACCTGTTCGGCCGACTCGCCGAGCAGCGTGAGCGGCATGTCCCACGGGGCCAGCCAGCCCAGCCAGGTCGCCATCGGCCCGTCCAGGCCGAAGCTGAGCGTGCCGGCCAGGTGCCGGTCCGCGAACGCCTTGCGTGAGCGCAGGTCCACCACCCATTCGCCCGCCCGCAGGCGAGCCAGCAGCTCAGCGCTGTCGGCCGGCCGCGCCGGGGTCAGGTCGATCGGCTCCGCGCCGGCGGCGTTGCGCGCGCCCATGTGGGCGTAATAGGCGGGGTAGGCGTCCAGCCCTTCCAGGATGTGGGTGACGAAGTCGTCGGCCTCCATCCGCAGCACCGGGTTGACGTCCTTCTCCCGGCCGATGGTCGAGGCGGACGCGCCGGACTGCGTGACCGCGCAGAAGCTGCCGAACCCGTGCGTCGGCCAGAGCCGCGCGCCGTCGGGCAGCAGGCCGGACAGCCGCCGCGCGGAGGCGTGCTGGTGGCGGGCCAGGGTGCGGGCATGCTCGGCGCCCAGCAGGTCGGTACGCCCGGTGCCGCCGAACAACAGCGATCCTCCGGTGAACACCCCCTCCGGCCCTCCCGGACCGGCCAGCACGTAGGACAGGTGGTGGAAGGTGTGTCCCGGCGTGGTCACCACGTCCAGCCACATCCGCTCGGAGACGGCGATCCGATCTCCGTCGTGCACCGGCACACGGTCGAAGCCGACCTCCTCGGCCCCGCCCACCAGGTACGCCGCCCCGCTCACCCGTGCCAGCGCCAGACCGCCGGAGACGTAGTCGTTGTGCAGATGGGTCTCCACCACGTGGGTGATCCGCACCCCCAGGCGACCGGTCAGGGCGAGGACGTGGTCGATGTCGCGCTGCGGATCGACCACTACCGCGACGCGCCCGTCATGGGCGAGATAACTGCGGTCCCCCAGGGAAGAGGTCTCGATCACCTCGATCTGGATCGTCATCTCCTTGTCTCCTTTCGATCGTCAAATACCCCCGGGGGTATCAAGAGAACATATGGGTGCCCCGGCTCGCCCGATCACACGGTCACGAAAGAGCGAGGAACAGCTTCTCCAGCCGCTCAACGCTGATCGGTGGCTCCTCGCCCTGCTCGCGCGCCACCTGGCACTGCTGCAACCCGGTCGAGATAATCTTGAATCCGGCCCGGTCCAACGCCTTCGACACCGCAGCCAGCTGCGTCAGCACCTTCTCGCAGTCCTCGGCGTTCTCGATCATCGCGATCACCCCGCCGAGCTGGCCGTGGGCCCGCTTCAGCCGCGTCAGCGCGTCCCTCAGGACGGTCGCGTCCATCTCCATCCGCACCACCTCCGCGCCCAATATACCCCCGGGGGTAAATCTCCATCGGTAAAGGGCTCCTGCGCTGAGAGCGCTGGTCCACCTTGATCAGGGTGCGGCGATGTACCGGATGACGTGCTGGAGCCGCGCGTATCTCCGACGGGAGCAAGGGAACGAGAACGTGGGCCGATCCGTGATCTCGGGACCCGACGTGCTCCTTCGGGCGGCGGCGAGGAGGTCTGGCGAACGATACGTCATGACGCGCGGGGGTCGTGGGCGGCGACAGGTTGAGGAACTCAGATCTCGGATCGGCGAAGGAGGCCGGCTCAGCTCTTGCCCGGTCGCTTCCAGGCTGCCCGGACCGGAGCAGTCCCGCGCTCCAGGCGAACCCCGCGGGCGACCCACACCGTGTCGGCGCGCCGCGCCAGTCCCGCGGCGATCGCCTGGATGCGGCTGGGCCGGCACCGGATCCGCAACACCATGGGGATCCATGACGCATATCACGAAGCCACGGGGCGGCTGCTCGCTCTTTTCCGCCGAACGACCGTAGAACGGAGGCGTACCACTCCGGCAAGGAAGGTGACATCAATGATCGTGAGGGAACGCCCCGTCGTGGACACCGAGTCGGGGAGCGTGCAGGGCACCGTCGAGGACGGCGTCGCCGCGTTCCGCGGCATCCCCTACGCGGCTTCCCCGCTGGGGGACCGGCGCTTCGCCGCCCCCGCGCAGCACCCCGACTGGTCGGGCCGGTGGGATGCCGCCTGCCCCGGCCCGTCCGTCCCCCAGGCCCCCTCCCGTCTCGAAGCGGTCATGGGACGCCGCACCCCCGACTGGAACGAGGACGGCTCTCTCACCCTCAACGTGTGGACCCCCCGCCTGCCGGCCGGCGGACCCACCCCGCACGCTCTCCCGGTCCTGGTGTGGTTCCACGGCGGCGGATTCACCAGCGGATCCGGTGGCTGGGACTGGTACGACGGCCGGAACCTGGCAGCTGCCGGCGACATCATCGTCGTCACCGCCAACTACCGCGTCGGTCCCCTTGGCTACCTCTACCTCCCGGAACTCGGCATCGAGAACCTCGGCGTGCAGGACCAGGCCGCCGTCCTCACCTGGGTGAAGCGCAACATCACCGCCTTCGGGGGAGATCCCGGCAACCTCACCGTCGGCGGCCAGTCCGCCGGAGCCTTCTCCGCCCTCTACCTCGCCCTCTCGCCGGTCACCGGCCCGGAGATCAAGCGGGTCATCACCCAGAGCGGTCCCTGGGGGCTCCCCCCGCAAGACCCCGGGGAGGCGGCCGGCCATGCCCGACGCTTCCTCAAGATCCTCGGCCTGGAGCGGGGCCCGGATCCCATCACCACCCTGCGCGCTGTCCCAGCCGAGCAGCTCCTCGCCGCCTACCAGCAGCTCGCCCAGGACGTCTTCCGCCCGGGCAGCGTCGCTCCGCCGATGTATCCCGTCCTCGGCGCCTTCGGAATGCCCGAGGCGTGGGAACAGGCGCTGGCCTACGGACGCCTCGACGGCAAGCAGCTGCTGACGGGGACCACCAGGAACGAGATGGCGGCGTTCTTCGCGTTCGACCCGCGCATCCAGGCCGTCACCGCCGCCCAGGCGAGCTCGATCGTGGCCGGCCAGATCGACGGCGGCGCCGAGCGGTTCGACCGCGCCGCCGCCCAGCTTCCGCGCGCGACACCGAGCGACGTCTTCACCGAGGTCGAGACCGAGATCATTTTCCGCGACGGGGCCCTCGCCATCGCCGATCACCACGCTGCGGCCGGCAACCCCACCTACGTCTACCAGTTCGACTACGCCCCGGCTCAGGACCCCGCACACCTGGGCGCCGCACACTGCGTGGAACTCCCCTTCTTTTTCGACACCATCGACGCCTACCCCGACAGTCCCATGCTCGGCGAGGCCACCGTCGCGGCCCGCTCGCTCGGCCACACGTTCTCTCACGCGGTAGCGGCCTTCGTGGCCTCTGGCCGGCCCGCCGCAGATCAGTGGCACCCGTACGAGGCCGCCAACCCTGCGACCATCCGGCACTTCGCCTGACATTCCGCCGCCTCCTGGTCCGCGCGCCTTGTGGCACAGCCGCTCCAACGGCCGGACGGGATCGGCCAAGCTTTGTGAAAATGCGGGCCAGCTCC
Organism: Nonomuraea sp. NPDC003709; assembly: GCF_040610775.1. Taxonomy (NCBI): domain Bacteria; kingdom Bacillati; phylum Actinomycetota; class Actinomycetes; order Streptosporangiales; family Streptosporangiaceae; genus Nonomuraea; species Nonomuraea sp. NPDC003709. Next base: position 271,969 of record NZ_JBEXMW010000011.1, on the reverse strand, counting down.
GGCGTGGGCGAGTCGACGCCGGGCATCCACGTAGCCGACCGCGTCGTTGCGAGGAGCGCCATGCCTCTGTCCAGAGCCGTCCTCCTGCTGGGGCCGGCCCTGCTGATGGCGACCGGCTGCGGCACCACCGCCACAATGGAGGCCGCCCCAGGCGGCCCTGCCGGCCCCGCGAGTCCGGCCACCCCGACCGCGCAGGCGCAGCAGCCGGCCTTCCGCCAGCCGCGCGAATTGTCGAGCCACAACGGCCGCCTGCACGTGCGGCTGGTCGTGGAGCAACGCGTGGTACGGCTCGCGGGCCAAGACGTCCGCGCGTTGACCTACAACGGCGACTTCATGCCGCCGACCCTGCGCCTGTTTCCCGGCGACCGGGTCGACCTGGAGTTGGTGAACCGGCTGGGCGAGCACACCAACCTGCACACGCACGGCTGGCACGTCTCACCGAAGGACAGCTCCGACAACATCTACCTGCACATCAGGCCGGGCCAGACCTACCGCTACACCTACCGGCTGCCCGAGGACCTGGCACCGGGCACGTACTGGTACCACTCCCACGCGCACCCGCTCTCGGAGGGGCAGGTGTTCGCCGGACTGTCGGGCGCGATCGTGATCGAGGGGCTGAACCGGTACCTGCCGTCCGACCTCCATGACACGGCCGAACTGCTCATCGCGCTCAAGGACTTTCAGGTGCGCGCGGGCGCCATACCAACGGCGAACATCGACAGCAACGCCCCGACCACCCGGACCGTGAACGGGCTCATCAACCCGATCATCCACATCCGGCCCGGCGAGACGCAGATGTGGCGGCTGGCCAACATCGGTGCCGACATCGCCTACAGCGTCCAGCTCCAGGGCGTGCGCTTCCACGTCATCGCCCAGGACGCCAACCCCGTTGCCAGGGTCTGGAGCACCGACACGCTGCTCATGCCTCCGGGCAGCCGGTGGGACGTGCTCGTGCAAGGGCCGCCGGCCGGCCGTACCCGCCTGGTGACCCGGCCCTACAGCACTGGCAAGGACGGCGACTCCTACCCTGAGGCGACCCTGGCCACCCTGGTGTCCGCGGGGCGCGCCGTGACGCCCGCACGCCTGCCCACGACGTTCGCCGCCCGGTACTTCGACGACCTGAGGAAGGATCCCATCGCCCAGAGGCGGGTCGTCACGTTCTCGGAAAACACCCGCGCCGACCAGTTCTTCATCAACGGCAGGTCGTTCGATCCGAACCGGATCGACGTGCGGGCGAGGCTGAACACCACCGAGGAGTGGCGGGTGCGCAACCTCGCCGACGAGGAGCACACCTTCCACGTGCATGTCAACGATTTCCAGGTGATCAGCGTGAATGGCAGGCCGTACGACGCCCGTAACTGGCAGGACACGGTGCAGCTCCCCGCGCGCGGCGAAGTGGTGATGAGGACGAGGTTCAGGGATTTCGTCGGGAAGTACCCGCTGCACTGCCACATCCTCAACCACGAGGACCGCGGCATGATGGCCAACATCGAGGTCGTCCGCTGACAGCGGTTACCGGGTGTTGATCGGGTAGGCCCAGGCGGCGGTAGATCTGCGGCACGCGACCAGGAGGCCCACCCGACCGGCCGCCATGCCGGGACTCCCTCGGGCGCGGCGAGAGACGCCTCCTGGGCTGGGACGCGATAGGTGATCAGGGTTCCGCCGGGCGAGAGCAACCGCAGGAGGTCTCCGGCCGGCGTGCCGCCCACGGGGTCGACCGCGGCGGGAACAGGCCGTGCCCCGATGCGCTCGCGGGTCCCTTCCACGTGGGCCGAGCCGTTGGAGGCTCCGGGAACGCCCGGGTGGCGTTCTCGCAGCGTCGGGGGCGTTTACGTGTTGTCAACGAATCGTGTACGGCCGTACAGCAGAGTCGCTCCGGACAAGATGATCGGGATGGAGGGGTACATGAAGACCGAGATCCGTCACCCTGGTTCGTTCGCGGTCGCGCGCTGTCACCTGGACGGCGGGGAGACCCTGCGCGTCGAGGCGGGCGCGATGTACGCGACGAGCGCGGGGGTCCAGCTCCGGGCCAAGGTGGAGGGTGGTCTGCTGCGTGGGCTGGCCCGTTCGGCGCTGGGCGGCGAGTCGCTGTTCACCACGCGCTACACCGCTCCGGAAGGCGGCGGCTGGGTGGACGTGGCGCATCACCTGCCCGGCGATGTCCAGGCCGCCGAGGTACGAAGCGACAACGCGCTCCTGCTGACCAGGGGATCGTGGATCGCGTCCAGCGACGGCGTGGAGATCGCCACCAAGTGGGGCGGCATGTCCAACCTCATCGGCAGCGAGGGCGGCTTCCTCATCAAGGCGCAGGGCGACGGCGTCGTCGTGCTCGGCTGCTACGGCGCGATGGACGTGATCGACCTGGCGGCCGGGCAGCAGGTCGTGGTCGACTCGGGGCATCTGGTCGCCTACGACGAGACGGTCAAGAGCAATCTGCGCCGGGCGGTCGAAGGGAAGACGGTCCAATCGCTCAAGTCGGGCGAAGGTCTGGTCTTCGAGTTCACCGGGCCGGGCAGGATCATGACGCAGACCAGGAACCCCGGGGCCTTGATCCTCCACCTGACGGAAGTGCTCCCCTTCGAGCGCGCCTGACCCCGCGCCGGCGGCCCGGCATGCCTCTTGGGCGATGGGGATCGACGCGGCGAGGTCTCAGCGGTCGGCGCCGAGCAGGAGGAAGGCGTTGATGCGGCCCGCCGGTGGCGCGTCGTGACGGGTTCCTGATCCGCCGGACGGTGTGCCGGGCAGGAGGGGTGACGGTGCCCGCGCGGCCCCGGGGCCGGCGGCCACCACCGCACGCCCGCGCCACCGCCGCGCACGCCGTGGGTTTCTCGGCCGTGACGACGGGATCGACGGCCGGGGCGATGGGACGGGACTATGTCCGCCGCCCCCAGGAAAGGCCCGCTGCCGCCGGAGTGGAGGCAGGCCGTTACGAGCGTTTCCGGGACTCGGCGGCGGCCCAGGCGAAAATGCCCTTTGCCATGAGGGACAGTTCGCCGGCCGCCCTGGTGGAAAAGACCTCCGCGCGTACGCGATGCACTCCCGCGTCGTCCGGAGCCGCCAGGGCGGCCATTTCCGCCAGATGCCCGGCCAGCCGCTCATCGCCTTCGGAAAGGGCCTTGAGCGCCGCGTCCGCGAGGGCCTGCGCCCCGCCCGCCAGTTCCGCGACCGATTTCGCCAGCATCGCCTCGGGAGCGGGCTTCAGGTGGGCCGGATTGCCGTCGTACCAGCCGCCGTAAAGGCGCCACAGATTGCGTACGACGAATTCCGGCTCGTCGTAACGCGCCCGCAGATAGGGCCGGTCGGCGAGATGCTCCGGCGCCTTCACGGAGTGGACGATCTCGTCGAGCCGGGCGCCCGCGTTGAGCAGTTGCAGGGTCTGCGTGATGAGCGACTCCAGCCATTCGGCCGTTTCCAGCAACGCCTGCCGGATGCGGTCGCGGCCGAAGATGGGGGCGCCGTGGCCGGGGAGCATGATCTCGGCGTCCATGGCGGCCATCCGGTGCAACGCGTGCACCCATTCCCGGGGATAGCGCTGCGCCTTCTGCGGGTTGCCGCAATTGGGCGTCACCCAGAGGAACAGGTCGCCGGGCAACAGCAGCTTGTGCTCGCGCACGTAGCCGATGGTCCCGTCGTCGGTCTCGCCCTTGGCGTGCACGAGGTCGAACGTGAGCCCGCCGCGCCGCACGGTCAGCGCGTCGGTGTAGGTCACGTCCGGACGGCGGTAGTCGACGGGCCAGTGGAGCCCGGCGGCCTGGAACTGCCGCTGGTTGATCACCGAGTTATAGCCATTTGTCAACACATAACGCTCGAACCGGTCAACAACCGCTTTATGGGCATAAATCGCGGCCCGAGGCCCCGATTCCTCGAACGGCCCCGTCCCGAAGACATGGTCGACGTGCCCGTGCGAGTAGAACGCCGTGGTCAATGGCGCCCGTGTCCAGGCCCGTACGTCCTCGTGCAATTTCGCCGCCGAGAACGCGCTGCTCGTGTCGAACAGCACCAGCTCGCCCTCGGTCTCGAACGCGGTCGCATTGCCGAACCCCGGCCACCAGCCGACACCGTCGGCGATCGGCTGAACACCCTTGCCCTGCAGGCCCGCGTCCACGACGCTGTCGTCCGATTCGCCGCGCCACACGCGCTCGGCGTACTCGATAATCATGGGCCCAACCCTGCTTCCAGAACCTCATTCTGGGCAAGGGGTTCACGGCAGGATCTCCGCCTTTGACGCGCGGTCAAAGGGCGGAGGCGCTCGGCTTCCTTGCAGGCGCAGGTCAGAGATGATGACACGCTGTGGGAGCGCTCCCAGATATATGACGAAAATGTTTCCGAGCTGTCAAGGACCCGAAAGACAGAGCTAACGGAAACATGGGTGCGACGTGCGCACATCGCGAATTGTTCTTGTTAGACCACGCTGGGCATTCGGAAATGCGGATCTAGCCCTTGACCTCGAAGGAGCCGAAACCTAGCCTCCCTCGTGGGAGCGTTCCCACGGCCTCATCAGGCTTCGCCGTTCCGGCTGCAGCACATCCGCGTCATCGCCGCGGACCTCCGTACGTGTACGTGCACCACCGCGTGTTCCGAGGAGAAAGACGCGTGACCAGGAGCTCCCTTTCACCGGCCAAGCAGGCCCTGCTGGAGCGTCGCCTTCGGGCGCGCGGCACCAAGGTCAGTGTTCCCCGCCGTGACCCCGGCACCGCGCCGCCGCCGTCGGCCATGCAGGAGCGCTTGTGGTTCCTTGAGCAGTACGCCCCAGGCACGGCCGCCTACACCGTGCCGTTCGCGGTCCGGCTCACCGGCGACCTCGACGAGAACGCCCTGGCCAGGGCCCTGACAGAGCTCACCCGGCGGCACGAGAGCCTGCGTACCAGCCTGGTCACCACCCCGGACGGCCGCCCGGAGGCGGTGGTCGCCGAGGAGCCGGTCGTGGAGTTCCGCGTCACCGACGACCCCGGCGAGATCGACCGGGAGCTGGTCCGGCCGTTCGACCTGGCCCGCCCGCCGCTGCTGCGCGCCCTGCTGGTGCGCTCGGCTCCCGGCGAGCACGTGCTGCTGCTCACCATGCACCACGCGATCACCGACGGCTGGTCGTGCGACATCCTGTTCCAGGAGCTGCTGGCGCTGCACGCGGGCCGGGAACCGGCGCCGGTGCCGCTGCAGTTCGGCGACTACGCGCATTGGCAGCGCGGCCGGACCTTCGACGACGACGTGCGCTACTGGGTGTCCAAGCTGGACGGGGTGCCCGCCCTGGAGCTGCCGACCGACCTGCCCCGGCCCGCCGAGCAGCGCTGGGACGGCGCCGCCGTGGACGTCGTCGTGGACCCCGCCCTCACCGCGTCGATCGCGGAGCTGGGCAAGGCGCACCGGGCCACGCCGTACATGACGCTGCTCGCCGCCTTCCAGGTGCTGCTCGGCCGGTTCGCCGGGCAGGACGACTTCGCGGTGGGGTCGCCGGTGTCCGGGCGGGAGCTGCCCGAGCTGGAGACGGTCGTCGGGCCGTTCATCAACACCCTGGCCCTCCGGGCCGACCTGCGCGGCGACCCGACCTTCGGCGAGTTGCTCGGCCGGGTCCGCGACTCCACCCTGGACGCCTTCGCGCATCAGGCGCTGCCGTTCGACCGGCTCGTCACCGAGCTGGCCGTGGAGCGGGACGTCAGCCGCACGCCGGTCTACCAGACCATGTTCGCGCTGCAGAACTACCGCGGCCGGACCCTGGACACCTCCGGGCTGGGCGCGGAGCCGTATCCGATCCCGACCGTGGCCAGCCGGTTCGACCTGGCGCTCTACCTCTTCGAGGGCGGCGGCGGGCTGCACGGGCAGCTCACGTACAGCACCGCGCTGTTCCGGGAGGACACGGCGCGGCGGCTGGCGGAATGCCTGGAGACGCTCCTGCGGGCGGCGGTCGCCGACTACGGGCTGCCGATCTCCCGGCTGCCGCTGCTGAGCCCGGACGAGCGGCGGCGCGTGCTGGCCCTCGGGGCCGCCGAGCCGGCGCCGCCCGCCGGGATCGGGCTGCTGCAGGAGGTCGTCGCCGGGCAGGATCCCGCGGCGGTCGCGGTGGTCGCGGGGGAGGCCTCGCTCACGTACGGCGAGCTCGGCATCCGCGCCGACCGGCTGGCCCGGCGGCTGCGGGCCCTCGGCGCCGGGCCCGGGGAACGGGTGGCGCTGTGCCTGGAGCAGTCGGCCGGACTGGCCGTGGCGGTGCTCGGCGTGCTCAAGGCGGGGGCCGCGTACCTGCCGCTGGATCCGGAGCATCCGCCCGAGCGGCTGGCGTACGTGGTCCAGGACGCCGGGGTACGGATCGCGGTGACCGATTCGTCCTCCAGGGAGCGGTTGCCCGACGGCCTGCTCACGGTGGGCCTCGACGAGCCCGACGGTGACGAGGCGCCGGTCCCTCAGGACGTGACCCCCGACGACCTGGCCTATGTCATCTACACCTCGGGCACGACCGGGAGGCCCAAGGGCGTCGCGATCCAGCACCGGCAGGCGCTGGCCTATCTCGCGGGCCTGCGGGAGCGGCTGGGGATCGAACCCGGCGGTTCGTACGGGCTGCTGCAGTCGCTGGCCTTCGACTTCGGGGTGACGGTCTTCTACGCGTGCCTGATGACCGGCGGCACGCTGCACATCATCCCGCCGCGCACGGCGGGGCACGAGCTGGCCGAGTACGTCCGGGACGCCGGCATCGACTATCTCAAGATCACCCCGTCCCATCTGGCCGCGTTGCAGGCCGACGTGCTGCCGCGCAAGCTGCTGATCCTCGGCGGCGAGGCGGCGCCCCGCGACTGGGCGGAGGAGCTGGCCGCGTCCGGACGCTGCCGGGTCGTCAACCACTACGGCCCGACCGAGGCGACGGTCGGCGTCACCACCTATCCGGTCGAGGGCACCGGCGGCACGACCACCACGCTGCCCATCGGCAGGCCGCTGCCGGGGGCTCGGGCGTACGTGCTGGACGAGCATCTGGAGCCGGTGCCGATCGGCGTCGCGGGGGAGCTGTACCTCGGCGGGGATCGGCTGGCCAGAGGCTATCTCGACCGCCCCGCCCTGACCGCGGAACGGTTCCTGCCCGACCCGTACGGGCCGCCCGGCGCTCGCATGTACCGCACCGGCGACCTGGCCCGCCACCTTCCCGACGGGAACCTGGAGTTCCTCGGCCGCCGCGACCTGCAGGTGAAGATCCGCGGCTACCGGGTGGAGCTGGCCGAGGTCGAGTCGGTGCTCGGCCGGCATCCCGGCGTGACGTCGGCGATCGCCGACATGCGCGGCGGTCTCCTCGTGGCCTACCTCCTCGCCGAGTGCGGCGAGGCCCGGCCGGAGGCCGCCGAGATGCGGACGTGGCTGGCCGAGCGGCTGCCCGACTACATGATCCCCGCCCGGTACGTGTGGCTGGACGAGCCGCCGCCGCTGAAGTCGCACGGCAAGGTGGACCGGGCCGCCCTGCCCGACCCGGCGCCGGAGACGACCGGCCGGTTCGAGCCACCGCAATCTGCTGCGGAACGGACGGTCGCCGCCGTGTGGGCCGAACTCCTCGGTGCCGCCGAGGTCGGCGCCACGGACGACTTCTTCGAGCTCGGCGGCCACTCCCTGCTGGCCATGCGGGTGGTGGCCCGGCTCAGGCAGGAGCTGCCGGAGCGTACCGTCACCGTGCTCGACCTGTTCAAGCATCGCACCGTACGCGAGCTGGCCGCGCTGCTGGAGTCGGACGGCGACGGCCCGCGCCACCTGCTGCACCGGCTCACCCCCGCCAGGACGGCCACCTCGACGTTGGTCTGCGCGCCGTACGGGGGCGGCAGCGCGGTCATCTACCAGCCGCTGGCCGACGCGCTGCCGGCCGACTGGGCGCTCTACTCGATCGCCGTGCCCGGGCACGAGCTGGGCGAGGAGTCCCGGCCGCTGGACGAGGTCGCCGACGGGTGCGTACAGGAGATCCTCGACGGCATCGAGGGCCCCGTCACCCTGTACGGCCACTGCGGCCTCGGTGTGATGCTGGCCGCGGAGATCGCCCGCAGGCTGGAGGACGCCGGCCGCGAGGTCGAGGCGGTCTACCTCGGCGGTGTCTTCCCCTTCGCCCGCCCCCGCGGCCGCCTCTCGGGCCTGACCGAGCTCATGGAGCGCATCCGCGGCGACCAGGCCTGGATCAACGACCTGCGTTCCGCCGGCCTGGACGTGGAGGAGGTCGGGCGCGACCAGCTCGACCTCATGGTCCGCAACCGGCGGCGCGGCACCCGGCAGGCGGAGCGGTACTTCACCCACATGTTCGAAGAGGCTGCGGCCCCGCTGCGGGCGCCGGTGATCGCGCTGGCCGGCGAGCGTGACCCGGCGATGGAGTTCTACCAGGAGCGCTACCGCGAATGGCACGTGCTGTCGGAGCTGACGGCCCTGGTCGTGCTGGACGAGGCCGGCCACTTCTTCCTGAAATATCGGGCGGAGGAACTGGCGGCCATCGTGACCGGCACGCACCGCGCCATCGCCGAGGGGCGGACCGAGCCGCTGGCACGCACCCCGCGATCCACGTGGTGGCTGGACGGCGTGTCCTCCGGAGACTCCCCGGCCCCCGCGGAGGAACGCCGGGCCCGGCCGGGCATGGGGCGGTTCGCGCTGGTCGCGGCCGGGCAGCTGGTGTCGATCCTGGGGTCGGCGCTGACCGAGTTCGCCGTGCCGCTGTGGATCTACACGACCACCGGATCGCTGGCGAACTTCGCGCTGTTCGCGGTGCTCGGGCTGCTGCCCGGCATGCTGGTCGCGCCGCTGGCCGGGGCCATCGTGGACCGGCACGACCGGCGCGCCGTGATGCTCGCCGGCGACGTCACCGCGGGCGGCGTGCAGCTGGTCCTCGGGGTGCTGCTGTGGACCGGCAACCTGGAGATCTGGCACGTCTACCCGCTGCTCGCGCTGCTGTCGGTCGCGCTGACCTTCCAGCGGTTCGGGTACGCCTCGGCGATCCCGCAACTCGTCCCCAAACGCTTCCTGGGCCACGCCAACGGGGTGGTGCAGCTCGTCACCGGCACGGCCCAGGTGGCGGTGCCGCTGGTGGCGGTCGGGCTGATGGCGGTCATCGGGCTGGAGGGCATCCTCGTCGTCGACGTGCTGTCGTACGTGTTCGCGGCCGCGGTCGTGCTGACGGTCCGGTTCCCCCGGAGCATGGCCTGGCGGCGGCGCGAGACGGTCATGGCGGAGATCGCCGGCGGCTGGCGGCTGACCTGGGGGAACCGGGGCTTCCGCGGGATGCTGGTGTTCTTCGCCGTCCTGAACGTGTTCCTGTCGCCGCTGTTCCTGATGATCTCGCCGCTGGTGTTGTCGTTCGCGACGCTGCAGGACGTCGGGCGGGTGTCGCTGGCGGGCGGGATCGGCGTGCTGGCCGGCGGGCTGCTGATGGCCGTGTGGGGCGGGCCGCGCCGGGGGCGGCTGCGCGGGGTGCTGCTGTTCACGCTCGCGCTGGCGGGGTTCTGCGTGGTCGTCGGCGTACGGGCGGATCTCGTGGCGATCGCCGCGGGGGCGTTCGGGATGTCGCTGTGCCTGACGCTGCTCAACGGCGTGTACGCGACGATCATCCAGGTCAAGGTGCCGCAGCGGTTCCACGGGCGGGTCATCGCGCTCAACACGCTCGTCGCCTGGTCCACGCTGCCGATCGGGTTCGGGCTGGTGGCGCCGTACGGGGCGACGGTGCTGGAGCCGCTGATGGCGCCGGACGGGCCGCTGGCCGCGACGGCGGGAGCGTTGCTCGGGACGGGGGAGGGGCGCGGGATCGGGCTGATGTACGTGGTCTTCGGGCTGGCCATCGCGCTGATCGCGGTGTGCGCGATGCGCGTGCGGGTGCTCGCGCGCTTCGATCGCGAGGTGCCCGACGCGCTGCCCGACGATCTCGTCGGCATCGAGGAGCTGCGGCGGCGTGCGGGAGGCGAGTCGTGATCGTGCGGGAGCTGCGGCGGTGTGCGGGAGGCGAGTCGTGATCGTGCGGGAGCTGCGGCGGCGTGCGGGAGGCGAGTGGTGATCGTACGGGAGCTGCGGCGGTGTGCGGGAGGCGAGTGGTGATCGTTCCGGAGCTGCTCGCCAGGCGGGCCGCGGAGGAGCCCGAGCGGGTCGCGCTGGAGGTCGCCGGGGGCGGCACGCTGACCTTCGCGGACTGGCACGCGCAGGTGGACTCGCTGGCGCGCGGGCTGGTCCGGCGTGGCGTGCGGCGGGGCGACCGCGTGGGGTTGCTGTTCGGGGCCGAGAACTGGACCGGCTTCGCCGTGACCTACTGCGCCGTACAGCTGGCCGGCGGGGTGGCCGTGCCGATCTCCGACCGGTTCGCGCCGGCCGAGGTGGCGTACATGCTGGAGCACTGCTCGGCGACCGGCGTGCTGCATGCCGGCAAAGGGCCGGCCGCGCCGCCGGACGGCGGGTACTGGAGCGCCGTGCCGGCCGAGCTGGAGCCCGGCTCGCGCGAACCCGAGCCGCCGGGGCCGGCGGATCTGGCGCAGATCCTCTACACCTCCGGCACCACGGGCAGGCCCAAGGCGGTGGCGGCCACCCACGCCAACCTCACCTACGGCAGCGCCACCCGGGCCAATCGCCGCAGGTTCGGGCATTCGCGGCTGCTGCTGCACGCCTTTCCGATCGGCACCAACGCCGGCCAGGCCATGCTGATCAACGCGCTGGACGCGCGGCCGTCGGTGCTGACGCCGGCGCGGTTCACCCCGGGCAGGTTCGCCAGGCTGATCGAGTCGCGGCGGGTGGGGACGGTGTTCCTGGTGCCGGCGATGGCCCTGGAACTGCTCAACGCCGGGCTGCACGAGCGGCACGACTTCTCCGGCGTGGTCCTGCTCGGGTCGGCGGCCTCGGCGCTGCCGGCGGCGCTGTGCGCGCGGCTGGCGGCGGCCTTCCCCAAGGCGACAGTGACGAACTACTACACCTCGACCGAGGCGGCGCCCGCCCAGACCGTCATGATCTACGACCCGTCGCGGCCCGCCGCCCTGGGCCGGCCGGCGCTCGGCAGCGGGCTGAGGATCACCGGCCCCGACGGCACGCCGCTGGCGGCCGGGGAGACGGGGGAGATCTGGCTGCGCTCTCCCGCCGCCGCGCGCTCGTACTACCGGGACCGGCAGGCCAGCGCGCACACCTTCCGCGACGGGTGGGTGCGGATGGGCGATCTGGGCTATCTCGACGCGGACGGCTACCTGTATCTCGTCGACCGGGAGAGCGACGTCGTCAAGTCCGGGGCGTACAAGGCGTCGACCCTGCAGGTGGAGGCGGCGCTGCACGAACACCCGGACGTGGCCGAGGCGGCGGTCACCGGCGTGCCGCACCCCGTGCTGGGCACCGTGCTGGCCGCGGCCGTCGTGCCCCGTTCGCGGGCGCCGCGCGTGACGGAGCTGCGGGCCTTTCTCATGACCCGGCTGGCCGCGCACGAACTGCCGACACGAGTGATCTTCGTGGACCACCTGCCCCGGAACCACTCGGGCAAGGTCGTCAAGTCCGGCCTGCGCGATCTGCTGAAGCAGGCGGACTCCGTGATGGAAACAGGCTCTATGGAAACAGGCGCTGTGGAGAAAGAAGGCGGGAGATGACCGGATCGTGGCCGGCCTCCCCTGCGCAGCAGGGGATGTGGCTCACCGAGCGGGCCGGGGTCGCCGGGCGGGCCTTTCACATGCCGCTGGCCGTGTGGCTGGACGGGCCGCTCGACGTGCTGGCCCTGCGGGAGGCGTGTGAGGAGGTGGCGCGCAGGCACCCCGTGCTGGGCGGCGTGCTCGCCGAGGACGGCGGTGAGCTGCGGGTGGTCCCCCACGGGGTGCCGCCGATGCGCGAAGGCGGCGACCTTGAGGAGGAGTTGGCCGGGCCGGTCGATCCGGGGGAAGCCCCCGCGGCGCGGTTCACGCTGATCCGGGAGGACGCCAAGCGGCACGTGCTGCTGTTCCAGGCCCATCACGCGGTGTTCGACGGGGAGTCCAAGGACATCCTGCTGCGGGACCTGGCCTCCTGGTACGGGGGCGCGGCGCCGGCGCCGCTGGTGCTGACGCACCCGGAGGTCACGGTCCAGCAGCAGGTCAGGCTGGCGGACGCGCTGCCGGACGCGCGGCGCTACTGGCAGGACCGGTGGCAGGACCAGCGGGAGCTGCACCTGCCCGGCCTGACCGGCGTGTCCGTGGCCGCGGCGCCCGGCTGCGCCCTCGACTTCGTCGTCGAGGACCTCGGCGGGCTCGCCGGGCGACTCGAGGTCACCCGTTTCGAGGCGGTGCTGGCCGCGTTCGTCGCGCTGCTGCGCGCGTACGGCAACGCGCGGCCCGCGGTCGGCGTGGATCTGTCCACGCGGACCGAGCGGAGCCGGGACCACGTGGGCGCCTTCGTCAACGAGCTGCCCGTGATCGGGGCGCCGGAGGCGGGCACGTTCGGCGAGTTCGCGCGGAGCCTGCGGGTCGAGCTGCGGCGGTTGTACCGGCACCGCGAGGTTCCGCTGGCCAGGGCCGTGGACGGGATCGGCCCGCGCGCCGCGCTCACCCCCGTGTCGCTCAGCTACCGCCGGCGGCCCGAGACGGGCCCGCTGTTCCCCGGGCTGGGCGCGTCGGTGGAGTGGATGATGTTCAACGGCTGGGTGCGCAACACCCTCCACCTGCAGATCGTCGACGACCCGGCGGGCACGGCGGCGCGGCTGCAGTACAACCCGGCGCTCCTCGACCCGGCGGGGGCCGAGCGGATCCGCGAGGATTTCGCCGCGCTGCTGGCGGCGGTCGCCGCGGACCCGGACGCGCCGCTGGACCGGCTGCCGCTGCCCGCCCCCGTGCCGGCGGCGTCCGTGATCACTGCCGACAAGGGAGCGGGCGGGCCGGTGGCCGCCGAGCTCGTACGGGAGATTCAGGCCATCTTCGCCAAGGAGCTCGAACTGGACGACGTGGAACCCGACGACGACCTGTTCGATCTCGGCGGCCATTCCCTCACGATCACCCAGATCATGGCCAGGGCCCGGGAGCGGTACGGCGTGGAGCTCTCCTTCGAGGTGTTCATCGACGACGCCACCGCGACGAGCATCGCGGCGGAGGTCGCCCGCCTTCGGGAGCAGGCATGTTGAGGGAGCGCGTGGCCGCGCTGGTGGCCCAGGCCAGCGACGGCGAGCTCACCGCGGCGGAGGTGCTGGCGGCCGACTGCTCGCTGACGGCGCTCGGCCTCACCTCGCTGGGCTACATCCGGCTGATCGACGCGATCGAGGAGGCGTTCGGCTTCGACATCGAGTTCGACGGCAGCCTCGACACGCTCGACGGGCTGGTCGACCACCTGTCCCGGTTCGCGGGCCGCCCGTCATGATCGGCCCCGGGATCGGACCCGTGACGGTCGAGTTCACCGGCGCCAGGTCCGGCCAGGGGCCGCTCACCTGGGGCCAGCGGGCGATCTGGCGGCTCACGGAGTGGCTGCCCCCTGGCGACCCGTACTTCAACATGCCGTGGGCCCTGCCGGTGCACGGCAAGCCCGACCTGCCGGCGGTGCTCGCCGGCCTCGCGCGGCTGCTCGGACGGCATGAGAGCCTGCGGACGAACTGGCTCCCCGACGCGGAGCAGACCGGCATGGTGCAGCGGGTCGCCGGGCAGGGCCGGCTGACGGTCGAGCTGGTCGACGCCGCCGGTTCCCGGCCCAGGGTGCTGGCCGGGGAGATCGCCGCCGAGCTCGCGGTCAAGGGCTTCGACTACGCCGACGAGCTGCCGGTGCGCTGCGCCGTCGTCATGGACGGCGGCAGGCCGCGCGCGGTGGCGTTCGCGTTCACGCACATGGCGGTGGACGGGCGGGCGCTCGACGTCATCGCCGGCGAGTGGCCGCGGCTGCTGTCCGGGGAGCCGCTGCCCCAGGACGTCCCGCAGCCGCTCGACCTGGCCGCGGAGGAACGCTCGCCCGAGGGCGCGGCGCGCGGCGAGCGGGCGCTCAGGTACTGGCGGGCGGCGCTGGAACGGATGCCGCGCCCGCTGTTCGCCACGCCGCCGGGCAGGCCCGAGGAGCCCAGGTTCGTCAAGCTCGGCATGGAGTCGGCGGCGCTCGGCGCGGCGGCCACCGGGCTGGCCGCGCGCTGGGGGGTGAGCACGAGCAGCGTGCTGCTCGGGGCGTACGCGACGCTGCTGTCCCGGCTGACCGGCCGCGGCACGGTCGCGCTGCAGCTCATCGTGGGCAACCGGCACGATCCCCGGCTGGCGCCCATGGTGGCCACCCTCGTCCAGGACGGGATCTTCGTCCTGGACGTGGTCCCGGGCCAGCCGCTCGCCGAGGTGGTGCGGGCCGCGCACCGGGGGGTGCTGGCGGCGTACCGGCACGCCCGCTACGACCCGGCCGGCCAGCGGGCGCTGATCGAGGAGACCGGGCCGCCGCCCACTGCCTACTTCAACGACGTACGGGTCGCCGGGGGCTGGCCCAACCTGCCGCCGAACCCGCCCGCGACCCCCGGCCGGATCTTCCCGGTGGGGGCCTGGCCGGAGGTGGACGCCGAGGTGTTCTGCACCGCCGGGCCCGCCACCCACACCTGCCGGCTGGACCTGCTCGCCGACACCGCCCTCCTGCCCCGGGAGGCGATCGAGGCGACGCTGCGCGAGGTCGAGACGCTACTGGTCAGCGAGGAGAACACGTGAGTGCCGAGATGCGCGTGGTCGTCAACCACGAGGAGCAGTACTCCGTCTGGGCCGCGGATCGCGAACTGCCGCCCGGCTGGTCCGACGCGGGGTTCGCGGGCACCCAGGAGGAGTGCCTGGGCCACATCGAGACCGTCTGGACGGACATGCGCCCGCTCAGCCTGCGAAACTGAAAGGCGATACCGACGTTGAGTGACGACACGACGCCGCCCTCGCGCAGTGCCGCGAACGGGACGGTGGGCACGATATGGCGGTGGCTGGACAAGGCGCCCGACGCGGTGGCCGTGACCGGCTCCGACGGCCAGGTGACCTACCGGGAGCTGCACCGGCGCGTCGAGGACCTGGCCGCCGTGCTGCGCGGGCACGGCGTCGGCCCCGAGACGCCCGTGGGGCTGTGCATGGAGCGGACCACCGGGATGCTCGTGGCGATGCTCGCCGTGTGGACGGCGGGCGGTGCGTACGTGCCGCTGGATCCGGCCTTCCCCGCCGGACGGCTGCGCATGATGCGCCAGGACGCCGGCATCGGCCTGGTGCTGACCCAGGCGGGCGTCGATCCCGCACTGCTGGACGGCGTTCCCGCCGTCGTCACGCTCTCGCCCGGGGGCAGGCCGTTGACCGGCGCTCCCGCCCCGTCCGGCGGGGTCGCGGCCGATGGGGACCGGCTGGCGTACCTGATGTTCACCTCGGGCTCCACCGGCCGCCCGAAGGGGGTGGCGGTGCCGCACCGGGCCGTGGCGAACCTGCTGGAGTCGTTCGCCGAGCTGCTGCCGATCGGGCCGGAGGACCGGTGGCTGGCCGTCACCACGCTGTCGTTCGACATCTCGGTCCTGGAGCTGCTGCTGCCCCTGTTCACGGGCGGCCGGGTGGTGATCGCGGCCACCGGGGAGGTCTCCGACGGGTGGGCGCTGCGCGAACGGGCCGTCGCCGAGGGGGTCACGATCATGCAGGCGACGCCGGCGGGCTGGCGGATCCTGCTGGAGTCCGGCGGGGTCCCCGCGACGATCAGGACCCGGTTGTGCGGCGGGGAGGCGCTGCCCCGCGATCTCGCGGACGCGCTGGCGGCCGACGGCGCCGAGCTGTGGAACGTGTACGGCCCCACCGAGACCACCGTGTGGTCCACGGCCGGCCGGGTGCGGCCGGGACCCGAGGCCGTGGATCTCGGCTCGCCCATCGGGCGGACCTCGCTCCACCTGCTGGACGGGAACGGGACGCCGGTCGCCGACGGGGAGGCCGGCGAGCTGCACATCGGCGGCGCGGGGGTCGCCCGGGGATACCACGGGCTGCCCGGTCAGACGGCCGCGCGTTTCCTGCCCGACCCGTACGCCGGCGTCCCCGGCGCCCGCATGTACGCCACCGGCGACCTGGCCAGGATCACGCCCGCCGGCCGGCTGGAGTACCTCGGCCGCGCCGACCAGCAGGTCAAGGTCCACGGATTCCGCATCGAACTGGGCGAGATCGAGGCCGCCCTGCGATCGGCCGCCGAGGTCAGGGACGCCGCGGCCGCCGTCCGCGACGGGCGGCTGGTGGCCTACCTGGTCCCGCGGGAGCAGGCCGTGGACTGGGCCGCGCTGCGCGAACGACTGCGCGCCTCGCTCCCCGACTACATGATCCCGGTCCGGCACACGACCCTGACGTCCCTGCCGCTCACCCCCAACGGCAAGCTCGACCGCGCCGCCCTGCCCACCCCGTCCTGGACGCGCCCCGGCACCGCCGCCTTCCGCGCCCCGGCCGCCGGGGTCGAGTCCGACCTCGCCGAGATCTGGGCGGGGGTGCTCGGCGCCACCGAGCCCATCGGCGCCGACGACGACTTCTTCGAGCTCGGCGGCCACTCCCTGGCCGCCACGCAGATCATCGCCAGGGTCCAGGCCAGGTACGGCCTCGAGGTGCCGATCGTCGTGCTGTTCGAGCGTCCGACGATCGCCGGGTTCGCCGCCCGGCTCGACGACCTGGACGACGCCGAGCTCAGCCTGGCCGACGTCGCCGCGCTGCGCGACCAGCTCGACGGCCTGAGCGCCGAGGAGCTCCAGGGGCTGTTCGACGACCTGGCGGCCGGGTCATGAGGGCGCCGCTGTCGCCCGCGCAGGAACGGCTCTGGATGCTCCAGCGGCTGGAGCCCGGCGACGCCTCGTACACGATGTACCTGGTACGACGCCTGCGCGGCCCCCTCGACCGCGACGCGTTCACCGTCGCCGTCGGCGCGCTCGTGGCCAGGCACGAGAGCCTGCGCACCGCCTTCGCCGAGGAGGACGGCACGCCCTGGGCGGTGGCCGGGCCGGCCGGCTGGGCGCCGCCGATCGAGTGGCTGGCGGCGGCTGGCGAGCAGGTGGGCGCGCTGGTCGCCGAGCGCACCAACGCCGCCTTCGACCTGGCCGCGGGCGTCCCGCTGCGGGTCGCCGTCATCGAGGTCGCCCCGGACGATCACGTGCTGTGCGTGACGCTGCACCACATCCTGGCCGACGGGCACTCCCTGGAGATCATGCTCGACGACCTGGGCGAGCACTACGCCGCCGCCGTGGAGGGCCGCCCCGCCCGCCTGCCCGATCTGCCCATCCGGTCCAGCGACTACGCCCGCTGGCAGCGGCGCAGGGCGGACAAGGCCATGCCGTACTGGACCGGGGCGCTGGCCGCGCCGCCGGTCACCGAGCTGCCCTTCGCCCGCCCGGGAGCGCGCGCGGCCGTCCGGGAGGGCGGCCATCACTGGGTACGGCTGGGCGCGCGGCACCTCGCGGAGGTGGAGCGGCTGGCCGTGGCCCACCGGGCGACCCCGTTCATGGTGCTCATGGCGGCCTACCAGGCGCTGCTGTTCCGGCACAGCGGGCAGCACGACCTGGTGGTCGGCACCGTGGTCGCCGGGCGGGACCGGGTCGAGCTGGAGCGGATGGTCGGCTACCTCACCCAGACCCTCCCGCTGCGCGGCGACCTGGCGGGCGATCCGACGTTCGCCGAGCTGCTCGGGCGGGTCAAAGGGGTGGTGCTGGACGCGATGGGCCGGCCCGCGCCGCTGCTGGAGCGGCTGGCGCGCGGCGTCGAGACGCTGCTGCCGACCGTGTTCATCATGCAGGACTACGCCGCCGGGCAGGACCGGGCGTACGGCGGGGTCCGGGTGTCTGACTTCGAGGGACGCCACGAGCAGATCGTGGTGGACCTGCTGGTGGAGGTCTGGCCGGCGGGGGAGGAGCTGGCCATCTGCTTCGGCTACGACGGCGCGGTGTTCGAGGCCGGCGAGGTGGCGACGATCGCCGAGCGCTACCTGACGCTGCTGGCCGGGGCCGTGGCCAGGCCGGACACGCCGATCTCGCGGCTGCCCGCGTGGACCGAGCGGGACGAGAAGGCGATGGCCGAGCTGGCCGACGGTCCCGCCGAGCCGGTCGCGGACGGGGTGCTGGAGCTGGTGGCGGACGTGGTGCGCCGGACGCCGGAGGCCGTGGCCGTGCGCTGCGGCGATCAGGTGGTCTCGTACGCGGCCCTCTGGGACCAGGCCGGCGCGCTCGCCGGCACCCTGCGGGAGAGCGGCGTCCGGGAGGGCGACGTGGTGGCCGTGCGGCTGGCCCCGTCCGCCGAGGTGATCGCGGCGCTGCTGGGCGTGTGGCGGGCGGGCGCCGCGTACCTGCCGCTGGACCCCGCCGACCCGCCCGCCCGGCACGCCGACGCCATGGCCGCCGCGGGCGCCGCCTGGCTGATCGGCGAGGACCGGGTGCGCGCCGTGGCCGACGGGAGCGCGGCCAGGGGGCCGGTGAAGGGAATCGCCTACGTGATGACGACCTCGGGGTCCGCCGGGCTGCCCAAGGCGGTGCTCGTCGAGCATCGTTCGGTGGCGGCCAGGGTCGGATGGATGCGGCGGGAGTACGGCCTGGGGCCCGGGGACCATGTGGTGCAGTTCGCGTCGCTGAGCTTCGACACCCACGTCGAGGAGATCTTCCCGGCGCTCGCGTCCGGGGCGACGGTGATGCCGCTGCCGGACGGCCCCGCGAGCCTGCCCGACCTGCTGGCCGGGCCGGACGGGCACCGGATCACCGTGCTGGACCTGCCGACCGCGTACTGGCACCGGCTCGTCGAGTCACCCTCGGAGGTGGCCTGGCCGCCCGCGCTGCGGCTGGTGATCCTCGGCGGCGAGCAGGCCGACGGGGCGGCCATCACCCGATGGCATCGTGAGGGGCCCGGGGCCCGGCTGGTCAACACGTATGGGCCCACCGAGGCCACGGTCATCGCTACCTGGGCCGAGCTGGACGGGACCGACCCCGGCGGGCGCCCGCCGATCGGCCGGCCGCTGTCGGCCACGTCGGTGCGGGTGCTGGACGCCCGGGGGGAGCCGGTGCCGCCGGGCGCGGCGGGCGAGCTGGCGATCGGCGGCGCCGGGGTGGCCCGCGGATATGCCGGGCTGCCCCGCCGCACCGCCGCCGCCTTCGAGCCCGACCCGTACGGCGAGCCCGGGGCCCGGCGCCTGCGCACCGGTGACCGGGCGCGGTGGCGCTCGGACGGGCAGCTGGAGTTCCTGGGCCGCCTGGACGACCAGGTCAAGGTGCGCGGCGTGCGCATCGAGCCCGGCGACGTGGAGGCCGCCCTGCGCGAGCACCCCGGCGCCGGGCAGGTGGCCGTGGCCGCGCGCGGCGAGGACCTGGTGGCGTACTTCACCGGCCCCGCCGCCCCGGCCGAGCTGCGCGCGCACGCCGCGGGCCGGCTGCCGAGGGGCTTCGTGCCGACCCGGTGGTCACGGCTGGCGGAGCTGCCGCTCACCTCCCGGGGCAAGCTCGACCGGGCCGCGCTGCCCGAGCCGGACCGGGTCACCGGGACGGACTACACGGCGCCGCGCACCGACAGCGAGGCGCTGGTCGCCGAGATCTGGGCCGAGGTTCTGGGTCTCGAACGGGTCGGCGTGCTGGACGACCTGCTGGAGCTGGGCGGGCACTCGCTGATGACCACCCGGGTCGCGGCGCGGCTGCGGGCGATGCTGGAGGTGGAGGTGCCGATCCGGGTGGTGTTCGGCTGCGGCACCGTGGCCGAGCTCGCCGAGGCCGTCGAGGACCTGCTGATCGAGGAGATCGACGCGATGAGCGAGGAGGACGCGCGGCGCGCCCTGACCGGGCCGTCCGGGCTCAGGGAGTGATCGTCTTCCGGATGGCGTTCAGGAACATCGCCGCCTCGCGCCCGTTGACGAGGCGGTGATCGAACGCGAGCCCGAGGGTGACCGTGGTGCGTTTCACGACGTTCCCGGCCGAGTCGAGGGCGAACTCGTGCTGCGGCGCGCACAGCGACAGCGCGCACGTCTGCCCGGGGAACACGATCGGCACGGCGAGGAGCACGGCCGTGTCGGTGTGCAGGGTGACGACGATGTTCCCGCCCGCCAGGTCGTCCTCGCGGAACGCCGCCTGTGCCGCCTTCGTCCGGTACGCCGTGAGCCGCTCCGCGATCTCCTTGACGGACAGGCGGTCGGCGTCGCGCAGCACCGGGACGTACAGGCCGTTGCCGACGTCCACGGTGACGCCGACGTTCGGCGCCGTCGAGGGGCGTACGGCCAAGGGGTCGGCTGCCACCGGCTCGGCGAAGCACATCGGGAACCGCCCGTGCAGCGCCGCGACCGCCGCGACCAGCAGCTCCGGCAGCCCGATCAGCGCCCTGGCCTCCTTGCTGAGGGCGCGGGCCCGGGCGATGGCGGGGCCGGCGTCCAGCTTCACGGCGGTGAAGGCGGCCGGGATCGTCTGGTGGGAACGGGTGACCGCGGCGGCCACGGCCCGCTGAACGGCCGGCAGCGGCTGCGCGTCGCCTGTGCCGGTTTCCAGTGTGCCGGTTTCCAGCAGGGCCAGCACGTCGGCTCGCTTGATCAGCTTCTTGCCCAGCGCGCGGATCCGTGCCGGGTCCACGCCGTGCTCGTCGATCAGCGCCTGGGCGGGCGCGGTGACGATCGGCCCCTCGGCCGCCGCACCGGGATCAGCGGCCGGCGGCGGGGGTGCCGAGGCGTCGGAGATGTGCGCGATCACGTCCCCGGGCCGGCAGGTGGCGCCGGTCTCCGCCGTCCGCCGCAGTACGCCGTCGGCCTCGGCCATCAGCTCCTCGGCCGCCTTGGAGGTCTCCAGGACCACCACCGGATCGCCCTTCACCACCCCGGCGCCGTCCTCGGCCAGCCACTCGACCAGCAG
The DNA here is from genome assembly GCF_040610775.1 of Nonomuraea sp. NPDC003709. Lineage (NCBI taxonomy): Bacteria > Bacillati > Actinomycetota > Actinomycetes > Streptosporangiales > Streptosporangiaceae > Nonomuraea > Nonomuraea sp. NPDC003709. Next base: position 251,259 of record NZ_JBEXMW010000011.1, on the reverse strand, counting down.
GTACTCGGTGTCGTTGTTGTTGAGCTTGGGCACGCGCAGCTCGGTCAAGGCAGGAGCTCCTGTACGGCGCGGACGATGGCGGTGTCCTGCACCAGCACGTCACGCTCGAGATGGGCGGCCGCCGGGATCACGCTTGCCGCCGAGTGGACGAGGGACACGGGACGCCGCAGGCGCCCCCAGAGCCGGCTGTGCACCTGGTGCGCCACCTCGGCCCCCCAGGTGCCGCCCGCGGTGCTCTCCTCGGCGACGACCACGGCGCCGGCCCGCTCCAGCAGCGGCGACAGCGGGGCCACGTCGAAGGGGTACAGGCGCCGTGGCACGAGTAGCAGGCAGGAGATCTCCCGCTCCAGCAGCAGCGTGCGCATCGCGGCCAGGGCCCGGTGCGCCAGCCCGCCCGGCGCGATGATCACGCAGTCGGCCTGCTCGGGATCGTCCACGTACACCCTGGCCACCCCGCCGGCCCCGGGCAGCACGTCGTACTGGAACAGATCGTCCGCGACCCCGCCGCCGAAGAGCTGCCGGGTGTAGAGGATCTTGTCCTCGAACAGCAGGCACGGCTCGCCGCGCGCGAGCATCTCGCCGAACAGCTCGCGATGGTCGTCGAAGGGGGACACCTCGTACACCGCGAGACCAGGGACGCCGATGAAGTGCTTCTGCAGGCTCTGGCTGTGCGTGGGGCCGTAGCCGCGACCGCCCCCGGACGGGCAGCGCACGATCAGCGGCAGCCGCAGCGGCCTGCCGTACATGGAGACCGACTTGCTGGCGAAATTCACGATCTGGTCGAAGGCCAGGGCCACGAAGTCGGAGAACATGATCTCGACGATGGCCTTGCCGCCCGCGAGGGCCAGGCCACCGGCCACGCCGACGATGCCGTTCTCGCTGATCGGGGTGGCCAGCACCCGGCCAGGGAAACGGCTGGACAGCCCTTTCGTGATCTTGAACGCCCCGCCGTACGGGTCGAGCACGTCCTCGCCGAGCACCCGCACGGACGGATCCTCGGCCAGCACCTCGTGCAGCGCCCGGTTGAGGCTCTCCGCGACCCGCATCGCCTCAGCCCTCCCGCGCCGACAGCGGCCGCCCGAGCACTTCACCGGCCACCACCTCGACGAACGCGCGCGCCTCCGCGTCCATGCGGGCGAAGCGGGGGGAGCCGCCCTGGCGCGGGTACCAGTCGTGGTCGCGGGCGTGCCGGAGCTCCTCGGCGGAGCGGGTGTCGTCGCCCTTGCTGTGCGGCCCGATCCGGTGCGTGGCGAACTCCACCACCAGCGGTCCCGCGCCCTGCCTGGTCCGCTCGAACAGCGGCCGCAGCGCGTCCCGGATCTCGTGCGGATGCCGCGAGTCCACGTGCAGGAACCGGCACCCGAACGCCCGCGCCCGATCCCCGATCGTGCCCGCCAGCTGCGCCGACGTCGGCGTGGTCTGCGCGATCCCGTTGTTCTCGGTCACCACGACCAGCGGCAGCCGCCAGAGCGCGGCCATGTTGAGCGCCTCGTACACGGCGCCCTCGCCCCACGTCCCGTCGCCGATGTACGCCAGCGCCAGCGCGCCCGGCTCGGCGTCCCGCAGGTGCAGCGCCACGCCTGCGGCGACCGGCAGGCTCTCGCCCTGGACCCCGGTGGACAGGTAGCGGCCGGACAGGATGTGCTGGCTGCCGCCCACGCCCCCGCAGACCGCGCCCTCCCGCCCGGTGATCTCCGCGAGCAGTCCGTACGGATCCCGGAATCGTGCCAGGTAGTGGCCGTGTCCGCGATGATTGCTGAAGATGTGGTCCCGCTCACCCAGTAGCGGCGTCAGCGCGACCGGCACGTACTCCTGCCCCAGGCAGGTGTGGGTGGTGCCCTGCACGAGCCCTTGGCCGAACAGGTCGAGCAGCTTGCGTTCGAAGTGCCTGATCAGCAGGAGCAGCCCGAGGTCGTCGTCGGGCAGGTCCTCCGTGATCTCTTCCAGCAGGCGTTCCGGCACGATCGGCACTCCTTGAGGGGGAATGGTGGTTTTGGGAGCGCTCCCACAAATTCTATCGATCACCGTGAGGAGCGGCAATGGTCGGACGGAGAGCTTTCCAGACTGTCAAATGCCGAGAATGAAGGGCCGGTGCCACGTGTGCCGATCGCCCACCGTCCGCTTCCTGTCACAGGGCGTCGCGATGGGGGATCTTGACCGGCCTCCGGCGTGAAACCTAGGCTTCGGTGGGAGCGTTCCCAACCTTCGAGGTGACCCCCACGTGAGCCCCGACCTCGAGCGCGAGAAGCTGCGGCGCCGCCTGGCCACGCTGCCCCCCGAACGCCGTGCGGCCCTGCGCAGGGCGCTGCTCGGCGGCCGGGACCAGCGCACCTGGCCGCTGTCCACCGGGCAGGAGCGACTGTGGTTCCTGCAGCGCTTCGATCCTGACGACTGCGCCTATCACATCACCTGGCCGGTACGGCTGCGCGGCCCCGTCGACGAGACCGCACTCGCCGCGGCGTTCACCGCGATCGCCGCCCGGCACGAGGTGCTGCGCACCCGCTTCGTCCTGGACGGGGACCTGCCCGCGCAGGTCGTGGACGAGACCGGCGAGGTACGGCTGGACCGCCTGGATCCCGCCTCCGCCGACCTCGGACAGGCGGTCGCCGGCTACGCGGGGCGGCCGTTCGACCTCGCGGCGGCCCCCGCGTGGCGGGCGGGCCTGCTGCGCCTGGCCGCCGACGACGCCGTCCTGTGCATCGTGCTGCACCACATCGTGGTCGACCACTGGTCGCTGGACGTGCTCATGCGCGAGCTCGGCGAGTGCTACCGCGCCCACCGGGAGGGCCGTGCGCCCCTGCTGGACGAGCTGCCCGCGCAGTACCGCGACTTCGCCGCGGCCGAACGGCGGCGGGCCGAGGAGGGCCGGGACCACCTGGACTACTGGACCGAACGGCTCGCCGGGGCGCCCGCGCTCGACCTGCCCCTCGACCACCCCCGCCCGGCCCGCTGGACCGGCCGCGGCGCGAAGGCGGCCGTGGCCGTGCCGGACGCGGACGTCACCCGCCTGGAGCTCCTCGCGCGCGCCCACCGGGCCACCCCGTTCATGGCCCTGCTCGCCGCGTGGCAGGTCACGCTGGGCGCGGCCGCCGGGCAGGACGACTTCTGCGTGGGCGTGCCCGTGGCCGGCCGGGACCGGCCCGAGCTGGCCCCGCTGATCGGCTACTTCTCCACCACGCTCGTCGCGCGGGCCGACCTGTCGGGGGACCTGACCTTCGGCGAGCTGCTGCGGCGTACGCGGATCAGCACCATGAAGGCCCTCGCCCACGCCGGAACCTCCTTGGACCGCATCCTCGGCGCGCTTCGGGTGCCGCGCGACCTGAGCCGTCCGCCGCTGTGCCAGGCGATGTTCAACCTCACCCACAACCTGCCCACCGGCGACCTGCTCCGCACCGAGCTGGGGGACCTGGCCGTCGAGGTGTGTCCGCAGCCCGACCTGGGCCGGGCCCGGGTGGAGGTGTCCCTCGACGTGTACCGGGGGCCCGAGGGGATCGGCGGCTGGCTGGAGTACTCGACCGACCTGTTCGACGCCGCCACCGCGCACCGTCTGGTGGAGGCGTTCGCCCGCGTGGTGACGCGCGCGGGCGGCGACCCGAGCCTGCGGCTGTCCGAGCTCGGAGCAGCGGTCCGGAACTAAGGAGAGCGCCATGCGGCTTTCGGTGGACTTCGCCTCCGGCCGTTCCGGCACGGCTGAGCTCGCATGGGGACAGCGGGACGTCTGGACGGCTATCGACGGGGTGGGGCCGGACGCACGCTACTTCAACGTGCCCCGGCTGCTGACCGTCCCGGGCGCGGGAGGCCCGCGCCATCCCGGGGCCGTGGCGGCCGCTCTGGCCGAGGTGATGGGTCGGCACGACGCTCTGAGATCCGTGGTACGGCTCGGCGCGACCGGGCCGTACCAGGAGGTGGCGGCGGCCGGGACCCTGGCGATCGAGCTGGTCGAGGCCGCACGCGGCGACGTGGACGATGCCGCGGCCGGACTTGTCGCCCGTCTGGCCGGGCGACCCTTCGGCGACGGCGAGCAGCCGCTGCGCGCCGGGATCGTGGTCTGCGACGGCGTCGCCACCCACGTGGCGCTCGTGATGAATCATGTCGTCGCGGACTGGCGCGCGGCCGACGTCGTGGTACGCGATCTGCGGATGCTGCTGCTCCGCGGAGTGATCACGCGACCGCCGTCGTCGCAGTTGCTCGACCTGGTACGGGAGGAGGAGGCGGCCTCGGCCCGTTCGGACCGGTCGATCGCCCAGTGGGAGGCGCTGCTGCGGACTGTACCGTCCGCCATGTTCCCCACCGTGGTCAGCAGCGGTGCGACGCCGAGGTTCGCGCGGGCCGTGCTGTCGTCGCCCCGGCTCGACCACGCCGCACAGGTGCTCGCCCGCCGCACCGGCGTCAGCACCGCCACAGTCCTGCTGGTGGCGGTCTCCATGCTGCTGCGCGAGCTGACCGGGCACGAGGTGTCCGCGATCACCCCGATCGTGCACAACCGCTTCAACAGCCGGACCCGGGGCCTGGTCACCAGCCTGAATCAGCTGGGACTGTTCACCCTGGGCCCGTGCGGAAGCCTGGCCGAGACCCTCGTGAGCGCGTATTCGGCGGTTCTCGCGTCTTACCGGCGCGCCCGCTTCGACTCGCTGGCCCTGCACGCGATGGTCGACCGGATGAGCGCTGACCGAGGCGTCCCCATGTTCCCGTTGTGTTGCTTCAACGACCTGCGCCCCGGCGAGGATTCGGGTGGCGCCGACCGCGCGGACAGGGAGTCCGAGCTGGAATGGCTGCCCGGCATGGACCGGCGCAGCTGCGACTTCTGCGTGGCCCTGATGCGCTGGAAGGGCACGCTCGGTGTGGAACTGAGCGCCGACACGACCCGCCTGCCCGAGGGAGAGATGGCCGCCCTTCTGCACCGGCTGGAGTGCTTCGTGATCGGCGCGGCTCACTCCTGACGGGGGCCGAGTCCCGCTCAGTAGTCCTTGAGGGTGATGGCGTTCGCGGCGGCGTTGAGCGGCTTCAGGATCGGACGCAGGGCCAGGTCCTTCCAGGGCAGGTGGCTGACCATCCGCATCATGGTGGTCTGCATGCGGATCTGGCGGGCGCTGCCGGCCACCATCTGCTTGGCGTTGCTCTCGCCGAGGCTGAGGTTCACGTCGACGTACCCGCTCATCTCCTCCTGGTAGCGGGCGAACGCCACCCGGTGGTCGCCCCCGGCGGCCTTCAGCTCGCCGGCCAGCACGTACGCCCCCACGAGGGCGAGGCTGGTGCCCTGCCCCGACAGCGGCGACGGGCTGTGCGCGGCGTCGCCGACCAGCGCGATCCGCCCGGCCGACCAGCGGTCCAGCCGGACCTGGCTGGCGGAGTCGAAGTAGAAGTCGGGGGAGTGCGGCATGGCGGCCAGCAGCGTGGCGCTCTCCCAACCGGCGCCGGCGAAGGTCTCGGCGACCAGGCGCTGCTGTGCCGCGACGTCGCGGCGGTCGGGCAGCACGGCGGGGGTGGGGAAGATGAACTGGGCCTTGGCGGCGGACTGCCGGGTGCTGTAGAGGTTCACGACCTTGCCCGGCGTCGGGTAGATCAGCTCCCAGCGGTCGAGGCCGAGGTGGTTGGGCACGGTGAACACGCACGCGTGCATGCCGAGCGGGCGCACGAACGTCGCCTCTTCGCCGAAGACCTGGGCCCGCAGGTTCGAGTGCAGCCCGTCGGCGCCGATCACGAGGTCGAACATGCGCGGCGCGGAGCGCGCGAAGGTCACCATGACGCCGTCGTGGCCCTGGGTGAGGCCGGTGATGCTGTCGCCGAACAGGTACTCCACGCCCTGCTTGGTCGCGTCGTACATGATGCGGGCCAGGTCGCCGCGCAGCACCTCGTCGTCGCCGGGGGCCCGCAGGCCGATGAGGTCGGGGCCCAGGGTGGCGAGCGGCTTGCCGGCCGCGTTCACCCAGGCGCCCCCGCGCATCTGAGTGCTGTACCGCTTGACGGCCGGGGTGAGGCCCATCCGGTCGACGACGTCCATCGCCACGCCGCGCAGGTCGACCTTGTAGCCGCCTTCCCGCAGCGCCGGGGCCAGCTCCACGACGGTCGGGGTGAACCCGTACCGCTGCAACCAGTACGCGAGGGCGGGGCCGGCCACGCTGGCGCCGGAGATCAGGACCGTCTTGTTCACGAGGTGCTGTGTCATGGCGACAGCGTCGCCGGTCCCGCTCGCCAGGCGCTCACCAAGCGCTCACCGTCACTCACCGGCCAGGTCGAGCACCTCCTCGGCGCTCAGCCTGCGGCCCCGGTGACGTGCTTCGGCGTACCGGCCGGGGCCGAGCGCGCGTTCGGCCTCGGCGGCCGTCTCGTCCACGTCGCGGTCGGCGACCAGCTCCGCCCCGCGCAGGGACGCCGCTGCGCCGATGAGCGTCGCGGCCCGCTCCGCGTCACCAGTCAGCAGCGCGGCCCCGGCGAGGCCGTCCACCGCGTCCGCGGCGGCGGGCAGGTTGCCGCTGCGCACGGCCGTCTCGAGCGCGGCGCGGTGGTGGGCGCGGGCCTGCGCGGCGTCCCCGTCCATGGCGGCGGTCCAGCCGAGTCCGGTGAGGATGCGGGCACGGATCCGGCTCCCGGTGATCGAGGCGTCTCCGCAGCCGGCCAGCGCCGCCTCGTACAGCTGCCGGGCCTGGTCGGGTTCGCCGGATCGGCGGGCGAGGTCGGCGAGGCCACGGCGGGCGTCGGCGAGCAGGTCCGGCGCGCCGACGGCGCGGGCGACCTCGGCGGCGCGCTCGTAGCCGGTCCCGGCGGCGGCGAGGTCACCGTCCTGGGCCAGCAGGTCGGCGCGGCGGGTGAGGAGGTCCGCGGCGTCCTCCGTACGGCCCAGCTCCTCGATGAGCGTGATGGCCTCGTCCATCCAGGCCACCGCTCGGGCCCGTTCACCGCGCCAGGCCGCGATCCCGGCGAGCTTGTCCAGCGAGTTCGCGATCGCCCAGCGGTCGCCCGACGTGCGGAAACCGGCCAGCGCGGCGGTGAGCGCGTCCTCGGCGGCGGAGGTCCGACCGCCGAGCAGCAGCCGCAGTCCGTCGCCCATGCGCAGGAACGCCTGCGACCAGGGGTCGGTGTCGAACAGCCGGTGCTGAAGCGCGGGGTCGACGTCGAGCAGGCGTCCGGCCATTGAGAGCAGGAACACGACGTGGGGTCGGCGCAGTGGCCGGTCGTGCGCGGCGAGGCCGGCGGCGGCGCGGTCCAGGTGGTCGCGCAGGCCGGCATCGATGGAGGTGCCGGTCGCGGCGGCGGTCACGACGCAGCACGCGTACTCCTCGGCCTTCTCCGCACCCGGAGCATGTTCGCCCAGCAGCCGGGCGGCGAGCGGGGCGGCCTCGCCGCGCAGGCCGCGCAGCCACCAGAACCAGGACAGGGCCGCGATCAGCCGCGCGGCCAGCGGCGGGTCGGCGGCGACGGCCCAGCCCAGTGCGGCCAGCAGGTTGCCGTGCTCGGCGTCCAGCCGCGCGAGCCGATCCAGCTGGCCGGGCCCCCGCAGGTGGTGGTCGGCGGCTTCGGCCAGCGCGGTGAAGCACTCCGCGTGCGCCCGCAGGCATTCCTCCCGCTCCCCGGTCTCGGCGAGCCGCTCCGCGCAGTACTCGCGCACCGTCTCCAGCATCCGGTAGCGGCCGTCGTGTGCCTCGACGAGCGACTTGTCCACCAGGCCGGCCAGCACGGCCGCCACATCGTCGGACCCGGCCGGCCCGTCCAGGCCGCAGACCCGCTCCGCGTCCGCCAGGGTGACGCCGCCCGCGAACACGGTGAGCCGGCGCGCGAGCGCCTGCTCATCCGGGTCGAGCAGCCCCCAGCTCCAGTCGACCACCGCGCGCAGCGTCTGATGCCGCGGCGCCGCGGTGCGCTCGCCGCGCGACAGCAGCCGGAACCGGTCGGCCAGCCGCGCGTCCACCTCGTCCAGGGTGAACGAGCGCAGCCGGGCCGCCGCCAGTTCGATGGCCAGCGGCAGCCCGTCCAGGGCGGCGCAGATCCGCCGCACCGCGCCGATCGTGGCGGCATCCACGACGAACCCGTGCCGTACGGCGGCGGCCCGGTCGGCGAACAGCCGCACCGCCGGGCAGGCCAGCGCCTCGGCGAGCGCGGCATCGGGTGCGGGCACGGCCAGCTGCCCGACCGGGAACAGGACCTCACCGGTGATGCCGAGCGCCTCCCGGCTGGTGGCCAGGATCCGCAGCGCGGGGCAGGCGGCCAGGAGCCGGTGCGCGAGCCCGGCCGCGCTCGCGACGACCTGCTCGCAGTTGTCCAGAATCACCAGCACCGGCCGGTCGGCCAGCGCCGCGACGAGCCGATCCTCCGGCGGTCCCGACTCGCGCAGGCCCAGCGCGGCGGCCACGGCCGGCGCCACCTGCGCCCCGTCGCTCAACGCGGACAGATCGACGAAGCACACCTCCCCGGACACCCGGCCGCTCGCCTCCACCGCCAGCCGCGTCTTGCCGGTGCCACCCGGACCGGTCAGCGTGACCAGCCGTGATCCGGCCGGCAGCGCCGCGAGCTCGCGCAGCTCCTCCGCCCTTCCGACGAAGCTGGTGAGCTGGGCCGGCAGCCGCCGGAGCGCGGGGGCTGCCGCGGGTTCGGCGCGCAGGATGGCCAGGTGCGCCTCGGCCAGCTCGGCGGACGGGTCCACCCCCAGCTCGTCGCCCAGGAACCGGCGGGCCTGCTCGTACGCGGCGAGCGCCTCCGCCTGCCGGCCACCGGCGTACAGGGCCCGCATCAGCAGCGCCCGCGCCCGCTCCCGCAACGGGTGCGCCTCCACCAGCTCCGTCAGCTCCGCGGCCACCGCGTGGTGCTCGCCCAGCGCGAGCGCGGCCTCGGCCCGGTCCTCCACCGCCGCCAGCCGCTCCTCCAGCAGCCGGGCGGCCGCCGCCTCGGCGAACGGCGCGTCCAGCACGTCGGCGAGCGCCGGCCCGCGCCACAGGTCCAGCGCCTGACCCAGCACCATCGCGGCGCCCGCCGGGTCCCCGCCGGCCAGCGCCTGCCTGCCCTGCCCGGCGAGCCGGGCGAACCGGTGCGCGTCCACCGCGTCGAGGTCGACCGCGAGCCGGTAGCCCGCCGGTCCGAACTCCACGGCCGCCCCGTCACGCAGTCCTCGCCGGAGCCGGGAGACCTGCGACTGCAGCGCGTGCGCCGCGTCGGCGGGCGCGTCCTCGCCGTACAGGCCGGCGGCCAGCCGCCCGACGCTCACCGGGCGACCGGCCTCCAGCACCAGCATCGCCAGCAGCGACCGCACCTGCGGGCCGCCCACCGCCACCGGGCCCCCGTCGGGCAGGCGCGCCTCAACCGGACCCAACACGCCGAACCGCATCAAAAGCCCCCGGCTTCGCACATGCCGGCAATTATCCCAGCCGCGGGCCGCTCAGCGCTCCGAGGTGGTCTCCCGTACCCGGGGCAGCGCACAGCAGGACGGAGACCGTGGCCGAAGTTCTCTGACCGCGCGGGCCGGGTCACTTCGACGAATCCTGAAATGGGGCTAAGAGCCGACTTTCCCCCATTACGGTGCGAGAAATGAACGCTGACCAGTTGCATGAATACGCGAACCAATTGCGTGACAATTTCTTGCGACTGCAGGATCAATCCCTGGAACTGCACCAACGCGCCCGAGCTCTGCAGGTCACCCACAGCTCGCCCGACGGCCTCGTCACCGCCACCGTGGGCGCCCGCGGTGACCTGATCCGGCTCGAGCTCGACCCCCGGGTCTCCCGCCTGCGCGACAGCGGCAGGCTGGCCGGCCTCATCACCGCCACCGTGCAGCAGGCCGCGGCGATGGCCCAGGAGGAGATCGTGCGGATGTTCACGCCCCTCGTCCCGCCGGAGCAGATGCGGGCCCACCTGGATGGCGACCTCGACAGCGTGCTGGGGCACCTGGACGACCGGCTGCGCGAGATCGGGTAGCGGATGGCCGAGCACGTACGCATGGAGCGGTCTCAGGTCGAGGCCGGACTCAAGGGCTGGCAGGGCCACGCCGCCGGACTCGGTGACGCTCTGCGCGACGCCACCGCCCGCATCGAACGGCTGAACGCCGCCGCCCCCTGGGGTGGCGACTCGGCCGGGCAGGAGTTCTACCGGGCTTACTCGGCCGAAGGAGGGCCCGACACGCTCATCGCCTGGGCCGGGCAGCTCATGAGAGACCACGAGGCCACCGGCGAGGGTGTACGGCAGACCGTGGAGACCACGAGCGAGGCCGCCTCCACGCCGAGGGGCGATCGGGTGTGAGCGTCCACGCGGGGGCGGAGCACAACCGCAGCACACCGGTCACCAGCCCGCCGGGCGGTGGCGACGACACGATCGGCAGCGGCGGCTACGCGACCGACGTCACGCCGGCCTGGGGAGAGGGCGCGCCCGAGTGGGTGGACGTCCTGATCTCGCTGGTGGCGGCCGGGCAGATGTGGCCGGAGGGCAGCGAGAAAGGCCTGGCGGAGCTGGCGGTGGCCTTCGACGACCTGTCGCGGGCGGCGCTGGCCGGGCAGGACGTGAGTTCGCGGGCCACGATGCTGGACGGGTGGTCGGGCGCGTCGGCCGACGCCTTCCGCGAGCACACCGACGAGCTCGCGTCGGGGGAGACGGGACTGGCGGGGATGGCGCAGGCCGCTCGGGCGTACGCGCTGCAGCAGGACTCCTTCGCGCGCGCCACGCAGTACGGCAAGCTGTCCATCAACGTCGGCTACTGGATCACGGTCAGCGCGGCCGCCGTCGGGGTCACGGCGAGTTTCCTCACCGCGGGCGCGACCACACCGCTGCTCGCCGCGTACGCGCAGCGGCTGCGTACCTTCCTCAACCAGGTGTTCGGCTCGCTGGAACGGGCGGCGGGGGCCGGGCGCGGGCTCACGACCGTCGCGCCGAAGCTCGCCGCCGTCCAGACGGCCCAGTTCGGCGGGCGAAAACTCGGCCAGGGGCTGCTGGCCAGGGCGGTCACCAGCCACATGCTGCGCGAACTGCCGGAGGAGGTGGGCGAGGGCCTGCTCATGGACGGGCTCGCCCAGCGCCGGCAGATGGACCTCGGGACGCGTACGAGCTGGGACACCCGCATGACGGCCGCGAACGTCCTCGGCGACGCGACCGGCGCCTTGCTGGCGTCCCGGGTCGCGCCCGCGGTCTCCAAGTACGTCTCCGGCCTCCCCGGCCTGCGCCACCTCGACACCGCGGCCGGGGACGCCGGTGGGCTGGCGAACGTCCTCATGCGGTACCCCACCAAGGCCGCCAGCGCGGCCGCCACCAACGCGCTCGTCTCGGCCCCGGCCGGGATGATCTCCAACGGCGTCGTGTACGGCACCTGGCAACTCCCCACGATGGAGGGGCTGGTGGGCAGTATGGCGGCCGGCGCCGGCCGAGTGGGCACCGTCAGCCCTCTCAGCACCGACGTCCTCTCCGCCCTCGCCAACCCGTCAACGGCCCTCGCCCGCGCGGAATCCACCGTCCACGCCCAAGACCCCGCCCCCTCGCCCTCGGCACCCACCGCCGGTTCCGGCCAGGTCGGGAGCACCCAGAACACCGCCACCCGCGGGGCCGGCGGGGTCACCCCGATGACCACCACCCCGCCCACCCCGGCCGGCGACGCACACGGGACCGGTTCGACAGGCACCCCCCAGCGCAGCAGCCTCACCCCAACGCCGGCCGGCGCCCCCACCGCGTGGGCCCCCACCGCGTCGGCCCAGACCGGAAGCGCGCCTACCGGAGCGCCACCGAGCACCACCTCCAGCGGCGCCACCCAGGCAGGCGCGACACCACAAGGATCAGCACAGAGCACCGCGTCCGGCGGGACCGCGCAGGCCGGCGCGGCGTCGCAGGGCGCGCCATCGGGCACCGCGCCCGGGGGGACGGCGCAGGCGGGTACGGCACCGCAAGGATCGGCACCGGGCACCTCGTCCGGCGGGACGGGGCAGGCGGGTGCGGCGTCGCAAGGGGCGGGATCGAGCGGCCAGTCGGCGGCCGTTGGTGCGCCAGGTGGCTCATCGGCACAGACCAGCCCGATCGGCGCGGCTGCCGGCACCCCGGTCGCCGGGACGGGTGGGCCCACCACCCCGGCCACGGCGGGGGCCGGGCCGACCGCCCCGGCCGCTGCCGCCTCTGTGCCGACGGCCTCTGGCGCCCCGAACCCGACAGGGCCTGGGGTGGATGTCGAGGGCGGGGGGTTGGTGCCGTCCAAAGAGGCGTTGGCTCTGGCGCTCAGTGGGGCGGGCACCCCGTCCGTAGCGAGGCTCGAGGGGATCGGGCCGGAGGCGGCGAGTGACATTGATCAGGCGTTACGTGAGCTGGCCCGTGACTACCCCGACCTGACGCGCGCCCTCGGCGCCGTCAGCACCACGGACCCGCACGGGAACTTCGTCACCCAGCCGGACCTGGTGGCCTACGCGGTCATGGACGGCGGTGAGCGGGGCATCCACCTGAACCCTGTCGCCATGGCCGACCAGGTGGAGGCCGGGCGGGTGGAGGAGGCGACCGGGTGGACGGTGCCGGGCGGTGGGTCGGTGCGCGGTGTGCTCTACCACGAGGTGGGCGAGCACATCGCCGACCGCATCATCAGCGACCCCGATGCGCGCACCGCCCTGAACGCCACCGTCTCGGCCGCGCTGGGCCGCCCGTACGACGTCACAGGCGTGCACGACCAAGAGACCGTAACCGCCGTCGAGTCCCGCCTGTCCACGTACGGCGCCACCACCCCACGCGACCTGATCGCGGAGGCGTTCACCGAGTACAGGGCCTCGGCGACCCCGCGTCCCCTGGCCAGGGCGGTCGGTGAGCTGATCGATCGGCTGCACACCACGCAGGCACACCGGACACAGGACACCGCGCCGACGACGCGCTCCCGCGAAGAGGTCTATGCCCGCAGGCGCGGTCCCTCCGACGACCCGGAAGCGGATCCGGACCTGTGGGCGCTGCGGGCCATGGACGGGCGGATGAGCGAATCCCGCTATCGGGACGAGGACGCCGAACGCCAGGCAGGCAAGATCCTCCAGCGCATGGCGAACACCTGGGGCCGCGACGGGACCCAGTGGCTGCTGGATACGTTCCAGGCGCGTTCCCCGTACGTACGCGACGGCATCCTCTGGGCCGCCCGCCAGAACGGCCTGGCCGGCCCGAGTGGCGAGCAGCAGTCAATGGCACAGACGTCTCGGCCCCTGGGCCAGAGCGGCCAGCAGCAGGAGGCGGCCTACCAGGCCGAGAACCTGTACGACTCCCAGGCCGACCGGAGCCACTGGAAAGACGTCATGCGGGAGGCCGACCATCTCGCCCACCAGTACACGGCCGCCGACCGCAACCAGGACGCGGACGCGTTCCAGGACGCCATCGACAACGCCCAGGCGTTCGTCCGCCGTCACGGCCTGGCCGACGCCAGCCGGACGCCTTGGTACAAGTTCAAGGGCGCGGCGGAGATGGACAACTGGATGGCCTTCCGCGAGAGGGAGGACACCAGCACCGGCATCGGCTTCATCAGCGAGATCCTGCTCTATGACTTCGACCTGGAGCCGGACGACCTCAAGGGCACCGGTGCCGCCGGTCAGAGTGGGACGAAGGGGTACGAGCCGCCGATCTCCGACCACGACGACTTCGGCAAGGTCAATGTCGAGCGCCGGACCAAGGTGCCCCTCGCCGGACTGCGCCCGCAACGGGTGGAGGACTACGACAAAGCCTCCCAGCCGCTCAGCGAGGAGCACAAGGAGGTCATGCGGAAGGCGTACGGGGAGTTGCGGAAGTTCATCGACGACCTCGGCTCCAGGGAGATCAGGTTCGGTGACCTGCTCGCGATCATCAACAAGGTCAACCCGACCGGGCACAACAGGAACTGCCCGGAGACCAGCCTGGCCATCGATGACATCCTGCGCGGCAAGCCGGCCGTGGCCGGGCCACTGAACGCCGCGCCGGTCCCGGTCATCCGCACCACGATGGGCAGGCGGGCGATCGAGAAGCACCTGCGGCTCAGCAATCTCAAGAAGGTAGCGAAGATCCTGCAGAACGAGGGGCCGGGATCACGCGGCGTGGTGATCGGCTACAGCGGCTCCGGCATCGGGCACGTGTGCAACGTCCTCAACGTCAACGGCCACATCTACTACGCGGACGGCCAGCACCAGCGGGTGTACATGGACCGGCACCCCATGGAGGGCAAGTACCGCGAGTACGACTTCTTCCAGACCCGCTGAGAAAGGACGGATCACCATCATGATCGGCAAGGAGGAGGCCGAGCAGATCGTGCGCGCGTACATCGCGGAGGAACTGAGCGCGGTGGGGGAGGGGCTGGTCGTGCACGACGCGGTGACGGTGGAGCGGCCGTACGGGTGGTTCTTCACGATCACCACGGTGGAGTTCGTCGAGACGGGCGACCCCGGCACCACGTACGCCGGGCTGGGACCGGTCCTGGTGCGGCGGGCCGACGGCGGGCTCGTCGAGTACGACTCCATGTACACCGGCGAGTCGGCGGCCGAGGACTACGAGGCGGCGCTGTGACGCGGCGGCGGCCCGCGATCTGCGACGCGTGCGCCAGGCTCCGGCAACGGGTTGATTCGCAGGCGGCCGGCCGGTACGTCCCCTACTGCGAGGCCTTCCCCGCAGGCGTCCCGGTGGAGATCTATGAGGGCGGCTTCGACCACCGGCACGAATACCCCGGCGACGGCGGTGTCCGGTTCGCGCTGCGGCCGACGGCCGAGGGGGCGGTGCGGGCGTTCGAGCTACGCCGCACCTGAAAGGCGAGGGCTGTGCGGCCCGAGGCTGTCTACACATCAGCTGCGTCCACGGGAGGGTCTTCTGTGAGGCCGAGTCGAAGAGAAGTGCTCCGCACCGGGATGGGGGTCGCCCTGCTGCGCCTCCGCCGGCGACTTCTTCCGTGAGATCGGCGCGACCGTCGCCACAGCAGCGGTCGGCGCGCTGTTCGCCGAGCGGCTCACCGGCTCCCTGTCCGGCCTCGCGCCGAGCCTGGGCGGGACGGGCGGCCACGTGCCGCGCGCCGGCGTGGTCGAAGGGCATGGCGTCGGATCCGTGCAACACGCCGAGCAATGACCGGTGGGAACGAGGACACTCCAACCGTCGGCGACTGGGGTGCCCTTGGGCCGCGTGCATCACGGTCAGGAACGTGGGCGAGACGTGCACCGCCCACGGGAAGGACTGGCAGGTGGGGACGGGTTCGAGAAGCCGCCGCCTACGACAATGCGATCTCCTGACCCGCGACGCCGCCCAGCGGGAGCATCTGGTCGGGCGCCGAGAAACGCGCCGCTTATGAGGAAATGGCAGCGGCTGGCTTGTATCCGTTGTTGTACCTCGCGCTGCCGCTTTCGCCGAACGGGCCTCAGCGTCGTCGGCCTGGTTGCCGACGTGGCAGTTGTTGCGCGCTGGCTCGATCGGTGGCGGTCGGAGTAATTTCCCATCATGGTCAAATTACGTTCCGCCGGATGGGCAGGCGCCCTCCCGCGCAAGGCCGTCAGCTTATCCGTCGCCGGAGTCATCGCTGTCGGGTCGCCGATCGGACTCGGCTCGTCGTTCGCGAACGCGTCGACTTCGAACGCGCCTCCCAATGCCGTCATCACCTGGGACAGAAACGCCCAGACGGCGATATGGGACATCGCCGGCCAGCAACCACAGGTCCAGGCGCGCAGCTTCGCAATGGTGCACGGAGCCGTTTACGACGCCGTGAACGCGATCGCCGGCACTCCCTATCAGCCGTATCTGATCGCGCCGCCTGCCGACGGGACGGAGTCGACGGACGCGGCCGTCGCGACCGCGGGCTTCCTTGTGCTGAACGCGCTGTTCCCAGAACAGCAAGCGAGGCTGAAGACGCAGTACGACGAGGCGCTGGCCGTGATCCCCGACGGTACCGCCAAGCAGCGCGGAATCACCGTGGGCACTCAGGCGGCCGCTGCGATGAACGCCGCACGGGAGAACGACGGAGCGTTCGGAAACCAGACCTGGGCTGTGGGCACCCAGCCCGGTCAATGGCGGCCGGCGCCACCCACGTTCGCCTCCGACGGAGCCTGGGTCGGTGACCTCAAACCGTTCCTCATCCGCAGCGCCTCCATGTTCCGCACGTCCGGCCCGACATCGCTCACCAGTCACCGGTACGCCCGGGACTTCAACGAGGTGAAGACCATCGGCTCGGCGACCAGCACGGTCAGGACGTCCGACCAGACGCAAGCCGCGATCTGGTGGCACGACCGGCACCTGGCCGAATGGGAGATCAAGCGCCAGCTGGCGACGAAGCGGCAACTGAACACGTTGCAGACGGCGCGGATGTTCGCGATGGTCGACCTGGCCGAAGCCGACGCCACGATCGCCTGCTACAACGAGAAGGCAGCGTGGAATTTCTGGCGGCCGGTCACCGCGATCCGCCTGGCCGACACCGACGGAAATCCGGGAACGGCGGCCGATCCCGACTGGACGCCATTGCTCGTTACACCACCGCACCCCGACTACACATCCGGACATACCTGCTTCACAGCGGCCAGCATGTCGGCGTTGGCGTATTTCTTCGGCCGCAACGACATCCCCTTCAGCGGATACAGCGCCGCCTCGGGTACCACCAGGTATTTCCGCAGTTTCTCGCAGGCGCTCGCCGAGGTCATCGAAGCACGCATCTGGGGCGGAATCCATACGCGAACGGCCGATGTCGAAGGCGCGAAAATCGGCAAGAAGGTCACCGCTTACATGGTCGCGCACTACTTCAAACCGAAGGAGTAATGACCTGCTGCTCTTCACCCTGAAGTGGCGGGCTTCAGGGGCAGCTCTTGCGGTAGGGCAGGGCTGGGATGCAGGCCTTCCATTCGGCGGTGGTGAGGGATCCTCCCGCCGGCCGTGAAAGCGATCGACTGGAGCTGCCCTGTATTCGGATCCTGACCTCCCGGGCTCGGCGTGCCGTCGGCGGTGGTCCGGGAGAGGGGACAGTGGGCATGCGCGTGTGCGTCTTCGCCGAACCGCATCGCGTGGGTGAGGCCGGCAGGCCTGGTCAGGGGACCTCCCGGATCCGGCCGGGCACGCCGGTCTCGTCGGCGACCTTCCGGCAGCCCGGCCTGCTGCGACTGGGGCCCGCCTGATCAGAGGCCTGATCAGAGGCCTGATCAGGGGCCGATCAGGGGCCGATCAGGGGACCGTCGGGTGGGTGGCCGTCGGCAGGCCGAGCCGGGTCGCCACCGCCGCCGCCAGCTCGTCCGGCGACAGCGCCACCTCCAGCACCATCCCGGACTCCTCAGGGCCGAGGTGCTCCAGGATCGCCCGCTGCGAGTCGAACAGGCCGGGCGACATGTAGTGGTCGGTACGGCGGGTCAACCGGTCCCGGATCAGCGTCGCGGGCCCGTCCAGGAGGACGAACTCCACCTCCGGCGGGCCCTGCCGCAGCACGTCCCGGTAGGAGCGCTTGAGCGCCGAGCACGCCAGCACCGTGGAGACGCCCTCGGCGTGCCGGGCGGCCATCCAGGCGGCCAGGTCCCGCAGCCACGGCCAGCGGTCCGCGTCGTCCAGCGGGATGCCGGAGCGCATCCGCGCCACGTTGGCCTCCGGGTGGAACTCGTCCGCCTCGGCGAACCGCAACCCGGTCAGCTCGCTGATCCTGCGGGCCACGGTCGTCTTGCCCGCGCCCGACACGCCCATGACCACGATGTGCCGGGTGCGCCGCTGCTCACCAGTCATGGACGGTGCCGTCCTTGAGCCGGTTGAACGGCAGGTACGCCGGTTGGTACGGGAAGCGCGCCGCGGCCTCCTCGTCGAGATCCACGCCGAGCCCCGGCAGCTCGCCGGGGTGCAGGTAGCCGTCGCTGAAGCTGAACGACTGCCGGAACACCTCGTTGGTCGCCTGGCCGTGCTGCATGTACTCCTGGATGCCGAAGTTGTGGATCGCCAGGTCCAGGTGCAGGGCGGCGGCCATGCCGACCGGCGAGATGTCGGTCGGGCCGTGGATGCCGGACTTGATCTGGTACTGGGCGGCGTAGTCGAGCAGCTTGCGCATGGCCGTGATCCCGCCGGTGTGGGTGACGGCGGAGCGGACGTAGTCGATGAGCTGCTCGCGGATCAGGGTCTGGTAGTCCCACACGGTGTTGAAGACCTCCCCGATGGCCAGCGGGGTGGTCGTGTGCTGACGGACCAGGCGCAGCGCCTCCTGGTTCTCCGCCGGGGTGCAGTCCTCCAGCCAGAACAGGTCGTACGGCTCGAGGGCCTTGCCGAGCTTGGCGGCCTGGATGGGGGTCATCCGGTGGTGCCCGTCGTGCAGCAGCGGCAGCTCGGGGCCGAACTCGTTGCGCACCGCCTCGAAGACGCCGGGCAGGTGACGCAGGTAGGCGCGGGTGTCCCAGTCCTCTTCCGCGGGCAGCGCGGTGCGCTGGGCCGGCTCGTAGTCGTAGCGCGTGCCCTCGACGCTCGGCTGGGCGGCCACTCCGTACACGGCGTTGATGCCCGGTACGGACGTCTGCACCCGCAGCGACCGGTACCCCATCTCCAGGTGCCGCCGGATCGAGTCGAACAGCTCCGGCAGGTCCCGGCCCGACGCGTGCCCGTACGCCATGATCCCGGTCCGGGAGGCGCCGCCGAGCAGCTGGTAGAGCGGCATCCCGGCGGCCTTGGCCTTGATGTCCCACAGCGCCACGTCCACGGCCGCGATGGCGGCCATGGTGACGGGCCCGCGCCGCCAGTACGCCGAGCGGTAGAGGAACTGCCAGGTGTCCTCGATGCGATGCGGGTCCCGCCCGATCAGCAACGGGACGATGTGGTCGGCCAGGTACGACGCGACCGCCAGCTCACGCCCGTTGAGGGTGCCGTCGCCCAGCCCGGTGATCCCCTCGTCCGTCGTGATCTTGAGGGTGACGAAGTTGCGGTCGGGACTGGTCACGATGACGTCCGCTGCGATGATCTTCACGCGGGTGCCTTTCTCACGTCGGCGGTGCGGTCGGGGGTCATGGTCACCATTCCGCGTACGAACCGTCCCGGTGCCGCCAGACAGGGCTGCGCCAGGCGTGTCCCTTCTTGTCGGCGGCGCGGACCGCCTGATCGTCGATCTCGATGCCCAGGCCGGGTGCGGTGAGCCGCTCGACGTATCCGTTCACGAAGGTCAGCGGGGTCTTGTCGAGGCAGTAGTCGAGCACCTCGGCACCACGGTTGTAGTGGATGCCGATGCTCTGCTCCTGGATCAGGTAGTTCGGGGTGGCGAAGCCGACCTGGAGGCAGGCCGCGAGGGCGATCGGGCCGAGCGGGCAGTGCGGGGCGAGCTGCACGTCGTACACCTCGGCGAGGGTGGCGATCTTGCGGACCTCGGTGATGCCGCCGGCGTGCGAGAGGTCCGGCTGGGCGACCGCGATGCCGGCCTGGAAGACCGGCAGGAACTCCTGCCGGCTGTAGAGCCGCTCCCCGGTCGAGACCGGGGTGGTCGTCGAGCGGACGAACTCGCCGATGAGGTGCGAGTTCTCCGGTACGACCGGCTCCTCCAGGAACAGCGGCCGGTACGGCTCCAGCAACGGCGCCACCCGGCGGGCGTTGGCCAGGGTGAAGCGCCCGTGGAAGTCGACGGCCACGTCGCGGTGGTCGCCGAGCACCTCGCGGGCGGCCGCCACCCGGGCGACCACGCCGTCCAGCTCGGCGACCGAGGCGACCGGGCTCATCGCGCCGGAGGCGTTCATCTTCACCGCGGTGAGCCCGGCCTCGAGCTGGGCGGTGATGTGATCGCGGACCTCGCTGGGCTCGTCGCCGCCGACCCAGCCGTACACCCGGATCCGGTCCCGGACCGGACCGCCGAGCAGCTGGTGCACGGGAGCGCCGAAGTGCTTGCCGGCGATGTCCCAGAGGGCCTGGTCGAGGCCCGCCACGGCGCTGGCCAGGATCGGGCCGCCCCGGTAGAACGAGCCCTTGGTCAGCACCTGCCAGTGGTCCTCGATGCGTAGCGCGTCCCGGCCGATCAGCAGCTCCGCGAGCTGGTCGACGGCGGTGCGGACGGTCTCGGAGCGCCCCTCGCAGGTGGCCTCGCCCCAGCCGACGATCCCGGAGTCGGTCTCCACCCGGACGAAGAGCCAGCGGGGGGCGACGAGGAAGGTCTCCACGCGCGCGATGGTCGTCATGCCGGTCAGCCCTTCGTCGCGCCGGCGGTGAGGCCGGAGACCACGTACTTCTGCACGAACAGAGCGATCACCATGATCGGCACGGTGACCACGGTGGCCGCGGCCATCAGGCCGCCCCAGTCGATGCTGGCGTACCCGACGAAGTCGAAGATCGCCACGGGCAGGGTCTTGGTGTCGGCGTCGGAGAGCACGAGCGCGAACATGAAGTTGTTCCAGGAGAAGATGAAGGACAGGATCCCGGCGGTGGCGATGCCCGGCACCGCCAGCGGCAGGGTGATGCGCCGGAACGCGCCGACGTGGGTCAGCCCGTCCACCAGCGCCGCCTCCTCCAGCTCCTCGGGCAGGCTGTCGAAGTAGCCCATCATGATGTAGACCACCAGCGGCAGCGCGACGAACATGTGGCTGATGATCAGCACCCCGAAGCCGCCGACCATCTTCAGGTTGGAGAAGACGTAGTACCAGGGCACCAGCAGCGAGACGCCGGGGATGACCCGGGCCATCAAAACCACCAGCGCGGACTTCTTCATGTTGAACCGGCTCATCGAGTACGCGGCCGGCACGCCGAGGATCAGCGAGGCCACCGTGGCGGCGAAGGCCACCCAGAGGCTGTTGACGATGAACTCGACGTAGTTCGCCTGCTGGAGCACCTTGGCGTAGTTGTCCATCGTGGGCGAGAAGGCCAGCGCCTTGCCCGGGTCGTAGATGTCGACGTTGGTCTTGAACGACGCGGAGACCATCCAGAGCAGCGGCGCGACCAGGGAGAGCACCACGATGGTGAGCGCCACCACCCGGAACACCTGGTACGCGGGCCGGGCCTTCATCGCTGCGCCTCCTTGCGCCGGGCGGTCAGGGCCCACATGGCCCCGATGATGATCAGGAAGAAGAGGATGAGGACGGTGGAGGAGACGCCGTACTCGTTGTAGTCGAAGCTGAGGCCGTAGGCGTACACGTTCAGCGTCTCGACCTCATGGAACGAACCGCCGCCGCGGCCCTTCGTGGCGTAGAGGACGTCGAAGGTCTTGAGCGCGTCGATGCCGCGCAGCAGGACCGCCACCGTCAGCGTGGGCATCAGCAGCGGCAGGGTGACGTGCCGGAACCGCTGCCAGGTGCTGGCGCCGTCGATGTGCGCCGCCTCCTGCGGCTCGTCCGACAGCGAGGTGAGCCCGGCGAGCAGGATCAGCACCACCATCGGCGTCCACTGCCACACGTCGATGAAGATCGTGGTGGCCAGGGCCGTGTGCTGGCCGGCCAGCCACGGCTGCGGCCCGATACCGAACCAGCCGAGGAGCTGGTTGGCCATGCCGATGTTCGGGTCGAAGATGAGCCGCCACATCATGCCGACCGCGACCGGAGTGGCCACGAGCGGCATGAGGATGGCGAGCCGGACCCACCGCTGCCCCTTGAACGGCCGCCAGAGCAGCAGCGCGATCGCCATCCCGAGGACCACCTCGAACAGCAGCGCGACGACGGTGAACGTGGCGGTCCGCCCGACCGCGGGCCAGAACCGCTCGGTATCCGACAGGACGTCGAGGTAGTTCCGCAGGCCCACGAACTCGCTCTCCGCGCGGACGGATCCCTCGGCGTCGGTCAGGCTGAGGTAGCCGGTCCAGGCCAGGGGGAACACGAGCAGCGCGGCGACGAAGACCATCGCGGGCGCGGCGAAGAGCCATTTGCGGTGGGCGTCCACCCAGCGCAGCCAGCCGGGCGTGCCGGGGGCGGCGGGGGCGCCGCGCGGCGCCTTGGTGGTCGGTGTGGTGATCGTTGCCATGGGGACTCCAGGGGTCGGCGGGTGCCGCTTACTTGGCCTCGTCGTCCAGGAACTTCTGGAACGCGGCGTTGGCCGTGTCGGCGGCCGCCGCGGTGTCCTTGCCGGTGATCGCGTCGACGATCGGCTGGCCCACGATCTCGCGGGACTCGGCGACCTTCACGACCAGCGGCCGGTCATGACCCACCCCGTCCTTGGTGCTGGCCGCGATGGCCTCCACCAGGTCCTTCGGGAAGGTCGAGGTGCCCTCCGGGTTGGCCCACACGGAGGTGCGGGCGCCGGGCACGCCGGACTTCTGCTGGGCGAGCGTCTGTGCCTTGCCGGTGGCCCACTCGATGAACTTCCAGGCGTTGGCGGTGTTCTCCGAGCTGGAGTTGACGCCCAGCGCCCACGACGGGATGTTGTACGGCTTCGAACCGCCAGGGCCGGCCGGGAACGGCGCGAAGCCGACGTTGTCCGAGACCTTGGACTTGGCCGGGTCGGTGGCGTTCTTGTAGAGCGAGTTGGCCTCGGTGTAGAAGGCGGCCTTGCCCTGGGTGAAGATGGCCATCGCCTCGGGCCAGCCCATGTCGGTGCTGACGTTCGCCGGGCCGGAGTCCTTGATCAGCCCGCCGTAGTAGGCGTACGCCAGCTTGGCCGCCTCGCTGCCGACCGCGGCCTTGCCGCTGCCGTCGACGAAGTCGCCGCCGAAGCTGTACAGGAAGCTGGAGAACTGGGTGACCGCCGGCGACTTGCCGGTACGGGCGACGAACCCGGCCATGTCCGGCTCGGATGCCTTGATCTTGGCGGCGGCGGCCTTGAGCTCGTCGAGGGTCTTCGGCGGGGCGCTCAGGCCGGCCTTGGACAGCAGGTCCTTGCGGTAGTAGAGGACCTCCTGCTCGGTGATGATGGGGACGCCGACCGGCTTGCCCTCGTACGTGGTGGCCTCCACCGGGCCGGCCTGGAAGTCGCTGAAGTCCCAGTCCTTGTTGGCCTTCACCTGCTCCGACAGGTCGGCCAGGTACTTGTTCTTGGCGAAGAGCCTGCCCTCCTGCAGGGGGCGGTACATCATCACGTCGATGTCGGACGAGCCCGCGTTCAGCTTGACGTTGTACTGGTCGGAGAGCTGGTCCTCGCCGAGCTGGGTGATCTCGGCCTTGAGCCCGGTCTGCTTCTCGAACTCGGGCAGGGCCTTCTTGATGTTGTCGGTCCACACGTGGTTGGCCAGGGTGATCCGGACCGTCTTGGACCCGCCGCCGTCACCCCCACCGCCGCAGGCGGACAGCCCCATGGCGGCCACCACGGCCAGAGATGTACCGAATATCGCGCGACGTCGCACGTCAATCCCGCCTTCCTGTCATGGTCGCCGCCCCCGGAAGAGCGCCACATGCTCGTAACATCTGCTTAATGCCGGGATGCTAGGACAAAAAAGCTGACTTATTCAAGAGTCAGCCTTCAACTGATATGTTCTATGCCGTGAATCAGTCCTCCCCGGGGGCCGCCCCCACTCGGCCCGCCCTTGCGGAGGCTGGGTTGCACGCACGGGTCCTCGACCACCTCGGCACCGCCATCTGCAGCGGCGACGTGGCTGCCGGCTCGGTCCTGAGCATCGAAGACCTGGTCGACCGCTACCAGGTCTCCCGCTCGGTGATCCGCGAGGTGCTGCGGGTGCTCGCGTCCATGGGGCTCATCGAGACCCGGCGCCGGGTCGGGATCATGATCCAGCCTCCCGGGGTGTGGAGCGTCTTCGATCCGCAGGTGATCCGCTGGCGGCTCGCCTCGGAGGGGCGGATGGCGCAGCTGCGCTCGATCACCGAGCTGCGGACCGCGATCGAGCCGTACGCCGCCTGGCTGGCCGCCGGGCGGGTCGACCACGACGAGGCGAGCGAGCTGGTCGGGCTCGCGGCCAAGATGTGGGCCGCCGGGAAGGCCGGCGACGAGGCCCGCTTCCTCGACCTGGATATCGACTTCCACCGGCGGGTGCTGGCCGCCTCCGGCAACGAGATGTTCGCGAAGCTGCAGCTGATCGTGGCCGAGGTGCTGGCCGGCCGGCACCACTACCACCTGATGCCTCACTACCCGGACGAGGAGGCGCTGCAGCTGCACACCGACGTGGCCCAGGCGATCCAGCGGCGCGACGGCGAGCGGGCCCGGAAGGCCATGGTGGGGATCATGGAGCAGGGGTTCGCCGAGATGAAGTCGCTGTGGGAGCGGACCGCCGAGCCGGGCGGCGCCTGACCGGCGGCCTTCGCGTCAGCGCGCGGCGAGCGCGAGTCCGGCCAGGCCCAGCAGGGCGCCAAGCGCGCTGACGCGCGGGTCGGCCCGGTCCACGGTGAGCAGGTACCCGGTCATGGCGATAGCGGAGCCGGCGGCCAGCAGCAGCCGCCGCGACATGGGTGTTCCGCCCTCCGGTCGGGCGAGGGGCCGGTCAGGCGGGGTCGAGGGCGTCGGTGTCGCCGACGTGGAGGCGTACGACGCCGCTGACGTAGCGGCCGCCCTTGACGTCGCCGGGCACGACCAGGCGCAGGCCTTCCTCGTCCAGTTTCGCGCCGTCCTGGGCGACGGCGAGCCACGTGGACGGTGTGCTGCGGCAGGCCGCGCAGCCGCGCCATGGTGAACGAGCGCGGACGGTTGACCTGGCCGCGCACCTTGACCGTCCCGGCGGCGGCCTGCCGGACGCGACGGCCCGGCGGCGGGGTGAACCGATACTCACGAGGGTGCTCTCCGATCTCGTGGATGCCATGGCAGAACCGTAGATCATGCCGCTGATGCGGCGGAAGCCGGGTATTCAGGCTCGAATGTGCGGAAGGTATCGTGAGAGCTTGTGACGACGTTTCGGATCAGCGAGGCCGCGGCGCTGCTCGGGGTCAGCTCCGACACGGTCCGCCGGTGGGTGGACGCGGGTCGGCTGGGGGCCGAGCGGGACGAGCACGGTCATCGGCAGGTGAACGGCGCCGACCTGGCCGCCTTCGCCCGCTCGCAGATCGAGGAGAGCGGCGACGGCAGCCGCTCCTCGGCGCGTAACCGCTTTCGCGGGATCGTGACCGAGGTGATCCGCGATGCGGTGATGGCGCAGGTGGAGATCGCCGCCGGGCCGTTCCGGGTGGTGTCGCTGATGAGCCGCCAGGCCGCGGACGAGCTGGGCCTGGAGGTGGGGGTGGTGGCGGTCGCCGTGATCAAGTCCACCAACGTCGTCGTGGAGATTCCCGGTCACGAGCGCGTGGCCAGTTACTTGTGAGGAGCCCCCTGTGGAGTTCAGGCGTCTTTCCCGATGGGCGATCGCCCTGCCCGTCGCATTCGCGCTGGCGGGCCTGGCCGGCTGCGGCTCCGGCGGACCGGCCACGTCCACGGCCGGGGCCTCGTCGGCCCCGGCCGCCGGTGGCGGGGCCAAGGAGGTGACGGTGTTCGCGGCGGCGTCGCTGACCGGGACGTTCACCGAGCTCGGCAAGACCTTCGAGGCCGCGCACCCGGGTACGACGGTGAAGTTCAACTTCGGCTCCAGCGCGACGCTGGCCCAGCAGATCACCCAAGGGGCTCCGGCGGACGTGTTCGCCGCGGCGAGCCCGGCCACGATGAAGACGGTGACCGACGCGTCGCTGGCGAGTTCGCCGACCACGTTCGTGCGCAACAAGCTGGAGATCGCCGTGCCGAAGGACAATCCGGCCAAGGTGGACGAGCTGAAGGATCTGGCCGACAGCAAGGTGAAGGTGGCCTTGTGCGCCGAGCAGGTGCCGTGCGGGGCGGCGGCGATCAAGGCGCTGGACGCGGCCGGGCTCAAGGTCAAGCCGGTGACGTTGGAGCAGGACGTCAAGGCCACGCTGACCAAGGTCGAGCTGGGCGAGGTGGACGCGGCGCTGGTCTACAAGACCGACGTGATCGCGTCGGCGGGCAAGGTCCAGGGCATCGCCTTCCCTGAGGCCGATAAGGCGATCAACGACTATCCGATCGCCACCCTGGCCAAGGCTCCCGCGGGTGACCTGGCCAAGCAGTTCGTGGACCTGGTGGTGTCGCAGCAGGGCAAGGACGTGCTGACCAAGGCCGGCTTCGAGGCCCCCTGATCCGGGATGAGCTCCTCGGCACCGGAGCAACTCGACCCGGCGGGCCCGCGCGGCGGGCTCGCCGGGTGTCCGGCCGGTTCGCGTGCCGGGCTCCCCGGGCGTCCGGTCGCGGGTCGCGAGGTCTCCGGGCGGCTGTCGTGGATGCTGGTCGTGCCCGCGCCGGTGGGCCTGGCCTTCCTGGTGCTGCCGCCGGCCGGGCTGCTGCCGGACACCTCCGAACGGCTCGACGGGCCCGCGTTCGTCGCCTTCCCGCCCGCCGTCGCCGACCTCGACCTGACCCCCGGCCGGCAGATCCGGGCCTCGGTCAAGGCCGCCGAGACCCACGCCCACCCCGCATGAACGAGCTCCCGCCCGACGGCCGCCACGACTGCAACGCCATCTGCCTCGGCGGACCCTGCCACGGTCTCCTCACCCACGTCGACCAGGACATCGGCATCCTGACCGTCCCCGTGCCGCGCCTCTCACCGGACGAGCCCGAGACGTGCGCCCGCTACCGCATCACCCGCGAACGGGTGCGGTACTTCGGCCAGGCCGAGCCGTACATCGCCCTGCACTGGGCAGACCCGCCATGCTCGTGCGGCCTGGACTCATAGCCGGTCGTCGGCGCACACCGGGCTTGTGGCGCCGCGACTCGCAGTCCTCATCTGCGAGGTGGAATCAGCTTCTTCATAGCGGATGAGATGGAAAGACGGCTAACGGCGCCGCTTGTGAGTGCTAACGCCTCTTGCCTTCATGCGCCGTCAGTAGTCTCATGGGGACTACCAAGCGCCAGCTCGGTCGGCCAAGCCAGGCCCCGGGCGAGCGCACGTTCATCGACAGGAAGCCGACGCTGATGACGGTGACCTTGGACAAGAGCGTCGAAGACTTCGTGGCGACGCCTCGGCAGCTCTTCATCGACGGCCGGTGGGTGGACGCCGCCTCCGGCAGGACCTTCGCCACCCCGAACCCCGCCACCGGCCGGCCGCTCGCCCAGGTGGCCGAGGCCGACGCCGAGGACGTCGAACGCGCCGTGCGGGCCGCCCGCCGCGCCTTCGACGGCCCGTGGTCGCGGCTGACCCCCTCCGAGCGCGGCCGGCTGATCTGGAAGATCGGGGACCTGATCCTGGAGCACGCGGACGAGCTGGCCCAGCTCGAATCGCTCGACAACGGCAAGCCGCTGGCCGTGGCACGGGCCGCGGACATCCCCCTGTCGGCGGACATGTTCCACTACATGGCCGGATGGGCGACCAAGATCGAAGGAAATACGATCACGCCGTCGGTGCCGTACATGCCGGGCGCCACCTTCCACGCCTACACCCTGCGCGAGCCCATCGGCGTCATCGGCCAGATCATCCCGTGGAACTTCCCGCTGCTCATGGCTGCCTGGAAGCTCGCCCCCGCGCTGGCCACGGGCAACACCGTCATCCTCAAACCGGCCGAGCAGACCCCGCTCACCGCGCTGCGGCTGGCCGAGCTGATCGCCGAGGCCGGCATCCCCGACGGCGTGGTCAACGTCCTTCCCGGGTACGGCGAGACGGCCGGAGCGGCGCTGGCCGCCCACGACGGCGTCGACAAGGTCGCCTTCACCGGCTCCACCGAGGTCGGCAAGCTCATCGTGCACGCGGCGGCGGGCAACCTGAAGAAGGTCTCCCTGGAGCTCGGCGGCAAGAGCCCCAACATCGTCTTCGACGACGCCGACCCCGAGCTCGCCGTGCAGGGCGCGGCCAACGCCATCTTCTTCAACCACGGCCAGTGCTGCGTGGCCGGATCCCGGCTGTTCGTCCAGCAGAGTCACTTCGAGCAGGTCGTCGAAGGCGTGGCCGACATCGCCCGCGGCATCAGACTCGGCTCCGGGCTGGAGCCCGACACGCAGATGGGGCCGCTGGTCTCCGACGAACAACTCCAGCGCGTGACCGGCTACCTGGACTCCGGGCGCAGCGAAGGGGCCCGTACGGTCGTCGGCGGCGCCCGACACGGCGACCAGGGCTACTTCGTCCAGCCCACGGTGATCACCGACACCCACCCCGAGATGAAGATCGTCCGTGAGGAGATCTTCGGCCCGGTCGTGGTGGCCTCGCCGTTCTCGGACCTGGACGAGATCGCCGCCCAGGCCAACGACACCACGTACGGCCTCGGCGCGGGCATCTGGACCCGCGACATCTCCAAGGCGCACGCCCTGGCGGGCAAGCTCCAGGCGGGCACCGTCTGGATCAACTGCTACAACGTCTTCGACGCGGCCCTGCCGTTCGGCGGCTACAAGCAGTCCGGCTGGGGCCGGGAGATGGGTCACGAGGTGCTGGAGGCGTACACCGAGGTGAAGGCGGTGTGCACCCAGCTGTAGAGGACCTCCCGGGCTCGGGATTGGCGGACCCGGGAAACGAGGGGTGGGCGCGGGCGGCGCGCTGCCAGGCGGGAACCTGCACGCCGCCGGCCGCGCCCACCCCTTCTCGAACACGGCCGCGTGGTCGGTCGCGATGCCCACGTACTCCACGCCCAGGGCAGCGCCCGCCGCGCGGGCGTCTCCAGGCTGCCGCCTCCGGCGGAGATCGCCTTGACCCGGAAGCGGTCGCGGTTACGCTCGATGACGTCGATCGCCTGGGTGCCGATGGACCCCGTCGATCTCAGGCGGACCAGGCTGCGGGGCTCGTGGAAGGCAGAAGGCATGATCGGCATGCTGGCGGCGGCGCGCCGCGACCTCAGAGCTGGCCGTGGGCGGGCTCGACCCAGCTGAGCACGACGAACGGGGCGGCACACGAAGGATGGTGGACCCGACCCGCCGTGACCCGATAGGGGGCGCCGAGCGTCGAGCCGTCCGCCTCGAACGCGAAGACCTCCACGACGCCGACGTCCTGATCGATGCGGGTCAGCATGCCGTCGTGCGGGCCGCCGACGCAGATGGCGTTCGGGACGGGTCTCATCCCTGGCGACGCCCTAAGGTGCCGGCCTCGTTCTCCCTCACAGAGCAGTCCTCCGCAGCCGTGGCTAGTCAATGCGAGACTACTTGGCGACCCTCTGACGCCCGCGACTGGCCCTACCCTTGAGCGTGTGAATCCTCGCGTGCTGTCGCTCACCGAGTGGATCGTGCTCGCGCTCGTGGCGGAGGGGCCCACGTACGGCTTCGCCGTCGCGAGGCTCACCGCTCCCACCGGTGCCGTCGGCGCGATCTGGCAGGTGCCGCGGCCTCGGGTCTACCGCGCGCTCGATCGGCTCGCCGACCTGTCTCTCATCGAGCCGTGCGGCAAGGAGCGGGGGCAGGGCGGTCCACAGCGTACGGTATTCACCGCCACGGCGGCTGGGACGTCGGCCGTGAACGGCTGGCTGATCTGCCCGGTCGAGCACATCCGCGACATCCGTACCGAGTTCCTGATCAAGTTCGCCCTGCTCCAGCGATCCGGCGCGGACCCGCGCCCGCTGCTGGACGCGCAGGCAGAGCGCATCGAGCCGATCATCCGCAGCCTGCGCAGGCAGCGGGACCAGGCGCATGGCTTCGACCACGTCGTGGCCGCCTGGCGGTATGAGACGGCCGAGGCGGCGCTACGCCTCATGCACACGGCCCGGCACTGACAGAGCGCGGTCACTTCAAGGGCGGGCCCGTCCGTACGCGGGCGAGCGCCGCCTGCCTGAGCCAGGCCATGCGTACGGCCAGGAGAGCGAACACGGGCAGCGGAAGGAGCATGGCCACGGCTCCGGCGAGCCGCTGGTCGGCGAGGAGGTCCGGGACGCCGGGCGGGGCCGCGAGGGAGAACCAGTCGTTCGCGACCGGCGGCCCGAGCAGCAGGAACGCGCCCAGAGCCAGGTGGGTCAGGATGGCGGCGGCCAGCAGCCGGGCGCGGACGGCCCAGGGAATCGGGCGGGGGAGCGGGTCGACACCCGCCGGCACCCAGAAGATCAGCAGGCCGAGGCCGACGAACAGGACCTGGGTGAGCAGGTGCTGGGCGTAGCCGGACAGGGACCACGGGAGCCACGGCGTGGCGTACAGCAGCAGGAAAGCGACCGGGTAGACGGCGAGGAGGAAGGCAGGGTGGGTCAGGCGGCGGGCGGGGAGTTCGAGGTCCTCGCGTAAGGACGCGGCCAGGGTGAGCGGCGCACCCAGGCAGAGCAGGAGCGGGGCGACGGCGGTGAGCACGACGTGCTGCAGGACCTGCGCCGACAGCATCGCCCGCGCGTACCCGCCCACGCCGCCGAGCAGCACCAGCGCCATGAGCGCCACCCCCGCGCACCAGGCGACCGTACGTCCGACCGGCCATGACGCGGCCCGGCGCACGCCGACCAGGTAGGCGACGGCGGGCAGCGCCAGGAGCAGCAGGACGGTCGGGTCCAGGCGGACCTCGGTGATCAGTGCGCTTGGGGTGAAGGGGGCGAGCGGGTACTCCAGGACGAGGTGGTCGTGGCCGCCGCCGCTGCCTGGTGGTGGCGGGGTGCGGGACAGGCCGACGGCCAGCCCGATGACCGCCGCCATCCCGGTCAGCTCGCCGGTCGCCAGTCGCACGAAGGTGTGGCGTACGGTCCGGTCGGCGACGCCCGCGACGGTGCGGCGGCGATGCGTCCAGCCGAACAGGCCCAGCGTCACGAGCGCCACGGTCTTGGCCACCAGGAGCTGCCCGTAGGTGCTCTGCCAGAGGTCGGATGGGCTGCCGAGCCGTACCCAGGCGCCGGCCACGCCGGAGACGGCGACGGCGGCGAAGCAGCAGAGGGCGAGCGTGCTGAAGCGGGGCAGCACCGTCGGAAGGTGTTCGGAGCGGCGGAAGTGGACGAGCACCGCGGCCAGGCCGCCGACCCAGACGGAGACCGAGACCAGGTGCGACATCAACGCGGACACGGCGATGTCGTGGTCACCGGCGGAGGCGGCATGCCCCACGTACGCGGGCGGCAACAGCCCGACGGCGGCGATCAGCGGGCGTACCCAGGCGGGCAGCGTCCGCAGCCGCGAGGAGACGGCCGCCAGCGCCGCCACGGCCGGGACCCACAGCAGGGCCCGGGTCTGCGGCAGCGCCGTGCCGAACCGCAGCAGGTCAGGGGCCCCGAGCAGGTCCGCGACGGGCAGGGGGATGAGGTTGGACAGGGTCAGCACGTAGCTCAGCAGCGCGGCGAAGGTCCAGCCGAGCGCCCACCAGCCGGCCGCGCGCAGGCACGCCTCGGACTCTTTCGTACCGTTGGGGGCGAGGGCGGCCGCCGTGAGCGTTCCGACACAGGCGAGCGCGCACACGTCGTAGCAGAACCGGACCAGCGGCAGCCCCCACACGGTGACCGGCCCGGCGGTGGGCAGCCCCGGGAGCTCCGGCTGGATCGCGCCGCCGAACCGGAGCACGACGACCAGCACGACCACGCCGGCGGCCACCGCCGCACCGGCGTAGATCCGTTCCGGGGCCTTCATGGCGGCTCCGCCCGGCTAGGGTGCCCATTCGCATCGTGCCACACCGGCGGTGATCAGCCCATGGGCTCGCCCCGGAGGTTTCAGACGAGCACCACAGCGGTGTGAGCGTGCCCGCGACTGCCGCCGACCTCCACCTTGACCGCTTTCTTGGACTTGCGCACGCTGCGATCGCTCTCCTTGACCGATTTCACCGGCCAGGGCAGCTTGATCTTCACCTCGTCGGCGGTCCTGGACGGGTCGGAGACCGCCAGCCGTACCCGCTTCTGGTCGCGGCGGATCAGCAGCGTGCAGGGGCCGTCGGCGGCGAGCGGGCCGTCCGCGGTCTCGACGGTCCCCGCGCGCCAGAAGACGGCGGCGAGCACGCCGTCGCGGGAAATGGCCTGCACCGTGCGGGAGTTCGCGAGGATCTCGACCCGCCCGCCGTACGCCGCGGTCTGGGCGACGGAGGCGTCGGGGAGCACGGCATAGGCGTAGCGCGCCCTGCGCGGATCGACGCCGTGGTCGACGAGGATCGTCGTGTAGTGCCTGGTAACGGGGGTGTCGTCGCCGCCGGTGGTGGCGCCCTTGTCGATGTCCCGCCAGCGGCCGGTGCGCTTCCCGCGGATCACCTTCGCCTTGACGCCGTCGAGCAGCGCGTAGCCGGCCACCCCGCAGAGGTGGACCCAGCCGTCGCCCTGGGTCAGCGGCGGGTGAGTGTCGTGGGTGTTGCGGTTCTCCACGACGGTCTCGATGCGGCGGCCGTCGGAGGCGGTGATGCCGGCGCCGAGGGCGATCACCGCGTCATCGAGGAGGAACCACGCCTTCCTGGCCCGCAGCGAGGAGCCGTCGGCGATCAGCCTCATGGCCGCCACGCCGTACTCGCCGTCGAGCGCCACGCCGCCCGCCCACGGGGTGGGCGGCAGGCGACGCTTGCCGTGCCGGAGATCGGCGCGTCTGCGGGTGTCGACCGTCGTGCCCGGCAGCCGGTACGGGTCGATCGTGGGCCACAGGTCGTCGTTCCAGTGGGTGAGGTCGCCGGTGTAGAGGTAGGTCATGCCGTCGCCGGTGTACCAGCCGTGCAGGTTCTCCAGATTCATGGCCTCGGCCGCGCCGATGCGCTCCGAGCTCATCGCGATCGCGTAGGCCCAGGTGGGACGGTGGTGCACGACCCGGTCCATGTCCGCGAAGACGTACGTGCCCGTCGGACGCGGACCGACCGGCACCGACGGGTCCGCCAGCAGGGCCTTGGCTCCCGCGATGCTCGGCAGCGGCGCGAGCGTGTCGTACGGGATGGCCTGGTTGCGGGTGAGCCAGCCCTTCACCAGCGGCCGCCAGCGCTGGGCATAGCGCTCGGGCGCCGCCTCCAGCAAGGTGAGGATGGCCTCGACCGCCTTCTGCCCCGAGTGGTAGTCGCGGTGGCCCTGCACCGAGATCTGCCGGCCGCGTACGCAGTCCATCATCAGCCCGTCGAAGATGAACGGCGTGAACGAGCGGTCCACGATGTCGTAGACGTTCCCGATTCCGCCGATCTCCCACGGTGACTTCGCGAGCATGGCGATCAGCTTGGCCACGCTGTCCAGATAGTCCACGCCGTAGCTGCCGGTGTACGGGAACACGTCGTGCTGGATGAACGACCCGTCACGGTAGAAGCCGTCGCCCGGGCCCTTGGTCCGCCGCAGCAGATCGGAGACGGCGTCCCTGGCCCGCTTGACCAGGCGTGCGTCGTGGGTGAGCAAGCCGCGCATCGCCACCGCCATGGCCTTGCCCGCCCGGTTGGCGCCGGTCTCGACGACGCCGGGGTGGCTGACGCGGCGCTCCGGGTCGGGGCACCAGCGGCGTAACGGGCGCAGCCAGCGCTCGATGCGGTCCTTGGGCAGGCCGTCGTACATCAGGGCGCAGGTGTCGGTCAGCGCGCGGGGGACGCCGATCTCCCACCAGTACCAGTTGCTGCCCTGCCGGTCGAGCCCTTCGCGGTAGGCGTGCTCGTACAGGAAGTCCAGCGCGCTGACCGCCGTCTCGGCGACCTGCGCGTTCCGGTGCAGGGCGGTGCCCGGCGTGGCCCAGCCCAGCGCCAGCGTGCGCATGCGGTTGTAGGCGCGGTTGAAGTTGCCCGTCCGGGGGTCTCCGAGCGGCAGGTCGGGCCACAGGCTCGGGGCGCCGGGGGTGAGCTTCAGCTTGCGCAGCACCGCGTTGGCCGAGCCTTCGACCGCCTGCGTCTTGTCGGCGTACGCGGCGTCGTACGACCCGCCGGCCAGCAGGCTCACCCACCGCTCGCGCGCGGCGTCGAACGCGGCGGCGCCGACCGCCTCGGCCGGTCGCTCCCACAGGGAGAGGCCGGTTAAGGCCGCGGCGCCCAGAAGGGCGGACCGCCGACTGAGGGGGTGGGTCATGGAGGCCTTCCGACAATCGGGCAAATACCTGCTGAAACGATCATATGTCCCCAGGAGGGTGGATCATTTCGTTCGGAAACCACCCCTGCGCGCCAAGCCGGCGGCGCGCGCCTGGTCGATGAAAGCTGGCGTCCGGCCCATCTCCGACCTCCAGCGTTCTGTGATGGAGCACATCACGCTCCTTGAGCACGCCGTCAAGGGCGACGTCGACGCAGAGAACTACGCCAACACGATGCGTTGCCAACCGAGACCTCGCCCGCCCTGAAGTTCGGTCGGTCGGGCGGGCGAGGCATCCGTCAAATGCCGGCGTCGAGCCTGTTGGTCCTCGTCCGGGGGCGGTACAGGGGCCGCTTGACATACGTGACGGGGACCGAGGAGATGGGCTCGTCGAGTGCGACGTCCGGCCGGCGACGGGCGACCGCGCGCACGTAACCGAGGTGGCGTCCGCCATCGGCGGTGAGGGCGTCGATCTCCACCTGGTTGTCCGGTGCGATCGCCCGCTGCCATTCCAGCCAGTACTTCCACCCGTCGGCCATCGTGTCGGCCACGTCCACATGGGCGACACCGCTACGATCCCAGTGGCGGCGCCACCACTCGGCCGAGTGCAGGTTGGCCATGCTCGGCTCCCACCACGCCGCCAGGTGCTCGGGCGTCGGTCCGTCGATCTCCTGGACCAGTCCGGCACCGGCAATGCCGATCTGCCCGCCCGGCCGGACGAACCTGGCCAGATAGTTCAGGTACAGATCGTCGGTGCCGTAGTAGACGAACGAGTCGATGCTGACGACGGCATCGAAGAAGCCCGCGGCGAACGGCAGGGCTCGGGCGTCGGCGTGGATGGGGAACGCCGCGTGCTCGGCGCCGGCGTCGTAGATGCGTTGCATGCGTTCGTCGGGGCTGAACCACAGGTCGGTGGCCCAGACCTGGACGTCGTACTCGCGGTACAGGAAGATCGACGAGGCGCCCCGGCCGCAACCCAGATCCAGCACCCGCATGCCGGGCCCCAACGACATCGCCTCGGTGAGCCACTCGGCCAGCCACAGCGAGTTGGCCCCGCCGCTGACACTGGAGCGGATCCAGTCCGGGTTGTAGCGGGAGGTCCGTGGGAACCGTTCTGACATCAACGGGTCAATCGGCATCGTCGGGTGTCCTCCTGTGTAGGTCCGCGGTGGCAGGTTGCGGTGGGGAGGGTAGCGGAACGTGACGCAGTGTTCCCGCATGAAACGCCGCCCGATGAGTAAAGTCTGCAGCCGGTACGGTTGATCGGCCGTTACCTGGTGACAGAGAGCGACTCCACGCGGCAGTCAATCGAGAAGCGACCCGGGACGGGCTTCGCATCTCCACACGGGTCAGTGGCACGCCCGGCGTTGAGGGACGGGGGCGCCTGCCCTTCGTTGCGAGACGTCAGGTCCACCCTTCGGGGTTGGCCTGGTCTGCGGTGTAGGCGACCCCATGAATTTTGAGCCCGGTGTCATCCAGGAGGGTGATCTGACGGAAGTCTGCGGCCGCCAGGTACACCAGCTCGGAGGGGGCCTGCTGCGATTGCACGTTCGCCGCCACCCTGTAATCGGTCCCTGTGGCGTCGGTGAGGTGGATCCGGTAGCGCGGGGTGTCCGCGCCCCCTTCGCGACGCCGGTCGACCGCGCGCCCGGCCAGCACACCATAGGACCGCAGTGGCATAAGTCCACTCCTCCTGAACGACGATCACATCCCGCGCCGGTCCGGTTGACGCGGCGTACCCGGGCAGAGGCTGACCGCCAGATCGCGGCACTGGAGGCCTGCCGTCGAAACCAGTCCGGGCGGGTCTTCGATCGCGTGTGGCCGCCTGAAGTCGCCTTGGCAGGCCCCTGACCGCTCTCCCCTCAGTCGGCCAGGTAGGAGATCGAGCGAACCTCGTAGCCGGCGTTCCTGGAGCCGCGTACGTGCATCAGCATCGCGCCGCCCTCATAGGAGTAGGCGCACGAGTAACCCTGCGGCTCCTTGCTGCAGCCCTGGAAGAAGTGGGTGGCGCCGCGCGGGTCGTAGGTGACCTTGAACAGCTTCTGCACCGTGGTGGAGGTGGCGACCTCGAGGCCGCTGTACTCGTCGCCGCGCTTCCAGGCGGCGAAGAGGTGCTTGGCCACGGTGGGCGGCTCGGTGATGTGCCGCGACAGGTAGACCTTGCTGACCTTCGAGCCGGTGACCACCATCGCGATGCCGTCAAGCCCGCCGGGCACGCGCACGCTTGTGTGCACGAACCGGCACACGTTGCTGGAGCAGCCGTCGAAGCGGTCGGGTGCGCGGTAGGCATAAGTGAAGATCGTCTTGACCGCGGTGGGGGTGGCCGCCTTCGCCGCGGCCGCGCGGTCGGCGGCCAGCCAGGCGTGGAACAGCTTGTTCGCCACCGTGCCGGGCGCGGGCGTCCCGGCCGAGACGGGAGCGGCGAAGGCGGGGCCGGTGGAGGAGAGCGTCAGTGTCGCAGCCGCAGTGAGGGCGGCGCCGAGGACCAGTCGTTTGAACACGCTGCGACGCTAAGGGTGGCGCCTTGCGCAGGGATTGAGCCCGGCTTGCAGTGGTCCGGGCGCCTTGCGGCGGTTGCGATCACCCGGCTGGCACGCACTGACGATGCGGCTCAGCATGGCGGTTGACTCCGCTGAGATCGTCCTTGCAGATCAGCCCTGCCACCCGGATCTCCACGTCGTCGATCGTGGCGTGGCCGACCCTCGATGACCTCGTCCGGCTGCGCCAGGCCCGGCGGCCGCCGCTCCTCGTCCGGGTCGCGGCCCCGACCGGAGTCTGGGCGAGCGGCACTGCACCAGCCGCACTGACCGCCGCCGCCAGCCGCACCGCCCCCGAACTCCAGGCCAAGTCCCGCCACCAGCACCTGGCCGGCGTCGGCCACGACCTTCGCCTCGGCGAGGAGACCTCCAGCTCGCGGCACCGCCGAGCACGCCCTCGCCCGCCGCCGACGCCCGCCCGGCGCGCGATGTCGTCCAGCGGCACGGCGGGTCCGCGCTCGATGACCAGGTCCCGCGCGGCCGGCAGGATCCGTTCCAGGTGTGGTGCCGGTGCCGTGGTGGCGGACGTGGTCAGACTATGCGGGTGCAGAGGGTGCGGCCGCGGACCTCCCAGTGGACCCTTCTGCCGCCCGGCGGGCAGGAACCGCTGGTGAACGCGGTGATACGGAGGACGAAGTCGTACTCCCTTGGAGCGGAGCCGGCCCCGCACGGCCACGACGTCATCAGATCCGCGTTGTTGATGGCGACCGAGTTCTCGTTCTCACCCTTTGTGGCCAGGAAACAGTCACCCGTGCGGAACTGCCGCTGCACGCAGAGGGCGATCTCGTTCGCGTCCTCGCCGTAGCTCCACCACAGTTCCCCGTCCAGATCGGCGCTGTGCCTGAGGCACTCGGAGGAGTCGTCGACCACCTTGAGCACCTTCAGGTAGGCGTCGGAGCGGCCGCAGCCGACCGCGCGCGGCTTGCTCCTGTTCCACTCGCCGGACGGACGCTCGTAGGCGTCCAGGCAGTCGCCCGCCGAGATCTTCTCGAACGCCTTGCGGGTGGGATCGGATGTGGGGGTGGGGGTGGCACTGTCGGTGGCGCTCGCGGTCTCGGACGGCTGAGGCGCGGGTGTCGGGGAAGTCGGGG
This sequence comes from Nonomuraea sp. NPDC003709, assembly GCF_040610775.1. Classification (NCBI taxonomy): domain Bacteria; kingdom Bacillati; phylum Actinomycetota; class Actinomycetes; order Streptosporangiales; family Streptosporangiaceae; genus Nonomuraea; species Nonomuraea sp. NPDC003709. Next base: position 214,083 of record NZ_JBEXMW010000011.1, on the reverse strand, counting down.
TCTGCTGGGGAGTGGCGATGGCCTTGGAGGTGGCCGGTGCGTTTCCGTCGTCCCCGATGGCCCAGGCGGCGAAGGCGACCAGCAGGACGCCCACGACCGCGGCCACCGGGAGCTTCATTCGTCCGAGCGGCGGAATCCGCCGGCCGTTCCCCGGCGCGTCCTGCGGCGGGGGCGCCAGCACCTCGGTCTCCGCCACCCGCGTGGCGATCATCGTGCTGACGGGCTCCGGCAGCGGAGCGTCCCCGCCCTCGGCGAGCGCGGAGCAACGTTCGAGGAACGCGTCGAGGCCGGGCCGGTCTTCCGGATCCTTCTCCAGGCCGGACGCGATCAGCGGGAGCAGCGGCTCCGGCACGCCGGTCAGGTCGGGTTCCTCGTGGATGACGCGGTAGCCGAGGGCCTCGATCGGGCCCTCGCCGAAGGGCCGCCGGCCGGTGGCGGCGAAGGCCAGCACGGCAGCCAGGCAGAACACGTCACTGGCCGGCCCGACCTCGCGGCCCCGAAGCTGCTCGGGCGACATGAACCCGGGCGTGCCGACCACGCTGGTGCGGGTGGTCTGCGAGGTGGCGTCGAGCGCGCGGGCGATGCCGAAGTCGATGATGCGGGGCCCGTCCTGGGCGAGCAGCACGTTGCCGGGCTTGAGGTCCCGGTGGACGACGCCCCGCTCGTGGATCGCCATCAGCCCTTCGGCCAGGCCCGCGCCGAGCCCCGCGACCGCCGCATCGGATAACGCGCCGTGCTCGCCGACGGCCTCGTGCAGCGACGGCCCCGCGATGTACTCGGTCACGAGCCAGGGCGGATCGGCGTCGGCGCGGGCGTCCACCACCTGCACGGTGTGGATGCCCCCGACCCGCCGCACCGCGGCGACCTCCGCCTCGAACCGCCGCCGGAACTGCGCGTCCTCCGCCAGGTACGGGTGGATCACCTTGACCGCGACCGGCCGGCCGCCCTTCGAGCGGCCCAGGTAGACGCGACCCATCCCGCCCGCCCCCAGCCGCGCCAGCAACCGGTACCCACCGACCGTCTTCGGGTCGCCCGCCTCAAGCGGCTTCAGTTTCTCGCTGGGCACCCGCATGTCCTCCCACACCCGCTGGTGATCTAGAACGCACCCTTCCACACAGGACGACGGGAGGGTAGGCCGGGCTGTGGCTGTGCAGCCCCGGCGCCAGCTACGTCACCGGCGTCGCGCTCTTCGTCGACGGCGGGTACACCGCCCAATGACCCGGCCCGGCGAGCCAGCGCGGAACCCTCATCCCCCGGCGGCCGGGTCGTGGAACGGCCGCAACTCCGAGCCTGCGTCGACGCGAGTGTGCGCACGTGGCTTACGGATATCCAGGGGTTGTTCTGTCACGTCAGCCAGGTAAGGGATGTGCCGTGCTCCAGACTTCGCCCTGAACAAACGGTGGAAGCGTACGCAGCGCACCGTCGGACCCCTGTCCGTCTCCACGGTTTGTTCAGGGGAATGTGGCACGCCGGCGTCCGGCAAGACCCGCACCATCGTCTGCTGGAGGTTCCGTGTGGGAGGCCGACTACGGGTACGACTGCCTGCGCCTACGCGCCGCTCGGGAGGCACAGGGGCTGACGGTGGCGGAGATCGCGGCCGCTGCCGGTCTGTCGGAGCGGGCGGTGAACTTCTCCTTGGCCGGCACCCGCCGCCCTCGCGCTCCGGTTCTGCCGCGGCTGGCTCGTGCGGTCGGCTTGCCTGAACCTCTCGACCTGTGTGGCCTGCGCGACGGCGAGCGGATCGTGCATCTGCGTGTGCGAGTGGGCAAGAGCCGCGCCCAGATCGCCGCCGCCCTCAGGTGGCACCCCGACACCTATCAGGACGGGGAGCTCGCCGGACGGGCCGAGGACAAGATGGGCGGAGAGCAAGCCTGGGAGAGCGATTTGGACCAGCCGGAGCGGGGTCGCTGGGCACCCGCGCCGTTCTTCGACCGGGACGTGCTCCAGCGCGGAGCCATGGTCGACGGCGACTGGCGGCCCCCGGTGTACGGGCCATACCAGTACGGCAATCCCAGCCACTTCGCAGCGTTCGAAGTCCCCGCCGAACGCCTCCGCCAGGCCCTCCAGCGCACCCGCGCAGACCGAGCAGCACAACTCGGAGAACTCCTACGTGGCTGACGTTTCTTAGCCCTCCCCGAGCCCTGACCAGCGCGTTCGCTCAACCACCCCAGATAACACCAGTGCCATCGGATCGAACCCGACTTCGCCTCGCTGATCGGCCAGATCGTCATCGAGTGGTCGAGCACCACGGCACCCGATGGAGCCGGAAGAGGCCTCAGCCCACCTCGGCCGCCCGTGATCCCGGATGGGGCGGTGCCCCACCACGACCGGCCTTGGCCGAACGGTCGATAGATCCCCGACGAATCTCGGTCAAAAAGCCGAGCCGGGTACACAATCCTTGCTGAAACGATCTGTGCTCGTTGTGGACCAAGCACCGAAAGGGCTGCGGATGAGCACGAAAAATAAAGGCGTCGTGGCCTTTCTCGTCATCTGTTTCGGGACGACATGGGCATACATTTTCGGGGCCTCATTCCTCTTGGGCCTATCCCTGGTCAATCCCTTGGTACAACTGCCGATGGCATTTTTTCCAGCCATAGCGGCGATCATTGTCCGCCGCTGGATCACCAGAGAGGGGTTCCGCGACGCCGGACTAGCACTCCGGCTCAGCAGCGGCTGGCCATACTATCTCGTCGCCTGGGTGGGTCCGCTGCTCGTTGTCATGGCGGCCGTCGGGTTAGCGGCGGCCTTGGGGCTGTGGAGTCCGGACCTGTCGCCGCTGGACACCATAGTGGTGGGCCTGCCCGCCTGGGCATCGCTCTCCCTGCTGATGGCGGTCGTCGTCCTGCTCGTCCCCGTCTACTGGGGAGAGGAATTCGGCTGGACCAGCTATCTGAGGTCGCGTATCTTCACCGACCGCCCGATTCTGTCCGTGACCGTTACCGGACTTATTTGGGCGGTGTGGCACTACCCGCTGGCCTTCGTCGGCTACATCGAGTTCGAGAACGTCCCCCTCGGATTGTTCATCTGGACCGTCACTTTTCTCTTTCAGGAGATCATCCTCGCCTGGCTACGGCTGCGCAGCGGCACCATCTGGGCATCGAGTCTGGCCCACGCGGGCAACAACATGGTGCTCTTCCTGCTGACCGGCATGCTTCTGCCCAACCTCGACATCAACACCACCACACTGCTCGTCACCACCCCGCTCGCCGCGATCAGCACCTGGATCGTGCTCAGCGGACAGTTCAAGAGCGACAGGAGCGCGGAGTCCGAGGACGGCCCTCTGGTTTCGCGATCTACCTCTGGTCGATCAGGTCCCTCAAATCCTGGCGGCTTCTGACCCAATCCGCGGGCGGTCGGCAAGAGCTCTCTTGGATACCGTCACGGTCACCGTCAGCGGCAGGACAGTGCAGTCCGGGACGGCCTCTTCACCCGGGACCACGTTCACTACCGCCGCCCTCCCCGGGTCAGGTCGTGCCGCGAACGTTCAGACGCGGCGTCAGGACGGCGGGGGCGGCAGTTCACCGGCGAGGAGCCGGTCGACCTGGTGGACGGCCATTTCACCCAGCCGTCGCTTGTCCAGGTAGAGCGTGGTCAGTGGCGTTGCCGGCCGAGCCAAGCCAGGGAAACGGTACCCAGAGGCGTTTTCCGTGATGATCGTGGAGTAGCCGCTAGCGCGTCCGGGTCGGGGTCGGTGCCGTCGTCGGCGAGGAAGGGCATGGCGAGGCTGGCGTTATTCCTCGGCAAGAAGCACAAACGAGGGCGCAAGTGGGGCTGGCTTCAGGCCATCTACACCGACCCCACTCAGCTCGGCCTGATCAACCTCGATGGAGCCGTCGTCGCTCCCAAGCCCTTCCGCTCCTGGCGGGCGACGGCCGAACGCCATCGGTGAAGGGCGTCGGAGAGCCGTGTGCGGAAGAACCGCATGCACGTTCGAAGCGGCGGGAGCTGGAAACGGAGCCAAGAACCTGGTCATGGCCACTGGGGGTAGCACACCCGTCCGGGAAACCGGCGGCATCGACGGCCTCAGGTCCTACCACCAGGAGAAACAACCGCGCCAGCTCCCGACCCTACCGTGACCGTTATTACTGCAGGTTGACGGTATACAGGTTGGAAAATTGCGTCTTCGCTCCAGCCGGGGCCCAGTTGGAGGCGAGCCCGCCCAGTACCCGGGCACAACCGCACATCGAACACCTGGCACAGCAGGCCGGCCAGGGGCTGGGCGGACGGAGCAGATGCCCTGGTGTGGTAACCCTGTAGGAGACAGGGCGTACGCGGGAGCATTGTTAGCGCAGGCCAGTGGCCGTGATCCGCCGCTGAATGCCGTGTCACGCCGAACTCGTCCCAGATCGTAACAACGGACTTTTGCTTCCACCAGTGCATGGATGGACTTGGTGAGTGCGGCGGGAGTCACGGGAGTGCATGGGTGAGATTCCTCTTTCGTCGTCGCTCAATCCAAACACGTTTCACAGTGGCCGCGGCGACGCTGTCCCTGATCTTCTTCGTGCTGATCGCCATCGGTCTCGACCTCACGGTCCGCAACAGAGTCCGGGACCAGATCTTCCGTGACACGCAGCGAGTGGCGACAGACTGGATCGCGTCCATGACGCCCGGCCGCATCGCGAGCCCGGTTCCCCCGGCCGCTGTCAACCTTCTGCAACTCGTCGACTCCCGCGGTCGGGTGGTGGCCGCCAGTCCCGCGGGCGCGGGCAGGCCCCCGCTGAGCGCCGTCCGGCCGCCCCATGACGACCGGATCATCCACCTCACAGAGTGCTCCCCCAGCGGATGCTTCGTGCTCACGTCGGTCCGTGTCTCACCCCAGGAGGCCTCATTCCTTTGGGGAGGAGAGCCCCATGTCGTCTACGCCGGAACGGCCGAGCCTCCCGCCCTGTCCACCCACATCCTCGAGTTCAGCACGCTGGCCGCAGCCCTGCTGGCGACCGGGTTCGCCACATGGATCACCTGGGCTGCGGTCGGGCGAGCGCTACGACCGGTGGCAGCGATCCGCGCGAGAATCTCGGAGATCAGCGTCACCGATCTGAGCCTTCGGGTGCCGGAACCACCGGGCGGTGATGAGATCGGACAGCTGGCACGCACCGCCAACCAGACCCTGTCCCGGCTGGAGACGGCAGTGCAGCAGCAACGGCAATTCGCCTCGATTGTCTCCCACGAGCTCAAGACCCCCGTGGCCGGTCTCCAGACCCAACTCGAGGAAGCCGTGCTGTATCCGGATGACGTCGATCCTCGCGAGACGATCAGAACAGGGCTGGCGACGACGGACCGGCTACGAGCGCTGATCGATGACATCATGGTGTTCGCCCGGATCCGCACGGCGGCTCCTGAGCCTCCCGAACCGGTCGATCTCGGCGCGCTGGTACACGATGAGCTGGTCACCACAACCCGGGACGTGCCGGTGCGCACGCGGGTGAAGGGCGAGGTGATGGTTCTCGGCAACCATATGCAGCTGATCGGAGTGTTGAACAACCTGGTAGTCAACGCCCAGCGGCACGCAGCAACCAGCGTCGAGGTCAGCGCCGGCCGCGAGGATGACCAGGCCGTGGTGACAGTGAGCGATGACGGGGATGGCATCGCCCTCGAAGACCGAGACCGCGTGTTCCAGCCCTTTGTCCGCCTGGAAGAAGGGCACCGGAAGGACCCCGCAGGCACCGGCTTGGGCCTTGCCATCAGCCGGGCGATCGCCACAGCCCACTACGGGACCCTGAAGATCGATGACTCTCCGCGAGGCGCGCGCTTCGTCCTGCGCCTGCCGCTGATGAAACGCCACCCGGCCTGAATGCGGCTGCATGACACCTGAACGCCTTCCGGTGTGCCTCTTTGGTTGCCTCCTGCAGCGCGGCCGTAGCGTTGATCAGGGCCTGTCCGGCGTCGGCGGCACGGAGCGGGACGATGGCGGTGTGGGCAGCAGTGGTCATTCCGGACAGGGGGCGGCTGGGATACGTTCGGGAGAAGACCGCCGGTTCGATCGAGGCACCGAGCAGATCGAGCTGCAGCGCATCGGTACCGCGCAGGCCAAGGCGGCCGGCCAAGATCGTATGGGCCAGGTTTATGACGCGGGGGCTTGTGCTGCTGATCGGGTTTGCGGGCGTGGGAGCGGAACATCGGCACCGGTCAGGCGGACCAGGTGCGCGGCCTCCGACTCTGACGATCATAAGGGGAACGGATGACGCGCGATCGGCGATCGGCGAACCCGACTCGGGCCAGGCGATGGCTCCGCACGATGCGGGCGCGGGATCCGCGCGAGGCACACCGCGTTGCTACCCCGTTGGAGCTGCTGTTCGACCTCTGTTTCGTGGTCGCGGTGGCGCAGGCGGCCGCCCAGTTGCACCACCACGTGACCGAAGCCCACCTCGGCGTCGGACTGTTGGGCTATGTGATGGTTTTCTTCACGATCTGGTGGGCGTGGATGAACTTCACCTGGTTCGCCTCGGCCTACGACACCGATGACGTTGCCTATCGGCTGCTGACTCTGCTCCAGATGGCGGGTGTTCTGGTACTGGCGGCCGGGGTGCCCGCCGCGGCGACCTCCTACGACTTCACCGTGATCACCATTGGTTATGTGGTGATGCGCGTGGCGCTGGTCGCCCAGTGGCTGCGGGTAGCTCGGCAAGACCCCACCGGCCGCCCGGCGGGGATCCGGTACGCCGTCGGCATCATGGCGGTCCAGGCAGGCTGGCTTGTTCGGTTGGCGCTGCCGCATCCATGGGACTACACGGGGTTCGCGGTCCTCGTGATCGCCGAACTAGTGGTGCCGCTGTGGGCCGAGTTCCGGGGCATGGCCACGCCGTGGCACCCTGGCCACATTTCTGAACGCTACGGGCTGTTCACCATCATCGTCCTCGGCGAGGTCATCTTCGCTAGCCTTACCAGCATCCAATCCGCATTGTCCGAACGCGGCGTCTCCGGACAGATGCTGCTGATAGCCGCTGGCGGCCTCATCCTGGTGTTCACAATGTGGTGGATCTACTTCATGGGCCCGGACGCCGCCCTGAGCACGCCGCGTATCGCATTGTCCTGGGGTTACGCCCATTACCTGGTGTTCGCCGCGGTCGCCGCACTCGGCGCAGGCCTGCAGGTCACCGTTGACGTGGCCGTGCACCGCGCCCACGTGGCCCCGACGACGGCGACGTTCGCGGTGGCGGTACCGGTGGCCGGGTTCCTCCTGATCATGTGCTGGCTGCGCCGACTGACACGCACCGGCCTGGCACATCCGAACCTGATGGTTGCCGGGGCAGTCATCGTGCTGGTGCTGGCCTTGGCCACCCCCGTCCTAGGCGTCGGCAGGGTGATTCTGTCCATCGGCATCGCGGCTGTAGCCACGCTGACGGCATCTCTTGTGGCCACACACCGCGGCGGGCTACCCCACCCTCCATCGGAGGCACGCTGACAGGGGGCCCAGTAGGGACGACCCGCCCTGGTTATCGGCGGTGAGGGCTGATTGAGCGAGATCAGCGCCCCTGGCGCAGGACGGCGTACTCGGCGCGGGCCTGTTCGACAGCGTCGGGGTGGCGCTGGGTTTTCTCGTGTTCTGCGAGGGCGCGGTAGACGCTGGCAAGGGAGGAGTTGTGTCCCTTGGTCTGCCAGTGGGGGTCATCAGGTCCTTGCGGATTTTCTCGACGGGTTCGCCGGCCGCGCGGCGCCGCAGGACGGTGTGGATCGGCCTTTGAGGAGCCTGGGTGCAGAAATTGGCGCCAGGAACGTGATCTTCGTTTCGGTTCGGTGGCTGCTCTCGTTTGTCCTGGTTGCGGGGCCTACGTTCCTGGGCCATGCCTTTCGAATTTCTCTCTGATGAGCAGATCGCCCGCTATGGTCGCTTCCCTGAGGAGCCCTCACCGGCGGAGCTGGAGTAGTTCTTCCGGCTGGACCGTGCGGCCCTGGACGCTCTGGCGAGCAAGCGGCGCCCTGCGACGATTCTGGGGTGGGCGGTGCAGTGGGGGACGGTCCGGATGCTCGGGGTGTTCCTGACCGAGGACCCGCTCGTGGTGCCTTCCGGCGCGGTCGCTTTCGTCGCCGAGCAGCTTGACCTCGACCCGTCCTGCCTGGCCGACTTTGGCCAGCGTCCCAAGACCGCCTACGAGCACGCGTGGGAGATCCACGAGCTGCTGGGCTACCGCGACTTCGGCGCGTGCGAGGCCGAGGTGCGCCAGTCCGTGGCGGCGCGGCTGTGGGCCTCGGTGGAGTCGGCGAGGTGCGGCGGGCGGAGAACGAGCGGCTGCACGCGCTGCAATCGTTATCTTGGGATCTGGCCTCTTCTCCCAGGTCAGAGCGAGATGATCTTGTCAGGTATGTAAGGCACGGCGCTGAACCGGGCAGCTTCAAGCGCGGTGGGCGCCAGGACGCCATGGTGGCGGTCTGACTGGGATGCGAGTTGCGCATGGAGGGCGTTGCCGGTATCCGGATGGTTGGCGCATCGCCGGACCGCGGACCTGTGAGCGGGAGGGTTTCAGCGAGTCCGCGTCAAACCGAAGAAGCCACCGTAGACCCGGCGGAACGCAGGTCCGGGCAGCACGGAACGCTGGACCGGCAGGAACCGGGGCCCGTGGTCCGACGCGATAGACGTGGCGCATTTTCCGGGATTCGACGGCACGCACTATGGCCTGGGCGAGCGGTTCGGGTGAGCGCCCGTCGTGCTGGAGTTGACGGAAGCGGTCGACGACCCGCGTTCGCCGGGGTTCGTAGGCGTGGATCGGCTCGTCCGTAATCATGGAGTCCGCCGCCCCCGTGCGTACGCTGGTGGCCTCCATGCACGCCACTTCTATGCCGAAGGGCGCGACCTCGTCGCGTAATGCGTCAGCGTAGTGGTTGAGTGCGGCTTTGCTCGCGGAGTAGAGGGAGTGAAAGGGAATGGCGGAGACGGCAGCACTGGAACTCATCAGGATCAGCCGGCCCCTGCCCTGCCGGCGCATGGCCGGCAGGATCGCGCGTACCACGCGGTGGACTCCGAGGAACCGAATTGACCGAATCCTCGCTGCCGACCTCGAGCTCCAATGGGGTGAGGTCCGGGCTGTTCACGCGCGACCGTGTACGGCTCGTGCCGAATACGGCATGACCTCTTCTCGCCAGAGCCTCGGCGGTCGCCCGGCCCACCCCCGACGAGGCGCCGACGACAAGGGCCACCGGCTGATCCGGTTCGATGTTCGCCTGCCCATCCCTACCGGGCGCCTCATAAGCCGGCAAGGTTTTTCAGCCCTGCCCGTCATGCGGTTCCTCACGCCCGCCAGCCGGATCCCGCTCGATCTGGCGGCCCTGGCCGGGCACACGCCCGACCTCGACGAGGCCCTGGACACCGTGCGGACGGCACCTGTCCACTGGATGCGCGAGCGGCTCGAAACGCTGCCGAACCGGCAGGTCCTTCCCGCGCCCGTACGTGGCCTCGACGCCGACGACCGCCAGGCACGGCTCGCGCTGACGACGGCGGTGCACGCCTGCCACCAGGCGGCGATGGCGCCATACTAGGACCGGATTCACCCCCACCTGCGGGCCGAAACGGCTCATGCCGCCATGCGGTTCGCCACGGACGGCCTGGCCGGCCTGTTACAGCGGCAGCGGACACGCGACCGGTGGCGTCCACCCCATCTCGACGTCCCGTTTCCGGGGCCGGAGCGGGAGGTCATGGGCAAGACCCGCCACAAGAACCCCCAGCCGAGGCGATCCGCAGTGCGGGCTGGTCGGCCGATTTGGAACTGCCGGCGCCCGACGGCTCCTGGCGGGCCGATGTGATGGCGACCTCCACCACGCACGGCCGCCAGACGGCGTGGGAGGCGCAACTGTCTCCGATCACCGGCGCCGATATCCAGATGCGCACCGACCGGTATGCCGACGACGGCATCGACGTCTGCTGGGTCAGCTCCCGTGACCGCGTCCTGTGGCTGTGCGCGGTCCCTGCGATCGCTGTGACACCGGCGAACCCGCCAACGGCTGGCGATCGGTGGATGGTGCCGGCACAGCGCCGCGAACAGGAGCGTCAACAGCAGGAACAGACCCGGCAAGAAGAGGCGGCACGCCGCGAGCGCGACCGCCGGGAGCAAGCCGCAGCACAGCAATGGTGGGACGAGTTGTCCACTACTCAGCTCACCGAACTCCTGGCCCGCATCGCGGTACTCTGCATGAGCGAGCACGCCTACGGCATCGCTCTCTACGCCGGCCACCGCCTCTACGGAGTGGCCAGACCCTGCCCGTACTCGCTGGGGCGACTGTCTGACTCCACACGGATCTTCGTACGCAACGCCCGCGAGAAGGCACTCGTCACCGCAACGGGTCTCATCAACGCCGATCTGGTCACTCACTTCGACCCTCCTGACTACGAGCAAACCGTCCTGCTCTGACCGCGAGGCCCTCGGCCCGCCGTCCGGACGGGGGTCTGGCGCAGCGTGCTGTGCACGGCTTCCTGATCCCTAAAGCTGGCCGGAGGCCAGGAACGCTGAAGCCGCGTCGCCCTCCACCACGAACCAGGTCCGGATGTCGCTGAACTCCCCACCCAGCCCGGTACCGCGCTCTTCGTTGAAAGTTTCCTCATTGCTACCGGGACCCCTAGCCAGCCCTGGGCCGGGCGCTTGAGAGCGCCTCTTGACTTTTCAGAAGAACTGACGAACGATTCTCTATCAATCGATAGAGAGGTTCCTATGAAGACTGACGACACCCGGCTCGAACAGCTCGGATACCAGCAACAATTGCGCCGGGGGCTGGGGGTCTTCTCCACGTTCTCGATCGGTGTGGCGGCCGTGGCACCGGTGGTGGGCCTGTATGCGATCTTCTCGCTGGGCTCGCTGCTCAGCGGTCCCGCCTGGTTGTGGATGCTCGGGGTGGCGCTGGCCGGGCAGCTCCTGGTCGCGGTCGTATACGCGGAGCTGGCCTCGGAGTTTCCGGTGGCGGGTGGGCCATACCAGTGGGCGCGCAGGCTGGTCGGTCCGCGCTTCGCCTGGTTCACCGGGATCGTCTATCTGGCGGCGGTGACCGCCGCGCTGGCCACGGTAGCCTACCTGGCGGCGCCTTGGGTCAGCCTGCTGTTCACCGGCGCCGAGCCGCGCGGCGCGACCAGGCTGCTGGTGTCGGCCGGGCTGCTGGCCCTGGCGCTCCTGGTGAACGGCTACGGCGTCCGCGTCATGCGGACGATCGTTAATGCGGGCATCGCCGCCGAGATCATCGGGTCCGTGGTCATCGGGCTGGCGCTGCTGCTCTTCTTCCAGGAGCAGGACTTCTCGGTGCTCTTCGACACCGCGGGAACTGGCGGCTCGTTCCTGGCCACGTTGGCGGTGTGCGGCTGGGCATTCGTCGGCTTCGACGCGAGCGCGTCGGTGGCCGAAGAGACCAGGGGCGCTGGGGCGAACGTGCCACGGGCCATCGCCGCCGCGACCGCTGTCGTCGGCGGCGCGGTGATCCTCGTGGCGGTCGCGGTCACTCTCGCCTCCAAGGACCTGGGCGCCCTGGCCAGGGGCGAGGTGCCGGATCCGGTCACGCCCACCGTGATCGACTCGTTCGGCGCGTGGTCGGCCAAACCGTTCCTGGCCATCGTGGTCACCACGTTCCTGGCCTGCCTGGTGTCGATGCAGGGCTATCTCGGGCGGGTCGCCTTCGGCCTGGCCAGGGACGACAAGCTGCCCCGCTACCTGGCCAGGGTCACCCCGCGCAGTCGGGTGCCGCTGGCCGCGATGACCGCCGTGACCCTGGGCGCCGGCGCGGGCCTGCTGCTCGGCCTGAACGACGGCGCGATGGGCACGATGATTACCTTCGGCACCGGCGGGCTCTATATCACCTTCCTGCTGGTCGTGGCCGCCGCCCTCTACGCGCGGCTGACCGGGCGCTGGCGGCCCGCCGGATCGCTCCGTCTGAGCCGGACCGGGACACCGGTGAACCTGGTCGCGTTCGGCTGGCTGGCGTTCGAAACCGTCAACATCGCCTGGCCGCGCGCGGAGCTTGCATCGCCCGGTGCGCCCGCCTGGCAGGTCTGGGCGGGCGTGTGGGTCTTCGCCGCGATCGCCGTACTCGCGCTGGCCGTCATCCTCATTTCGGGGCGTCGGCGATGAACGCTCTCGGCACGGGCGGGCTGGTCCTGCTGGTCATCGGCGCCTGGTCGGGACTGCTGCTCTACGCATGCATGGCCAAGCCCAAGGGCTGGGCGGGCATCAAGCAGTTGCCGCGGCTGCGCCAGGGCCACGTGGACGCCCTCATCATCGGCACCGTCTTCGTGGCGGCCGACGCCGCCGGGGTCGTCGACCTCGGCGCGTCGATCATCCTGCTCATCACCGGCTACTACACCGCGCTGTCCACCGGTGCCCTGGCGTGGTGGCCGGACTTCGTGGACCGCTCGCGGTCACTCCAGATTGTCGAATGGGCCTGCTTCGCGGGTTTCGCGCTCGCATGGACCTGGGTGGCGGCCCGCGCCATCATCAACTGGTAGGGAAAATGACCCGTATCTGCATCGTTCAGCGACCCCCGCACCTGCTCGACCTGAACGCCGGAGTCAGCAGCGCCTCCCGCTACATCGCCGAGGCCGCGGCTCTGGGCGCCGATCTGGTCGTCTTCCCGGAAACCTGGCTCGGCGGCTACCCGGCCTGGGTCTTCGGCCTGGCGGGCTGGGACGACGCCGAGGCCCGGCGCTGGTTCACGAAACTGGTCAACGCCAGCGCCACCGTGCCGGGGCCGCACATCCAAGTCCTGTGCGACGCGGCGGCGAGCAACGCCGTGACCGTCGTCATGGGCTTCAATGAACGAGCCCGCCCCACCGCAGCGACGCTCTACAACAGCATGATCACCATTGGTCCGGACGGGCAGATCCTCGGCGTCCACCGCAAGCTGCTGCCGACCCACACTGAGCGGCTCGTCTGGACCCCCGGCGACGCCCACGGCTTGCGCGCCCACGACACCCCTGCCGGGAAGGTGGGCGGCCTGATCTGCTGGGAGCACTGGCATCCCGTCGCGCGGCAGGCGCTGCACGCCGACGACGAACAGGTCCACATCGCGCTCTGGCCGGACATGCCCGAGCCGCACCTGCTGGCCTCCCGCTGCTACGCGTTCGAGGGACGCTGCTTCGTGGTCGCCGCCGCGACCTACCTCCCGGTCGACTCCGTGCCGCAGCAGCTTCACCGGGCCTACGCCCAGGGAGTGGGCGCCGACGTGCGGGATGAGATCTTCTTCCCCGGCGGCTCGGGGGTCATCGGCCCTGACGGGGAGTGGCGCGTCGGGCCAGTTTACGGCCCTGACCTGGTCGTCGCCGACGTCAACCTCGCCGAGACCGTCGCGTTCAAGCACGACCTCGACGTCACTGGCCACTACGACCGGCCGGGGATCTTGGAATGGAGTGTGGACAGAACCCGGATACGCTGAGGCAGTGGCACGAGTAGGACAGGCGGCCGAACTCGCCGCCAGCACCGACACCCGGCAGCGGATCCTCGCCGAGGCCGCGGCGCTATTTCGGCGCCACGGCTACCGGGGCACCTCGACCCGGCAGATCGCCGAGGCCGTGGGGGTGCGGCAGCCCACGCTGTTTTACCACTTCCCCAACAAGCAGGCGATCCTCGAGGAACTGCTCGCCCTCAGCCTCGACGACTCCCTCGCGGCCGCCGACCGCGCGGCGCACTCCCCGGGCTCCCCGGCCGAGCGGCTGTACCGTTACGTCGTAGGGGACCTGGCGGCCCTGCACCGCCTCCCGCTCGTCCTGTCCGGCGTCTACGCCAATGACGTCCTGCTCTCTCCGGAGCTCTCCCACTGGGCCGACAAACTCGACGTCCTCTACCAGGCCCTGCGCTCGCTGATCGACCAGGGCGTGAAGAGCGGAGAGTTCACCGCCATCGACCCGGCCCTCGGCCAGACCATGCTCGCCGGGGTCACCCTCGCTCACATCGAGTACGCCGCACAGTACGACCAGGGCGACCCCGAACAACTCGCCCGCGCCGGCGCCCGCTTCATCCTCGGCGGCCTCCTGCGCGATCCCTCCCAACTGGCCGAACTCGAACAACTGGTCTGACCCAATCGGATTCTGTCGGCTACTGGAGTCTGTGATGTTGTGATCAATGCGCGGGCGTTGCCCGTTTCGTAAGACCCGCTGTCAATACCCGTGGCCGGGGACTGCGTGCGTCCAGCCGGCACTTGTTCCGGAAGCGCCTTTTGGCCCGATCAGCGCCTGCCCACGGGGAGCAGAACCTGGCCCTCCGCTTTGAGGCTGGTGGTACGGACCCGAGCGGCAGGTCCAGATCTTCAGGGGTTGAGGAGGCGGTTGGTCTCGGCCAGCAGCTCGCTCTGGCGGAGGCGGTCGGCGGGGAACGGCATCGCGATGACGCGGTGCACACCGACCTCGGCGAGTGCGGCCAGCCGTTCGGCGGCCGCGGCGGGTGGGCCGGTGACCAGGCCACCACGGGCCTCCTCCTCGGTCATCCCGTACTCCATCAGCGACCGGGCCTGAGCGTCGATCACCGACGCGGGCAGGTCGCCGAGACCGACGCTGAGGCCGATCGTGACGCGCGGCGCCGGGCGGCCGTATTCGGCGGCGAGGCCGGCCAGTCGGCGGGTCTGTTCGGCGATCTCAGCCGGCGTGGAGAACGCCGGATACCATTCGTCGGCGAAACGGGCGGCTCGGCGCATGGGGCCGGCGCCGATGAGGACGGGCGGCATCGTCGCGCCCGGAGAGAGAGTGATCACCTCGCCGTTCACGTTCGTGGGCTTGCCCTCGACCAGGCTCGGCAGGATCTCCAGGGCGGCGTCGGTGCGCTGCGCGCGCTCGGCGTAGGAGATACCGACGGCCCGCCAGGCTGCGTCGCCGTGCACGCTGCCGCCCGAGCCGACGCCGAGCAGCACCCGACCGCCGGACAGGTGCTGCAGGCTGGCGATCTGCTTGGCGGCCCAGGCGGCCGGGCGCAGCGCCAAGACCATCACCCCGAAGCCGATCTTGACGCGCTCGGTGACGGCGGCGGCCGTGGCCAGCACTATGGTGCTGTCGAGGAACGGCCGCACCGGGATCAGATGGTCACCGACCCAGATCGACTCCAGGCCGAGCTCCTCGGCGTGCCGGGCATGCTCGCGCACCCCAGCGGTCTCATCCACGCCGAACGACGGTAGGTTCACGCCGACCTTGAGCATCAGCGCACCTCGAGCAGGGTCTTGCCGACGCTGGCGCGCGACTCGATGGCGGCGTGCGCGGCGGCGGCCCGGTCGAGGGGGAAGCGCTGCCCGATCAGCGGCCGCAGCCGTCCGCCCGCGGCCTCGGCGAGGGCGCTCTCGGTGTACTCGCGCATCATCTCCGGGGTGGGCTTCGCCTGGACGAGCGTGATGCCGCGCGCACCAGCGGCCTCCGCCTCGATGTCGGCCCACTCTCCGCTCGCCAGCCCGAAGCTGACCATCCGCCCGCCCTGGCCGAGCAGTTCGAAGGCGGCCCGAGCGATGTCGCCGCCGACCCCGTCCAAAACGACGTCGACGGGGTCGACCTCGTCGGTCCAGCCCGGAGCCGTGTAGTCGACCACCTCGTCGGCGCCCAGGTCGCGGGCCACACCGGTCTTGCGCGAGCCCCCGGCCGCTCCGACGACGGTGGCGCCCGCCGACTTGGCGAGCTGCACGAGGAGCGAGCCCACGCCGCCGGCCGCCGCCTCGACCAGAACCCGTTCCCCGGGCTGTGGTGCGGTCGCCCGGATCATCATGGTCGCGGTACGCCCGTCGGCCAAGAGCGCGACCGCGTCGTCCAATTCCAGGCCGTCGGGGACGGGAAAGAGCCCGGAGGCATCCACCGCGACCCGTTCGGCATAGCCGCCGGAGCCCCCCGTGGAGGTCACCACCCGACGGCTGACCAGGCCGGAGTCGACGCCCTCGCCGACCGCCGTGACGATGCCCCCGACGCCGTTGCCCGGGATCATCGGCAGCTCCGGCTTGAACGGTGACGGGGCGCCTGACCGGAATTGGGTCTCCACAAAGGTGATGTTGGCGTAGGCGACGTCGATCAACACCTGCCCCGGCCCCGGGACCGGATCGCGGGCGTCTCCAGGTACGAGCACCTCGGGCCCGCCGAACTCCTTCAGCCACACCGCACGCACAACACTCTCCTCTGTTCAGCTGATGTCGGTCTCAGCATGCAACCTCAACCGAACTCGAGGTCAAATCGCGATCACCAGTACAGCTCGACCGCCATGTCGGCCCGGTTCTCGGGTCGGCGTCACTGGGGGACAAGGTAGAAGATCGCCGCAGGTCGATTGTTATCTCGGGTTGACGACCTCTTCTCGCTGGTCAGAGCGAGATGATCTTTTCTTTCACGTGTGGCACGTTGGCTGATCTTCACAGCATGTTGCAGCGACGATGCGACCACGCGGGGCGAGGGCGATGCAGGCCGGCCAGGCACGCGAAACCCATCGGTCCATCCTGCCCCGATGATGCTCGCCTGCCCCACGGCTCGCCCGTCGAGGCCCGCAGCGCCGTAGTAACCCTTTTGTGGCTGTCATCCAGTTTCGTTCGGGTAGCGTCGCCGGGTGCCGTCGGAGACTATCGACGCGACATGATCGCGCGGCGAAAGGATCGGGTATGACGTGGCATCCGTGGAGACAGACCTTCCTCACGGCGGGGGCGGCCGTGATCGGCTTCGACCCGTCAACGCGCACATGGGTCACCGACGCCGCCCACTCTCAGGGGATGGTCGACCTGCCGCCGCTGAAGGGCAAGGTAATGACCGATCCCGCCTCGCGCGGCCAAGCGGCCGACGACTTCGGGCACCTGATCCATCGGACCCCCGGGGCCGTACTGGAGCCCGGCGCCGTGTCGGACATCATGGCGATGATGAAGTACTGCCGGACGCACAGCCTCCAGGTGGCCGCACGCGGCCAGGGACACGCCACCTTAGGTCAGGGCCAGGTCGCGGGCGGTCTGATCATCGACATGACCCCGCTCAACGCGATTGAGGTGCGAGAGGACACGGCCGTCGTGGAGGCGGGCGCGCTCTGGAGCAGCTTGGCGCAGGCGACCCTGGCCCACGGCCTGACCCCTCCGGTCTTCACCGACTACCTGGAGCTCTCGGTCGGCGGCACGCTCTCGGTGGGCGGTCTCGGCGGCCAGACCCACCACCACGGATCCCAGGCTGACAGCGTCGTGGAGCTGGAGGTCGTCACGGGGGAGGCCAGCCTGAGGAGGTGTTCCGCGCAGTCGCGCCCCGACCTCTTCCACGCGGCGCTGGCCGGCAGAGGACAGTGCGGCATCATCACCAAGGCCACCGTGCGCCTGCTGCCCGCCCCCGCGACGGTCCGCCACTACCTGCTCTCCTACCCGAGCGTCGCCGCGCTGACCGCCGACCAGCGGCGCGTGGTCAACGACGGCCGCTTCGCCTACGTGGAGGGAGAGCTCGGGCTGCCGACCGGCCCCGCCGGCTGGAGTTACCAGCTTGAAGCGGTCGCCTTCTTCAACGGCACGACCGCGCCCGACGACGCCAGGCTTCTCGACGGTCTGGGCGACCAGCCCGTCGACCGGCAGATCCAGGACATGTCCTACTTCGACTTCCTCAACCGGCTCGCCGCGGGCGTCGCCTATCTGAAGTCCACAGGCGAGTGGTACCGCCCGCACCCCTGGTGGAACATGTTCCTGCCCGCGAGCCGCACCGACGCCTTCGTGGAGGCCGCCATCAAGGACCTGACCGAGACCGAGGTCGGCGCCAGCGGCGTGGTCCTGCTCTATCCCTTCCCCCGCGCCCGCCTGCACCTGCCCTTGCTGCGCGTGCCCGACGAGGAGACGGTCTTCCTCTTCACACTGCTCAGAACCGCCTCGCCCGGAGCCGAGAGCCCGCAGGACATGGTGGAGGCCAACCGTTCCCTCTACCTGCGCGCCCGAGCCGTCGGGGGTTACCAGTACCCGGTCGGCTCCATACCCACCACGCCTGAGGAGTGGCGCACCCACTACGGCCCCGCATGGGCCGACTTCAAGGCGGCCCGCGAACGCTACGACCCCGACGGAATCCTCACTCCAGGCCAGGGCGTCTTCCCTCCGGGACCGTGAAGTCCGCAGCCGGATCACCCGTGCCGAGTTTCGCCGCCAGGCGAAGGGCGCGGTGTTGCAGGGGGACGGCCGGTCGGGTCGCGCTGGGCGTTTCAGCCCGGGGTCGGGTAGGACCGCCGCGGCGGTCAGGCTCGGCGAGTGGTTCGATAGTTGATCATGCTCGGCGTGCGTTGAAGATCTTCTCCCGCAACTGGCTGGGATTGTCGTGGACGTGATCGAGTGGGTGGCGGGCGTAGTCGCGCTGCACGCTCGGGTTCGGGCTGAGGGAGGCAACTGCCCGCGCTGTGGGCAGGCCTCCGTCCGGGTACACGGCCGCTACGTCCGGCGGTTGGCCGATATCGCACTGGGCGGAGTTCGGACAGTGCTTGCCTTGACGGTTCGCCGGTTCAAGTGCGGGAACGCGGACTGTGGGGCGGTGACGTTCGCTGAACAGGTGGAGGGGCGACCAGCCCGCACGCCCGGTTCACGCCGCTGCTGCGCAGCGCGCTCGTCTCGGTCGCGGTGGCGATGGCAGCGCGGGCGGGTGCCCGGCTGGCCGCCCGCCTGGGTTTACCCGTGGCCAAAGACACCCTGCTGCGGCTGGTGCGCGCGGCGCCGGAGCCGCAGGTTGGAGCGGTGCGAGTGGTGGCTGTGGACGACTTCGCGCTGCGCAAACGCGCCAGCCACGCAACGATCGTCGTGGACTTGGAGGCGCGCCGTCCGGTCGACGTGCTGCAAGGGCGGGAGGCCGAGCCGGTGGCCGCGTGGCTGGCCGCCCACCCCGAGATCGAGGTGGTGTGCCGAGACCGCGCCCGCGCCTACGCCGAGGCCATCCGCGCCGAGGCCATCCGGACCGGAGCACCGCCGGCGTTGGACGTGGCCGATCGTTGGCACCTGTGGCACAACCTGGCCGAGGCGGCCGATGCCACCGTCCGCGCCCACCACACCTGCGTCAAGACCGCCCTCGCCGAGCCTGCGCCTGCCCCGGTGCTCGGCGAAGCGGCCGGCGAGGTGTCGGCACCGCGCGAGCGCATGCTCGATGTGCGCGGCCGTCCGCGTTCCCTGGTGGCCCGCACCGCCGAACGCTGTGCGACGGTCCAGCAACTGGTGGCCGAGGGCCGCTCGTTGCGGGAATCAGCCGCGACATGGACCTCAACTACTACACGGTGCGCCGCTACGCGCGCGCCGCCGGACTGGAGGAACTGCTGGCCTCGGCCGCCCATCGGCGTGCGCTGCTGGACGGGTTCAAGCCCTACCTGCACCAGCGCGTCACCGGCGACGGCTGTCACAACGCCTCGCAGCTGTTTCGCGAGGTCGCCGCACAGGGCTACCGCGGCAGCGCGAGTCCTGTCTACTGGTACGTACGACTGCTGAAGGCCAACGCGGTGGCCCCGCCACCACCCCGCCCGATCCCACGCCCGCGCACCGTCACCCGCTGGGTCATGGTCCATCCCGATGAGCTGCGCCCCGACGATGCCGTGACGCTGAAGGAGATCCGTGCCGCCTGCCCGGAACTGGACGCCGGCTCGCGGCGTGGATCCAGGAGGTCCGCGGCAGCGGCCTGCCCCCGCTGGCCCAGTACGCCGCAGGTCTGGCGCTCGACCTGGACGCGGTGACCGCCGGGCTGTCGGTACCCTGGAGTTCTGGCCAGGTCGAAGGACAGAACACGAGAGTCAAGCTGATCAAACGGCAGGGGGACGGCCGCGCGAACTTTGACCTTCTCCGGAAGAAGATCCTGCTTCGGGACTGACGTCCCGCGTCACAAGATCAGCGACAGAGCCCGGTTACGTGTACCCGCCTGTGCACATCTACCTGTACACCGACACTGGCCCTCAACGCGGTGGGACACCGACGACGACTTGGAGCCGCTGCACTGATCGGCAGTGGCAGGACCGAACGGTCACTGACCGCGGCCGCGGTCGACGACCATGCTGGTGCTGTCGGATATGGTGGCGGCATGGATTGCTTCGCCGCTATGAACATCCGCGCCGCCGCTTAGCGGCGGTATCGCGGTTGCCGTAAACCGTGGCCTCATTGCCTGCCCCGCTGGGGTCAGTGTCAGGGCCTACCGCCGGATCAGTGTCCCGCCGGCAGCCCGATCGCGTGTCTCGCTGTGCTGCCGGATCGTCCTGCGTGATCCGGGGAGCAAATCCATGTCGCAGCAGTTCCATCCAACGCACCAAGACCCTTTCCCTCGCACGTCCGAGGCATTGCTCGCCGTCGCCGACAAGCCGGCCGCAGCCACCGCGAAAGCTAAGCCGAACCATGATGGGCAGCCCGAACCCGCCAAGCTTCTCCTGATGGTCGGGCTCCCCGGCGCCGGAAAGACCACCCGGGCCGAAGAACTCGCCGCGGCTCACCACGCGCTGCGGCTGACCCCGGACGAGTGGATGATCTCCCTGTTCGACGGGTCGCAGCCCGACGGCAAGCGCGACATCCTGGAAGGACGGCTCATCGTGCTAGCGCTGCAAGCGCTGCAACTGGGCACCAACGTCGTGCTCGACTTCGGGCTCTGGAGCCGCGACGAACGGTCGGCACTGCGCTGGCTGGCAACATCGGCCGGGGCAGCCTGCCAAGTCATCTACCTGCCCATCGACAAGGACGTCCAACGCGCCCGGATCGCACACCGCCAGGCAACCGCACCGCACACGACATTTCCGATGAGCGAGGCGGACATCGACAAATGGCGGAAGCAATTCCAGGCACCAGATGCCGCCGAACTCGGTGGCGGCGACATCCCCGGTCCGCCACCGGGGTGGCTGGGCTGGCCGGAGTGGGCCGCGGACCGATGGCCCTCGCTTGCCCACGGCAATGCCTCCGAGGCGCGGAGGTGACATCGGCCGGCGGCCGAGTGGCGGATCCGTCGGGCACCGGCATGAGTGTGTCCACGCCTCGGCGAAACCTAGATCAACTACGCCGGCCTTGGCGTTCGGCGACACCTCTGAACGCCCGCCCCGCCCTACGCAGCCCCGCCAGATACACGCACGCCTCGACATGAAGCCCGAGATCCTCATCAACCACCACCCACAACACCGACTCGTCGGCGGCCACCGCCCGCTCAGGCCGGTAGTACCGAGGCAGCACACCTGACATGGCTGAAGACCCTAGATATCTGTCTGGCAAGTAAGCGCCAACCTTACTTGCCAGACATGGCCGACTACCAGGAGTCACCCCAGATAACACGTGCGGTCCGCGTCGGTCCCGGTCGGGTTCAGGGGTGGCACGGGTCGTGGTGCCGTCTCGACGCCGGCAAGGTCCCTGAGCGCCGCACCGAAGATCTCGTAGGCCAGGCGTTCGCCGCCCGTGCTGTTGGTCAGCACGGCCACCGCCACACCCGCCGATGGGACGACGCGAAGCCATGCCTTCTGTCCCTTGGCGACGCCGGTGCGGCCGACGACGCCGTCCTGGTAGAGCATCCAGCCGGTGACGCCGCCGCCGTAGTCCAGGACGGATTCCACCTGGGGCTCGCGCAGTGCCGCCAGCGCGGGGTCGGTGAGATGCAGGCGGACGAACTCCAGCAAGTCGCGTGCGCTGATCGCAAAGTGTGAGCCGCTGGGCGCGGAGTAGTAGGAAACCGCCCACGCCTTCGCCGGAACGACCTTTCCGTCGGTCTGGACGTGGCCGACCGCGGCGCAGTGCAGGATCCCTCGTAGGGGTCGGTAGCAGCGGTGTGCAGGCCCAGTGTGTCACCAGGCGTTCGCGGAGCACGTCGTGAAAGGACTTGTCGCGTAACACCTCCACGAGTCGGCCGAGCACCACATACCCGCTGTTGGAGTAGGAGAAGACGGTGTTGAGCGGGAGGAGTTGGTCCACCTCGGCGAGGGTGGCGACGAACTTCTCGATCGCGTCATCGTTGCGACCGGTGTCGGTGAAATGGTTGCCGTCGATACCGCCGGTGTGGGTGAGCAGGTGGCGGGCGGTCAGGGACCCGGTGGCGGCCGGGTCGCTCAGCCGAAAGCCGGGCAGGTAGTCGCGAACGGGACGGTCGAGATCCAGCACACCGTCGTCGACCAGTTACTGGATCAGCGTGGCCGCCCAGATCTTGGTGATCGAGCCGATCTTGAACACCGAGTCGGTCGTGGCCTCGACCTGGGTGCGCAGACTCAGCACGCCCGCAGCCTCGTCCTGGATTTCCCCGTTGGCCAGCACGGCGACCTGTGCGCCTGGTACGTCGTATTTCGCGACAAGCTCGCCCAGATCCCATTCCATCCCCCCAACTAGCTCCATGATCGAAAGCCTTCGCCGGCTTAGGGGACGCACTGTGCGGCTTCACCGGTTGAGGGGCCACGGTGATTTCGGACAGCCGTCTTGGGGGCGTAGCCTATGCGGCTGTTTGGGCTGAGAGGGACTCGTTTGAGTACCTCCAGGGGGGCGGGGTGCCGAGCGCCGAATGCAGGCGCCGAGGGTTGTAGAACCCTTCTACGCTGTTCGGCAGGGAGGTGTTGTCGATGTCGGCAGTCGTAGTAAGTCTGTCAGTGCGTGATCTGACCCAGGAGGATCTGCAGTGGTGTTCGTGGTCCGGTTCGGCTCTGCACCTGACGCAGGTCGCGCGAGAGCTCAAGCGCTCGCGGAGCGGCGTCGTGGACTACTTGGCCGTTTGTCCCCCATCTGACCGGCCGGTGGCGATCGGCGGTGTTGACTATGAGGTAAGCCCAGGAGCGGGAACTCTATGGCAACTGGCTGTGCTCCCCGCTCTGCAGTCCTGCGGCATCGGGACTGTTCTGATTCATGCGGCCGAGCAGCGCATTATCGCCAGGGGGCTGCAGCGCGCGGAGCTAAGCGTTGAGGAGAGCAATCCTCGTGCGAGAGCGCTGTACGAACGACTCGGATACGTTGCTCATGGCCGCAAGCCTGCCGCATGGGATGCCGAAGGCCCAGACGGCGTGATCCGACGCTATGAGACAGTCTGCACGCTGATGGGCAAAACGTTATCGCGATCGGCATCCACCCAGTGCCGGAAGCTGTTCCGCTGGTAGCCCTCGCGCCGCTCGGCGGCCACCGGCAGCATGGTGACCGCGTCGGCCAGCAGCGGTCCCTCCGCGCGCTGTGCCGCGGCCTGGGGTGCGTGCCGGGCAGGGCGTGTGGCCGCGGGATCGGGCGCGCTGGCCGTCAGGGTCATGCCGGCCCGGAGGGTCGCGCCGGTGAGTATGGAGCTGATCAGGCCGTTTGGTTTCCCGTCGCCGTCACCTCGCACATTGGAGGACTTCGGCTGGCGTGCAGCGCGGCGAGGATGGCATACTCCGCGCCGTGGCGCACAGCCAGGACGGGACCAGAGCCCGTGCTGTTCAGTACGCGGGCGGGTGACTCCCGAAGGAAGGCCGGGTGCAGACCTGAGCTCCCGCCCGGTCCGCACCCGCCGTACCTGCGCCTTTCACGGCGACTCGAAGCCGTATCAGAGCGACATCAGGTCCGTGTCAAGTCGCGGGGCCACACTTCCCGGCATGGATACAGCAATGCAGCCCCCGGCCGACACCCAAGGCGCCCAGCCGAAAGGCTTCGTCGCCAAGCTCCTCGCCGACCGTCACTCCGTCCCGTTCTCCATCGCACTACACCTGGTGCCCGGCGCGGTCATCGTCGCCGTGTACGCGTTCATCGCCGCCCCCCTGGTCCGGGCGATCCACTTCCCGATCTTCCTGGCCTGGGCCATCGCCCTCGCGGTTGTGCTCTTCCCGCTCCAGCTGTTCCTGCTGTGGCTGGGCAAGAAGCAGACCGGCCGCTTCACGATGAAGGGCGTCGTCCACTACCGCGACAAGCCGCTCTCGCGCGGCAAGGTCTTCTGGCTCGGGGCCGCGTGCCTCGTGTGGATGACCGTGGTCTCGCTCTCGCTGACCCCCCTGGACAACATCGTCTACGACTGGTTCTTCACCTGGGTGAACTACCAGGGCGCCGGCCCCGACGGCACCGCCTACCTCCAGGGCTACCCGCAGGAGCTCGTGCTCACCACGCTGCTCATCTGCGCGCCGTTCACCGGCTTCACCCTGCCCCTGCTCGAGGAGTACTACTTCCGCGGCTTCCTGCTGCCCCGCCTCCCGCAGCTCGGCAAGTGGGCTCCGTTCTTCAACACCTTCTTCTTCTCGGTGTACCACTTCTGGGCCCCTTGGACGGTCCTGTCGAAGCTCGTCTTCCTCTACCCGGGCGTCTGGCTCGCCTGGAAGAAGCAGGACATCCGCATCTCGATCGCCATGCACCCCGGCTCGGCGCTGCTGATGACCGTGGTCGGCGTCATCGCCCTCGCCTCCGGCGCCTACTCCATGTAAGACCGCCCGAAACGAGGGGTGCCGTCCGCTGGCCGAGGGCCGCTTGCGACCCGCTCCGGAGCGGGTCGCAAGCGCGCCGAGCAGGCCGACCCCGGGCTGCCCGCGGCGCTGGATGCGCTGGATGCGCTGGTCACTCGGGGCGATCTCGCACAAGCCGGGGTGTGTAGCCGCCAGCTCGTACCATCCGACCGCCACCCTGGGGTACATCTTCGAGGCCGGATGTTCCCGCTGGGCGAGGCTGCTGCCGGAACTGCAACAGGGTTGGGTCGGACCGGGGCGTGGTGTCAGCCTCGCGGCTGATCCGTTTCCCCGGCGCGCCCGCCCCACTGACAAGCTTGAACGTATCCACCAGGGCGCTGTCGACGTCGTCTGGATCAGGATCTGGCTCCGTGGCCGGTTCAATGATCCACGGGATACTTCCTAGATGACTGTCCCGCTCAGGGAAGCCCCAAGAGTAGTCGTCATATACAAGACGCTGCGCCCGGATCGCTCGCGGGTGACCAACCCGCTCTCGCGCAGTACGCGAAGATGCTGTGACACGGCGCTGGGCGTGATCCCGAGCAGTCGGGCCAAGTCCGTCGTCGTTGCGGGGGACCGCAGTGCCTCAAGCAGTTCGGCGCGCGCCCGACCGAGCAGCCGGACCGTGCTGCCCGCGGGTGCCTGCGTTCCGGCGGTCCACAGCGCCCCGACGCCTCGTGCCGGATAGCGCACTGTGGTCTGTGTGGACGTCCTCTTCTTGATCAGCACGTAGGGTGAGCCGAGAACCACCGGCATGAGCACCAGCCCACCCGGACCGCGCTCCACGACACGCTCGACCCGCCAGCGTGCTCCCCCCAGTATCAACCGGCCATCGCGCCAGCGCAGATCCGGATGCAGGTCGGCGAACAACCTCTCGGCACCGCCCGCAGCCATCTGCTTGGCCCGATGGATGACATCCGCATCGAGGACGGCCCGGATCCGTGACCAGTGCGGCGCGATGAGCCGGTCGTGCGCCGCACGCAGTTCCGCGGCGATCGCACGCAGCCCTGCCGCCGGCTGTTCAGCGAGCGCGGCGGCCGGGGCGGGGAGGTCCTCGCCGAACACGCGCCGGAGGCTGATCCGCACTTGAGATGCGGGTGTCCTGCGCAACGCGGCAAGGTCGTCGTCGATGGATGCCCCCGAGCCGAGCGGGGCAGGAACGAGGAACTCCGGCCAGTTCGGCCGGTCGCTGACGATCAGCGGCCATGTATGCGAGAGATCCAGGGGATTTCTGGCGAGCTCATCCGCCGCCCACCGCAGCCACCGCAGGTGGAGCGGGTTCCGGTCAAGATCACCCAGCTGCTGCAAGCCGGACACGGTCTCCGACAGCGGCGAGATCGCGAACCGGGTCGCCGCCAACTCGGCCACACCAAGATCGATCATCAGCGCCACAGATCGATTATTTAGCACTCGCCTAAATACTGTCGTGCCGGCGCCCGGCAGCCGAAGATCACCACATGGCACGGAACATGACGCAATGTGAGACCGAGTCACGCTTGTCTGCGGGCTACTGGCGGTTGTGGTGGGCGACCGGTATCAACAGCGTCGGCGACGGGGCGTTCGCCGCGGCTGTTCCCCTGCTGGCCGTCACGGTCACACGCGACCCCCGGCTCGTGTCGATCGTGTCCGCGGCGACATACCTTCCCTGGCTGCTGCTGTCCCTGCCCGCCGGCGCGCTCGTCGACCGGCACGACCGCGTCGCCCTCATGTGGCGCGCTCAGGCGATCCAGGCGTTGATCGTCGCTGTCATCGCGGTCCTTGCCGCCTTCGGCCAGATCGGCATCCCGATGCTCGCCATCATCGCCTTCGGGCTAGGAGCGTGTACGGTCGTTTTCGCCAACGCGGCCCAGGCGGTGCTGCCGGATATCGTCGCCGAGCCGCTGCTGCACAAGGCGAACGGCCATCAGCAGGTCATCACCACGGTCGGCTTGCAGTTCGCGGGGCCACCGGCCGGCAGCCTGCTGTTCGCGGTCGCCGTGGCGTTGCCGTTCAGTGTGGACGCCGCCTCGTTCGCCCTGTCCGCCGCGCTGCTGGCGACGTTGCCCAGGCGCAGGCGCGAGCGAATCGAACATCCACCGATGCGGACGGCGATCGCGGACGGCCTGCGCTGGCTGGCCCGTCACCGGCTGTTGCGTACCCTCGCCATCCTGCTCGGCGTCAACACCTTCTGCTTTCAGCTCGGCAACGTCTCCCTGGTCCTCCTGGCGACCCAGACACTGCGCCTGGATGCCCCCGGTTACGGGCTGCTGCTCGCCGGCGCCGCGATCGGCAGTCTGCTCGGCGGGCTGGTCAGCGCGCGCCTCGTCCAGAGGATGGGCGAGCTTTCCGCGCTTCTTGCCGCGCTCATCACGAACGTCGTCATCTTCTTCGGGATCGGGCTGAGCCCGAACGTGATCGTGCTCGGCGCCTTGCTAGCCGTCAACGGCTTCGTGACCACGCTCTGGAGCATTGTGACCGTCAGCCTCCGGCAACGGATCGTGCCGTCCGAGATGCTCGGCCGGGTCAACAGCGTCTACAGGATGCTCGGCTGGGGACTGATCCCGCTCGGGGCGCTGGCCGGGGGGCTGGTGGCGCACGCGTTCGGGCTCCGCGCGCCGTACCCGGTCGCGGGGGCGCTGAGAGGAATCGCCTTGCTCGTCGCGCTGCCTGTACTGATCCGTGCCATGCGTCACTGAATCGCCGAGGGTCTCGTGGGGCGGCGGTGGCGAGAAACGATCAGCGCCCTCGAGGGAAGCGATCTTCGTAGCCCAGTCTCAGCCGCTGGTCCAACCTATCCGTGAACACCCCACCTGGCCGGCCTCCGGCCACGACATCCGCCTGGGCGAAGAAATCTCCGCTCGCATCACCGCCGAGCATGACCCCGCCCGCCGCCGCACGCGCTGACCGGGCCAGCCCCAGCGCCGACATCGATGCAACATGCCTTCAACGCCAGCCAACGTGCCTTAAAAGATCATCTCGCTCTGACCTGCGAGAAGAGGGAAAGAATCCAAGATAACGATTGCGGGGGCGAGGCCCCTGCGCGCCGACCCTCGACCAGCTCTGTGCCGGTGATGCGGAGGGTGGCGTCGCGGTCGCCGAGGGCCTGGTGACGTTCACGATCCCCGCGCCCGTGGTCCGCGTCGGCGGCCTGCGCAGCCGCTCCAACTTCGAGACCTGCCGCCCCTCCAGCAGCGCCATCAAGTGCCCGGGAGCGCGGTCCGCCCGGTGCGCGGCCCTGGCGACCTTCGCGTAGAGCCGCTTCTCCGTGACCTGCCGGGCCAGCACTGATACCCCTGGCAGCAGGCGCGCACCCGGAATCCGGGAACGCGCCTGCGGGGCCTGCGGCGGGGCCGCCTCACAGACCACGGCGGCCCCGGGCTGCTGGTGCCGATCTCCAACGGCGGGCAGGGAGCCGGCGCCCTGGACGCCCTGCGGTGCAGCGCGCACTGGGCAGCAGGACGGGCCCGCGCAGTCTGGCCCGGTCAATGAACCTGCTCGCCGTCAGAGTCATGGTCCCCCGCGAGGAGGGCACGGGCGATGAACTGGCGTTCACGATGGTGCCCACGTTTCTCTATGGTGTGAGCGTCAGCGACGATGGCCTGGACGAGTCGACGCTCGCCGACTCGCTGTACGTCCGATACTGCGTGCAGGACGCCCTCTCCCGGATAGTCCCGCACGCGGTCGAACTGCTCGGCGACCTCAACTCCACGGCCTCCGATGAGGTCGGCTACCTCGCCACCTACGCCACCGGGCTGGCCCTGCATCCGCCGGCACAGTCCCAGATGGCCGGCCCGCTGGCGGCATACCTGGACGACGGACGGCCCACCATGCCCTGGCCCCGGGCGTCCTCGAGCTGACCTACGACGGGTTGCGGGCCGCCCAGGCCAAGGGCCGCAAGGGCGGCCGCCGCCCGGCCGTGGCGGCCGGGAAGACCTCCGCACCGCGTACCTGGAAGGCCGCTCCATCGCCGTCCTCACCCGCGAACACGCCGTCAGCCCCGGCGCCATCCGCACGGCCCTCGCCGACCTCATGCCCGCGCACACCCCCGCCGACGAGGACAGCCTGTCCCCGGAGCTGCCGGTCACCCTCGACATGCCGGGCAAGGTCGCCGACTTCCTCCGCACCGCCGAACGGGAAACCGCCGCGCGGGCCGCTGATTCGTCGGTGACTAGTGGCAGCGTTTGCGGGTCAGTTGTCCTGTGCCACCGAAGGATGAGCGTGTGCCACCGAAGCTTGATTGCGTCTCCCAGGCACCTTCCTGCGACTCAGAGTGCGTAATCACATAGGTTGGCGAAGGCATGGGTCAGTCAGGCACGCCAGTCAGCCGGCTGGCTAGGTCGGTGGCGTCCTTCTGGGTGAAGGCACCACTGATCTCCAGCACGGGACCAGAAATCGGCTGTGTAATGGCCGGTGCGGTGACCACTTTGCCGTCGATGACGATGGCGAGTTGGTTCCGCGGGGCGGGCAGCTGGTACAGGGCCGATGTCAGCGCGGCGAACTTGGCACTGTCGGTGTTGTTGAGCGTGACCTGGACTACCCAGGTCGCCCCTCCGGACAGGCCGGCTGCCGCCTTCTCTGCTGTGATGTCGGTCATGCCCTGGCCGAGCTTGTAACACGAGGTGCCGTCGAGAGCGCCCACCGTACCCGTAGCGCAGGGAATGGAGGACGTCTCAAGCACGGGCAGCAGCCCAAAGGACGTCACGTGCGGCTCAGATCGGGGCGCTCCGGTCCTCGCTGTGAGCACTCTGGCCGTCATGAAGATCATGACGACTGCCAGCCCAAGAGTGACGATCGTTCCCGCGACAATAGCGATCACATGAACACGTCTCACAGAACCTCTCCCACGAGGCGAGCCATCCCTTTTCTCCACTGCCACTCATGACGACCGGAGCCTCTCCGGTCAAACTATGGCGGCATGAACCTCATGGCCATCAACTTCCAGTGACATTGGTCAACCATAGATGACAGAGGACATCAGTTTGGACAGCGCTCTTGGCCAAGCAGTCGAGAAATGTCGGTGAGAAATCTGCTGGCCACCAATCCCGCCCGCCGCCTCCCTCCCTCTCGTCGGCGTACACGACCTCGAATCCCTGCCTGTCCCTTTCGGCTGAACTTGGCGGGGCGTGCACGTAGTGACCTCCAGCTCACCAGATCCCCTTCAAAGCCGGATTTGGGGTCCGGAACTAGGGCGCGTCCCGGAGGAGTGGGCACGGCTGGAGCCGCTGCTGCCGGTGAGCACGGGCTGGGGCGCGCGGTGGAACGACCACTGGACAGTGATCAACGGGATCTTCCACCGAACGCGGACGGGCACCCCGTGGCGGGACCTGCCGCCCTGCTACGGGGCGTGGAAGACGGCCTGCAACCGGCATCGCCGCTGGTCACTGGATGGGACCTGGGCACGGATCCTCGATGAGTTGCGGGCGGGGTGCGATGAGGCCGAGGGCGAGGACTGGACGGTCAGCGCCGACTCCACGGTGGTGCGCGCCCACCAGCACGCGGCCGGGGCGCGGCATGCCCCGGCCCTCGACATCCCGTCAAAGGGGCCGATAAAGATCACGAACGGGTGACGTCGAGTCGGGAGGCGCTGGGCCGCTCCCGAGGTGGCCTGTCGACCAAGATTCACCTGGTCGCCGACCGGCGCTGCCGTCCGATCGCCCGGCTCACCAGCCCCGGCCAGCACGGCGACTCGCCCCGCTTCATCCCCCTGATGGAGTCCATCCGTATCCGGCGGCGCGGGCTGGGCAGGCCGCGCAAGCGGCCCGCCCGCGCGATGGGCGACAAGGCGTAATCCCCTCGGGGAAATCGCGCCTACCTGCGCAGACACGGTATTCAGGCGGTCATCCCTGTCAAGAAGGATCAAAAGGCCAACCGCCTCAAGTGGGGCTCGGCCGGAGGCCGCCCGCCCAACTTCGACGCTGAGCGGTACAAGGAACGCAACACCGTCGAGCGCTGCGTCAACAAGCTCCGCCAGCATCGGGCCGTGGCCACCCGCTTCGACAAGCGAGAGCGCATCTACCAGGGCACCATCGATGTCGCCTCGATCCGGATCTGGCTCCGGGACCCCGTCACGTGAGAACAGGACACGCTTTATGTCGCCGGGCAGAACACCGATTTGAGAGCGTTGGTGATGCGTTGCGGCGTGGTCATGCGCTCGGCATCGTCCATGGCCACCGTCACGGACACGGCGAACTGCAGGCGGCCGTCGGAGGAGGTGTAGGTCGCGGCGGTGAAGCCGGGGGCGCTGCCCCCGCCTCCTGAGGCGAACTCGGGCTTGCCGGCGCACGGGCCGCCCGAAGGCAGCGGCGGCATGCCAGGCGCCGGATCGGTGATCACTTTGCGCAGCGACTCCGGCAGGAGTCTGCCCTGGCGGAAGGCGCGCTGGAAGGTGCTCATGTCGCGCGCGGTGGAGACCACGCCGCCGGCGCCGAGCATGGTGGTGACGTTGAGCTTGTCGACATCGTGCAGCTTGCCCGTCTCGTCCGGGGCGTAACCGTGCCCGTGCGGGCCCTTGATGCCCACCGAAGCCTTCATGGGCAGGTAGGTATCGCGCATTCCGAGCGGGGTGAAGAGCCTGCGGTTGAACTCAGCGGCCAGTGACCTCCCGGCCAGTTTCTCGATGATCATGCCGAGCAGGATGTAGTTGGTGTTGGAGTAGTTGAAGGTCCCGATCTCCACGGGCCGGGGGTTCTTGCGCGAGGCCGCCAGCAGGTCGGTCGGGCGATAGTTGCGCGTGGGGTCCAGGGGATTCACGTCCGCGCCGATGTAGTCGGGGATGCCCGAGGTCAGCTGGATCAGGTTGCGTACCGTGATCTCGTCGGCCCGCTCCACCAGGTCCTTGTCCGCCACCTCCGGCAGGACCGCGCTGAGTTTGTCATCCAGGCTCAGCTTGCCCTCCTTGACCAGCTGCAGCACCACGGTGGCGGTCATGCCCTTGGTCTGCGAGCCGATCCGGTAGCGGGCGGTAGACGGGATCGCGCCACCCTTGCCGTCGAGCAAGCGGGACCCGGCCGATCCCTTCCCGACCCGCTTGCCGTCCACATACACCTCGCCGATGGCGCCCACCACAGAGCCCGTCTTCACCAAGTCTTCCATCGCCTTCTGCACATCCCCGACCTTGATGGGGTCGGCAGATATTGAGGCGGTCGCGGGCGCGGCCACACTCAGGGCCAGCGCCGCGCACGCCACCGAGGCGACGCGAGCTACTGTCGCTCGACGCGAAACCATGAAGTCTCCCTCTGTGGAAGTCCGAACAATCAGATGTCGAGCCACAGTTCTAGGGCGGGACATGTTTCCTTGGTGTTATCCCGAACCGTGCAGCTACGGCTTCCGCCCCCGTAATCGCGCAACACGGCGGCACCGCCGCCTCCCCAGCAAAGTCGGTGACCTTGCTGGCGGGGACCTCCTGCCCACCGCCATCACATGATCACGGGACACGCTCTAACAGACACCGGCCTGTTTCCGTTTCGCGATGATCTGGGCGACGGTGGCGGTGAGCACGCTGACGCACAGCCCGATCACCACCGCCAACAGGGAGTAGGCCCACAGAGTGGCCTGAATGCTGTCCTGGTTGTCCAAGCCTGGGTCGATCGTGAGGTAGACAGAGGCGAGCAGAAGCGGACCGGCCACGCCCGCTTGGACACCGCGCTTCCATCGGCCGTGCTGTGCCGCCGCCCACGCCGCGATGATTCCGCTGACCATGACTGGTCCGATCAGCCCGGCAGTGATCCCACCGGCCTCGATGAAGGTCGCCTTCACGACGTACTGACCGGTCTTGCTACTCAGCCCGGCTTCCGTGAGCATGGGGTCGAAGGTGGGCGCCCTGTCCCACCACCACGGTCTGGCGAATTCCAGGAGGGAGACCCACAGGGTGTAGGCCAGCAGGCCGACCCCGATCTCTCGATACCGCAGCGCCGCCATCGCAGCGGCGACGCCGATCACGCCGCCGAAGATGGTCGCCCAGGCCACCTCGAGCGGGCTGGAGTTGATGCCGTCTTCCGGCGCTGCGGATGCCAGGCCGTACAGAAGCGGGGTAGCGGTCAGACAGGAGCCGAGCCAAGCTGCCGGCGGCAGCCACAGCCACGACCACGGCGCACGCTGAAACACGCGGTACGTGATCGCGGAGGCGACCAGCGTGGAAGCGACCGGATACCATGTGGAACGAGTTACTGCGTGGTCCCAGTCGATGTACTCCGAGTACGAACCCCCTGCGGTCGTCCATTCGTTGATGCCCAAGCGGTGCGCGGCGAGGACCTGTGCGGCGGCCAGCACTGCAGCGACCAGCGCGCAAACGATTGAGGCTGCGAGTCGCCACCTCATGCTTTCGCCCCAAGACGCTGCAAACGGGACGGAGTGTCCCGCCCGCCGACCAGTGCGCACAAAGCCGCCATGGTTGAGCATTCTGCACCACCAAGGAGGGGGCGGGTGCGGCATGATGATCGGCCGTGCTCCTTCGCCTGGCCTATGTCACTGTTACGAACGCCTTTGCCGTGCTGCGGCTGCTACCCATGGGCAATCGGGACAAGGACGTCGAGATACTCGCCCCGCGCCATCAGATCACCATGCTTGAACGGCAGCTCGGCGCCGATGCCAGAGTGAGGTTCATGCCCGAGGACTGAGCCTTCCTGGCCGCGCTGCTGACATCGCTGCCACGGGGGTCCCGCGCCAGGTACGGCTGCTCGTCCGGGGCACCGCGATCTGATGAAACGGCGTCACGCCCAGACCTGCCGGCCAAACAGGCGAGGGCGCCCGCCCACGGTTCGCTCCATTCGTGTCCTCGTGCTGCGACTGGTTCGTGAAAATCCCCCGTGGGGATATCGGCGGGTGCACGGTGAGCTCACCACACTCGGCATCAAGATCGCCCCGTACACGATCTGGGAGATCCTCAAGCGGGAAGGGCTTGATCCGGCGCCCGAGAGGGCGTCCACGACGTGGGCCGACTTCCTGCGCTCGCCACTTGACGCCTTGTTGGCCTGCGATTTCATCGAGAACATCACCTTGAACGGGCCGGGCGCGCTACCAAGTTTCCGGCTCTCATGGACGAGATCCTGTCCGACGCCGGCATCCAGACCGTGCTGAACGGAACGAACGCCGCCTGCGGCACGCCCTGCGCGAGTACGAACACTTCTACAACGAGCACCGAGTCCGGGCTCAAGCGGCTCCGCTGCGTACCGTCCCAGATCCGATCACGGATCCGAAGCGAATCGATAACCTGAATATACGCCGACGAGATCGGCTCGGCGGGGTTCTCCACGAGTACTCACATGCCGCTTGAACTGCATGGATGGACTTTCCGGCAGGCGCAGGGCCTCGGCGCCGTCGTCGGTCAGGCGGTAGTGGCGCCGCAGCCGCCCCTGCTGTGCCTCTTCGCGGTCGAGCGCGACCTGGCTCTCGGCCGAGAGCCGGACTGACGACCCCACCCGCCCTACACCCGGGCGGCAGCACGAGCGTGCACGCCGCCAGGCCTACCGGCCGCCGCCCGGCCGCGACGTCGATCGCGGGCCCCGACCTGAGCCGCTGACCACCCCGGGTGGTATTCGGCTTCCCGACGACTACGGCCCGGAACCTGGACGCCTCCTCAACGCCCGCCTGAGCGAGGCCGCTTTCTGAGTCGGATGGGAGTCGGGATGCACTTCGGCGTGCGCAACGGCTCGCCCGGCCGACGAGGTGTGCCTGCCGGCTAAGAAGGTGCCACCGAACCCCTCCTGACGTTCTTGTACGGGTGAGCGCCGGTGCACCCCCGAGCCGCGAACGAAAAAGGACGGTTCAGTGTGCATTTCGGCACAGACTTTCGCGGCGAATGCCCCCGAGGGTAGACAGGAAAACGGCGCATGCCCAGAGACGGGACCACGGGCCGGGCGACGCCCCATCGGACAAGCAGGCCCGCCGTCACACCATGAGCAACAGCACGTTCAAGCGAATCCTCACGATCCTCACGGCGGCAACGACGGTCTCGGCGACGGCAATCGCGGTTCCGTCGGCGGCGAACGCGGGCGCCTACGGCTGCCGCGGCAACCTCGTGGGAAGCTGGCGGGTGCCCCTGAAGGACCTGCTCACCGGCGAAACCTACTACCGCAGCGACATCAAGCTGTTCTACAACCCGGCCAGCGGCTGGAACTGCGCCGCCCTGGTCAAGCGCCCCGGACAGGCCCGCTACGGCGAGAAGACCCCGCTATTCATCGAGATGTACAACGAGCGCTACGCCGAGGACGCCATCAAGAACAACCACGACCGGGAAGAGGGCAGCTTCAAGTACTACGCCGGCCCGGTCAAGGTCTACGGCAAGAACTTGTGCGTGAGCATCCACGCCATGCACGAGGACGCCACTGGCCCTTACGAGAGCTACAACGGTCGTCGTAGCCTCACGGGCGTCGCCTGCCACTAGTTGTTTTGACCCGCAGGATTGTTGACGCAGGTGGCCGGTGGCTGTCCGAGTCGGTCCGGTAAGCCCGTCATCTGCGGGTTCATTCGAAAGATCGCGATGGGGCCGTTGCGAGAACTGGCTACAACGGCTCATCCGCAGCCCCCATCTCATGGTCTGAGTGGCCCGCGTCGTGCTCAGGCGGTGGCCCGGAAGGGCACCTGCTTTAAGCCGGCGTCGACACATGGCCACGTGGTGAGGGGGCGTTTTCAGTCCGTCGGCGACGGTACGCGGGTTCGAATCGGACCCATCCACGGTGGTCAGCGTGGGGTGTGGCAAACCGTCGTCGACCAAAAGAACCCCTGGGCATGCGGAGTGCTTTCTGGCCGTCCTGCATGCCTGGGCCTGTCGCAAAGGAGTCGGTTCGACGTGAAGATCCATAGAGCAGCGGTTGCGGTGTCCGTAGCGGCGATCTCATCGGTCGTGATGACCACAGCACCAGCGAGCGCTCACCCCTACGACGGAATGGACCCCTACACGACCGGGTGCGCCAGCACCAAGGTGAACACCGGGAAGAAGGCCTCGCTGAAGAACGAGGTGGGCGACAGCCTGGGCACGATCCGGCTGTTCTACTCTCGTCGCTGCGGCACCAACTGGGGCGAGGTGTCGGTCGCCAAGAGCGGTTCCGGCGCCATCACGGTCTTTACCAGCAAGACGAGCAGATCCTTCAGCTACCGCCCCGGGAACGGCGGGCACCACTGGGGCAACATGGTCTACGCCCCCAGCGGCGTCTGTGCCAAGGCCACGGGCAGTGTGACGACCGGGATCGGCCGCGCCAACAAGGGCAGCGGCACCACTCCGAAGGCCTGCGGCTAACCCACGCCGGCGCCCCGACAAAAGGAGGGAAACACCGTGCGTATCGCGATCATAGGGGGAGCCCTCGTGCTGGCCGGCGCCCTCGCCGGAGTCGGCTTCGTGGGCACTGCTCACGCCGGCACAGACGGTGCCACAGCACCAGCCGCGCGGTCCGGGAACCTGTCAGGCAGGGTTGGCGCGAAGGTGTCCTGCTACGACATCTGGATCAACGACGTCGGCTTCTACCGTAGCGTCACGATCAAGAACAAGTGCGGGCAGACGAAGCAAGTGAGGGCGAGGATCGCCTGGTGGCCCAATGGACCGTGCTGGACCATCAGACCTGGTGGGTATCGGACCCACTACTACAGGTCGCCCGGCACGTTCTACAACCTGAAGAAGTGTTGACGACCCGCTCATAACCCGACTCCAGCGCCCGATCCGATTCCGGAGGTTCCTCAGGGCCCCGAGACGGTCTCATCCAAGATCGGGGGTTGACGATGAGGCCCATACGCACCCCGAGGAGACGCGGGCCGCGGAACGGGGGAGCGCAACGGCAAGACTTTGCCTGGCTACGACGCGGACCTGATCACGGTGGCCGGCGACCCGCCGTCTGACATCGGCACGCCGGCCGCCGTGATCGAGGTCTTTCGCAAGGCCCATCAGATGACGGAGCTCGGTGTCCCCGCGTGCTCCGCTGAGTTTCGCTCGCTGAAAGGGTTTTGCCCGTCGGGGACGGGTACGTCGAGAGGTTTGCCGAACGGCGGGCTCGTCGCACCGCAGACGGGCCCGCCGAACAAGTACCGCTGAGAGGACAGAGCCCAGAGAGGGAACTCAGATGGACCCGGCAGGCTGGATCATCTCCGCCATCGGCATATTGATCGCCATCGGCATCGCCGTATTGCTGGAGAGCAGCAAGAAGAAGGGCAGGAACGCCGATCAAGGCCGGCCCGACGACAGCGACCGACCGTAACCAGCAAGCCCGAAGGGCGAGGGATGCTGGTTACGGTCGGTCGCGGTCACGGTGGCGGTGACCGCACTCTGTGACTCGCATCGCTCGATGGCGTGATTCCAGGATCGCTATTTGGCGGCTAAGGGGTTGCTGGAGCGGGCCAGGACCGTGTACCGCGTCCGGCTGCGGTCAAGGCACTTATCCTGCGCATGGCCGCGGAGAACCCGAGCTGGGGTCACCGGCGTATCCATGGTGAACTGACCCGCCTCGGCCACACGATCGCCGCCTCCACCGTCTGGAACAGACTGAAGCAGGCCGGGATCGACCCCGCTGCGCCCGAACGCGGCAGCCGTCGTGCCCACCTGCTCGGCGTCACTGCCAATCCCACCGGCACGTTGACGGCTCAGGCGGCTCGCAACTTCCTGATGAACACCGGCACCGACATGACGGAGCTGAATTTCTTGATCCGCGACCGTGGCGGCCAGTTCACCGGTGTGTCGTTGGATGGTTCTCAGGAGTGGGGTCGGGGTGGCTGAACGAGCCCGGCCACGGCGCTCACCACCGCGGCCCGGCGGCTGGCGAGATCGTGGAAACCGAATTCCGATTGCAGAGCTTTCAGCGACCAGGCGGCGCTGTCCCAGCTGATCACCACTCCGATCACCATGGCCATGAGCTCTGCCGGCGGGATGTCGGTGCGGAGCTTGCCCGCTTGCTGAGCGGCCGCGATCGCGACGACCCTCGCGCGGTATCCCGCGACCTCGGGCTCGAAGGACTGCTCTCGTTCCAGCCCTGCCCACAGGTAGAGCCGCCGGACGTGCGGCCACTTCTCCAGGCGGTCGAACAGGTCCCCGGCGTAGCCGATCAGGTGATCGTCGCCGAAGGGGATCGATGCCGCGAGCTCCAGGAAGGTGTCGGCGACAACCTTGTCGAACAGCTCTTCCTTGGTGCCGAAGTGCATGTAGATCGACCGCTTGTTGGCCGCGGCGTTCTCGGCGATGCGGTCGACCCGGGCACCGGCTAGACCGTACCGGGCGAACTCGTCGACCGCCGCTTTCATGAGTCGCCGCTTGGTCTCGGTCGCGTCAGGTGGCATCCACCCATCGTACATAACTATCCAGGGATTTACATACGGCATGGCATGCCGTATGAATGTATCTAGTTAGTTACCAACGAAGGGGAGCCCTCATGCGCACCTGGTTCATCACCGGAACCTCCTCCGGCTTCGGCCGTGAACTCACCGAACAACTGCTCGCCCGGGGAGACCGGGTCGCCGCCACCGCACGACGTCCGGAGTCCCTCGATGGCCTGGCGGCCCGCTACGGCCGGCAACTGTGGCGAGCCCGCCTGGACGTCACCGACACGACCGCGCTGCGTCAGGTCGTGGACCGCGCGTTCACCGACCTCGGCCGCATCGACATCGTGGTGTCCAACGCCGGCTACGGCCTGTTCGGGGCACCCGAGGAACTCACCGACGAGCAGATCGACCGGCAGATCGCGACCAACCTCACCGCCTCGATCCAGCTCGCCCGCGCCGCCACCCCGCATCTGCGCCGGCAGGGAGGCGGACGCTATATCCAGATCGCCAGCGTCGGCGGCCAGATCGCCTTCCCTGCCATGAGCCTCTACCACGCCACCAAGTGGGGAATCGAGGGATTCTGGGAGTCCTCCGCCGCCGAGCTCGCGCCGTTCGGCATCGGCGTCACGATCGTCGAGCCCGGCATGTCCCGCACCAACTTCGGCGCCGGCAGCGCCGTCCTCGGCGCACCGCTGCCCGAATACGCCGACGGCCCGTCCGGGCAGCTGCGACGCGTGCTCTCCGGCGAACTGCCGCCGCTGCCCACACCAGGAGACCCCGTCAAGATGGCGGCGGCCATCATCGCCTCCGCCGACCAGGCCGAGGCGCCGCTCCGCCTGACGCTGGGCTCCGACGCCTACGAGCTGGCGACCACAGCCCTGCGCGGCCGCCTCGAAGCCCTGGAGGCCGGGCGAAGCCTTGCCTACTCCACCGACGCCGACGACGTCGTCCACGCACCTGCCCTCACCACCTCCACCTCCCACTGAAGGAGCCCGTCATGTTCGATTTCACCGGCAAGACCGTCCTGATCACCGGCGCCTCCGGCGCGCTGGGCACCACGCTGTCCGTCCAATTCGCGCAGGCCGGCGCGAACGTCGTCGCCGCGTCCCGCAGCCGCTACGACGAGGTAGCCGAGGAGGTCGGCGGCAACAGCCTCGGCGTCCGCCTCGACGTCACCAGCGAGACAGAGTGGGCCGAGGCGATCACCCGGACCTAGGAACACTTCGGATCATTGGACATCTTGGTCAACAACGCCGCTTACCTGCGCATCGGCACCACTGAGCGCATCCCGCTCGACGAGTTCCGGCGTGTGCTCGATACCAACCTCACCGGCGCACTGCTCGGCATCCGCGCTGCGGCCCCGTCCATGCGCAAAGCCGGCGGCGGCGCCATCGTCAACGTCAACTCCATCGCCGGGCTCACCGCCGCGCCCGGCCTCGTCGCCTACAGCAGCAGCAAATGGGCACTGCGCGGGCTCATGCGCGCCGCCGCCAAAGAACTCGCCCGCGACAACATCCGCGTCAACGCCGTCCATCCCGGCATCATCGAAACGCCCCTGGCCTACGACCCCGACGGCAATCCGATCGTCCCCGTCGACAACCTCGCCGTCCCCCGCAACGCAGCCCCCGACGAGATCGCCGACTTCATCCTTTTCACCGCCTCCGACCAAGCCCGCTTCGCCACCGGCTCCGAAGTGGCGGTGTCATCCGTGCGGGCGGGCTCCGCTGAACGCTTCGGGTGTTCGAGGTCCGTTGCGGTTCGGGGGAGCCCACCAGGAGATGTTCGCACAGGGAGGACGCGGTGGCGCAGGCGTAGCACTCGGCTCGTACGGTGCGCACCCATCGCTCGGAATAGCAGTTGCCCCGAGAGTACCGTCACGCACGCGCTGGCGAAAACGGCATCGAAGATACGGATGAGGAAGCGGAAGGAGTCGAGCCGCTCGCCGAGGTCCATGAGCAGGTAACGGGCCTGCTGGGCCGTCCAAGCGCCGGTCGGGTTCGTGGTCACGCCCGGGATGTGCACACGCCGCGTCGCCACCTCGATGAGGACCAGCACATTCAGCCGTTTGAGCAGTACCGTCTCGACCACCAGGAGGTCACACGCGACGATCGCGTGCGCCTTGACCGGCCGACGGGTGCTGGGCCGTCCCGGGCGGATCCTGCCGGTGAAGGTCCACTCACGCGCTACGAGTTCACGGTGCCGACGCAGGATTGTCGCCGGGGTGAGCGGGAACAGCTCCGCCCACCGGCGGCGGTGGATCAGCCGGGACAACGCCGCAAGCCGGAGCTGGTCAGCGTGACCCCACCGCGGCCGGCCACCGAGTTGACGGCGGAGCACTCGGTTCTCCTGACGAAGCTCCAGCAGCTCAACGTCCCTGGACAGATCAGAGCGGACCAGCACCGCCAGCAGGCCGAAAAAGCTCCTCATCAACCGGCAGACAAGCGACAACACCACCTCGCGATGATGGCAGCCGCCGCTCTGATCGTGCAGCGAAACCCCAGCTCACAGCGCGAAACTGGGTTTTCGAGCGGGACAGGTTCTCAGGAGAGCGGCCAGTTGCGTAGGGCGGCGTCGGCCAACTCCTGGAGTTCGTCGCGGCCGACACCGCTCGCGGCCTGCACGGCGATACCGAACGCCAGAGTGGTGACGTAGCGGGCCAGGAGCCCCGGATCGGTTTCCGGAGGAAGGTCGCCGTCGTCGACGGCTCGCTGGAACCGCTCTCGAACACAGGAGTAGGAACTGTTGCGCCAGGCGACGAGAAGGTCGCGGACTTCACGCCCGGAGTCGCTGGCGGCCAGGGCGCCCTGGACGCCCAGGCAGCCGTGGGGATGGGCCGGGCGGGTGGTGGTTCGAACGGTGCCGGCCAGGATCGCGGTGGCGACGCCGAGGGCAGTCGGCTCCTCCAGAGCCTGCACCAGGTATGCGCTCGGGCCCTCGGTGTAGCGCTCCAGGGCCTTGCGGAACAGTTCTTCCTTGTTGCCGAAGGCCGCGTACATGCTGGTGGTGGAGATGCCCATCGCGTTCGCCAGGTGGGCCGTGCTGGCCCCCTCGTAGCCGTGCTCCCAGAAGGTCAGCACGGCGCGCTCGAGAGCTTCGTCGGCATCGAATTTTCGCGGCCGGCCCATGGGGCCGCTCTGCTTTCTCCCCACTCCTTCAGCCTACCGCCTTTTGCAGCGATCGCTACAGAAGTGCTAACGTCGGACTTCTGTAGCGATCGATGCAAAACTCGAAGGGGGCATCATCGTGGGGCTACTTGACGGTAAGACCGCTCTCGTCACCGGGGGTAGCACCGGAATCGGCCTGGCCAGTGCCGTGCGACTGGCGGGATGAAACTGCTCTGCTCGCCGGCGAGGAAGGTCACGGCCGCGGCGATCTCCTCCGGGCGCCCGAGCCGGCCCAGCGGCACGCGCGTAGCCAGGTGCTGCTCGAACTGCTCCGGGTCGGGGTGAGCCCCCTCAAAGCAGGGGTATCGGTCGGGCCGGGCGTGATGGGGTTGACCTGGATACCTCGCCTCTTGAGCTCGTTGGCCCAGGTCCGGGAGAACTGCCGGGTGGCGGCCTTGGTCGCCGCGTACACGCCGAGCCCCTCATCGCCGACGTCCACGTTGGTGGAGCCGTGAAGGCGTCGCGTCCTGACGACATGTGGTCGGAGCCCCGACTCGGGGGCTGCCATACAGAAGGGTCATCTCATGTCCGACAGCGATCTACGCGCGTTCTACCTGCGCTACATCCAGGCGCTCAACGCCCACAGGTTCGACGGCATGGACGAGTTCATCAACGACCGGACCACGTTGAACAGTGAGCCGGCCACCCGGGACGACCTCATCGCGGTTCAGAAGGCTGACGTGGACGCGGTTCCGGACCTGCACTGGGAGCTCAAGGAACTGCTCTTCGACGGTGACCGCCTGGCTGCGCGTCTGGTCAACACGGGCACTCCGGTGAAGGAGTGGCTCGGTGTGGCTCCCACCGGCGCCTCGTTCGAAATCGTCGAGTACGCCATCTATCAGGTCCGTGACGGCCGGTTCGTGCATATGACGGCCCTGCACGACGCCGGCGAACTACACCGGCAGCTGACCGGCTGACCTCCGCGATCATCAGCAACCCGGAGAACGCCGCAGGGCCAGGGACGCCCGCAGGTGTCCGAGGGATGGTGCAAGTCTCGGCACCGGGCGTAGTTGAACGCGGTGGCGGCCGTCAGCACGGCTCAGGCCGACATCGCGCTCGACTTCCCGGGCCGGTGGCATAGATCGGAAAGCCGAACACATGGGCGGACACGGCCGGCCCGGGCTGCTGTCAGGCGCCGGCCGTGGCGGCATCGCTCCAGATATGTCGAAAGGAAAAGCATGACCATCACACTGATCACCGGGGCCAACAAGGGCATCGGCTTCGAGACAGCCAAACAGCTTCTGGAGTTGGGCCACGTCGTCTACATCGGCGCGCGTGACGTCGAACGAGGCGAGAAGGCCGCAGCAGCACTTGGCGCACGATTCGTTCACCTCGATGTGACCGACGACGCATCGGTGAGCAGCGCACTGGCGACGATCGACGCGGCTGAGGGCCGACTCGACGTTCTGGTGCACAACGCGGGCATCTTGGGAGAGGGAGTCATCGACGGTCCCACGGCTCTCCGCGTGTTCGACACCAACGCGGTGGGAATCGTGCGCGTCACGGAGGCGGCACTTCCCCTGCTGCGCAGATCATCGAACCCTAACGTGGTCACCGTTTCGAGCAGCGCCGGGTCATTTTGGGCAGTGAACAACCCCGACCGGCCGGAGTTCCACTTGCCCCTCGCGCTTTACTCCGCGTCCAAGTCAGCAGCCACCATGCTCACGGTTCAGTACGCCAAGGCCCAGCCGGGCATCAAGTTCAATGCAATCGAGCCCGGCACCACCGCCACCGACATGAC
The DNA here is from genome assembly GCF_040610775.1 of Nonomuraea sp. NPDC003709. Lineage (NCBI taxonomy): Bacteria > Bacillati > Actinomycetota > Actinomycetes > Streptosporangiales > Streptosporangiaceae > Nonomuraea > Nonomuraea sp. NPDC003709. The sequence goes on along the minus strand of NZ_JBEXMW010000011.1, from coordinate 171,739 downwards.
CGCGGCCTTCGGAATCGGAAGGTCACCCGAAGAGAGCGCCAGAACTGTCGTACGCCTGGCAACCCTCGATGCGGACGGTCCAACAGGAACGTTCCGCGACGAAAGCGGGGAATTGCACTGGTAGGCGCGTGGAAACGGTCGAGGGGCAGCGCGGTCGCCGCTGCCCCTCGACCGTTTTGCCGCTGTCCGGAGTATCTGGTCCAATCGCAAGCGACGGATTGCCCTCATGCACCGCCGAGAGCGCCGATGCTCGTCTTCGACGAGGTTTTCGCCGACGGGGGAGTGGCGGTGGTGAAGACGCCGCCGCGGACGCCGCGGGCGAACTGCTACGCTGAACGATGGGTGCGGGCTGAGTGCTGATCTACGACGAACGGCATTTGCGGTTGGTGCTGATCGATTATGCCGATCACTACAACGGGCATCGCCCGCACCGGTCCTGCCGGCAGTTGTCACCCGATCATGACGGGCGGACCGTCGTACCCCTGGAAGGTCCGATCAAGCGCCGGACGCTACTCGACGGGTTGATCAACGAGTACCACCGAGTCGCGTAGCCCTTTCGGAGAACTCCCAGCTCAAGCCGTATGCGATGAGTTTTGAAGCAGTACAAGACTCTGCTGGTCAACTCGTTCAGGCACTCACCGGACCGGATGTGTCGCGTCGGTTCGCGGGACCCAGCCGACGAAGACGCCCTCGGGGCTGTGCGTCGACAGCGCCGCCGCGATCGAGCCGTGCAGGGTGGCGTCGTCGGGCAGCCTGAGGTGGTGCTCGTCCGGTTGGTCGTAGAGGGACAGGTCGAGCCGCGCCGACGGGTACCTGCGGACTCCGTCCACGACCGCCGCTTCGCCCTTGTACGACAGGGTGACCGAACGGAGCCTGGGCCAGGGGTGCTCGTTGAGGTGCCGCTCGGTGACGGTCAGGACGCCCATGGCTGCGGCCTGGAGATTTATACGGATATATCCGGTGATTCCGATGATCACTACCAGCACCACGCCGACCATGAAGGCGATGTAGTCCGGGGCGTTCATCCCCCGGCCCTCAGGCAACATCGCGCCGATGACGCCGACCACGAGCAGCATGAGCACAGTGACGACGATCATCAGGCAGCCGAACCTGCCCCTGTTCTGCCGGAGCGCGACGGCCCGCAGGTCGAAGGCGGTTCCGTCGGGCGGCTGACGGACCGTCCTCGCCGCGACGGTGGACAGGCTCCATCTCTTGACATCCTCCCGGCGGAGCAGCACCCCGCCGGCGATCCCGCACAACGCGGCCGCGACCCCGATCATCTGCGACGGGTACACCTCGCCGTCGGTGATGCCGATGGCCACGGCGGTGGCGGCGATCATGATCGGGCAGATCGCGAAGAGCGCCTTGCGCATCAGCCCGATCGCCATCGGGCCGCCCAGCCAGATCCGGGCAAGCCAGAAGTACCAGACCAAGCTCCAGAACACCCCCGCGAAGATCTCAAAGGGGGCGGCATCGTTCCGCCAGACGAGCACGACGCCACCGATGAGGCCGGGCCAGAGGACGGCAAGCAGGCCGACGGCCGACTTGTGGGCGAGGGGGCGCTGCATGCGCGGAATCCTAGCCTTCCCGGCATATCGCCCTAGACGGCGGACGGCAAAACGGTCGGCGTGTTTCCGCAAGGGAAGTGGACAGCGCACGGGCTGGGAGCGATGGATTCCGAACTTCCGATGCGACAACAGGGCCTTCGGCGCCGACGATTCGAATATCGAGGATCGTCGCGGCGGCTGCATCAACACCAGGGCAAAGCGCATGTTTGTCATTGCGCCTGCCGAAAATTCCATCCGTGCAGTTCAAGCGGGATGAGTACTCGCGGAGGCCTCCGCCGGGTCGGTCTCGTCGGCGGATGGTCGAGCTAGCGATTCGCTCTGGGTCAGTGATCGGATCCGGGACGGGACGCAGCGGGGCCGCCTGGACGAGGGCTTGATGGGCGCGGTGCTGGTTGTAGAACTGTTCGTACTCGCGCAGGGCGTGCCGCAGGTGGCGTTCGTTCCACCCAGCTCGCGGTCGGATGCGTGGTAGTGCCGAGTACGCGGACGCGTCTGGTGCCGTGCTCGATGACGGCCAGGATGTGCTGACGCCATCCATCGAGGGTGACGGTCTCAATGAAGTCGCACGCCAGTAGAGCTTCGGTCTGGGAGTGCAGGAAGTCGGCCCAGGTGGCAGACGCCCGCTCGGGTGCGAGGCGGTTCGGGTGGCTTGCCCGGAGCCGACCGGCGGGGCGGCTCAGGCGGATTCATGGGGTCCGACCCTGCGCCGAACGCCGAGCAGCTCGACCGCTGGGTCAAGGCAGGCGAGCTGCGCTACGTCCTGAGCGGCTCCGGCCAGGAACGTATGGTGGGCGGGCGGGGAAGCGGGGCGTCCCGTACGACCTGGATCACCAGCACCTGCGAGGCCGTGCCCGCATCGGAGTACGGCGGCACGGAGCAGCAGAGCGACACCTCGGGCAGGTGGCCGTTCGGCGGTGGCCAGACCCTCTACTGATGCGGCGGCGACGCTTCACACGTTGCTCTCACCATGAGCGTGTAGAACGAGGTCGTGAACGAACAACCTGCCGCGAAAGTCCTGGTCGTCGATGACGAGCCGAACATTCGCGAGCTGCTGTCCGAAGCTCTGGAGCTGAACGGCTTCGCCGTGCGGACGGCCTCCGACGGACGCCAGGCGCTGGCGGAGGTGGCCCGCGAGCGGCCTGACATCATCGTGCTGGACGTGATGATGCCCGGCGTGGACGGGTTCGCGGTCGCCCGCAAGCTGCGCGAAGCCGGGGACAGCCCCATGATGCTGTTCCTGACCGCCAGGGACACGGTGTCCGACCGGATCGCGGGGCTGACCGCCGGTGGCGACGACTACGTGACCAAGCCGTTCAGCCTGGAAGAGGTGGTGCTGCGGCTACGGGCCATCATGCGCAGGACGCGGCCCGTGGAGGAGCAGGCCGACGACGGCGTGCTGCGGTACGCGGATCTGGAGCTCGACGAGCAGGCCCATAGTGTGCGGCGGTCCGGGCGGCCGATTCATCTGTCACCGACGGAATTCAGCCTGCTGCGCTACCTTATGATCAACGCCGAGCGGGTGGTCAGCAAGGCGCAGATCCTCGACCGCGTGTGGGACTTCGACTTCGAGGGCGAGAGCAGGATCGTCGAGTCCTACATCAGCTACCTGCGGCGCAAGATCGACGCCGATGGCCCGCCGCTGATCCACACGTTGCGTGGGGTCGGCTACCGGCTGCAGGGACCCTCGTGAAACCGGCCCTGCCCCTGCGGCATCGGCTGCTGATCGCGCTGCTGGGGCTGTGCGCTGCCGGACTGGCGGCCTTCGCCACGGCGAGCGTGCTGCTCCTGGACCGTTCGCTGCTGGCGAGGGTGGACGCCCAGCTGACCGAGGTGGCCACCACGTTCGGCCGGCGCCCGGTACCCCCTCCGCCGCCGGTCGGCATGGGCCGGGCCGTCGAGCTTCCGACGCAGTTCAGGATTGCCTTCTACAGTCCTTCCGGGGCTCTGCTGCGCAACCTGCCCACGGAGAACACGAATGGCCCGGCCATCCCCCCTGCCGTGATCTTCACGGTCGCGCGAGGTCCCGTCACCGTGCCCGCCAGGACGGGGTCGGAGCAGTGGCGCGTGCTGGTGAAGGACCTGCCCGACGGCACCAGACTGGCGGTGTCGATGTCGCTGGAGCCCAACCAGGCGACCGTGCACCAGATCCTGATCATCGAGGTGGCGGTGGGCAGCCTGGTGCTGCTGCTGCTCGGCACGCTCGCCCTCGCGGTGGTGCGCCTGGGGCTGCGCCCGCTCACCCGCATGGAACGTACGGCCGAGGCCATCGCCGGCGGAGACCTCGACCGCAGAGTCGGTGACACCGACCCGACAACCGAGAGCGGGCGGCTCGGCAGAGCGCTCAACATCATGCTGGAGCGCCTGGCGATGGCGCTGCGCGAGTCCGAACGCTCCGAACGGCGACTGCGGCACTTCGTCGCCGACGCCTCCCATGAACTGCGCACGCCGCTCACCTCGATCCGGGGCTTCGCCGAGCTCTACCACCACGGCCAAGGCCCCCGGGACCCGGCGGCCGAGCGGCTGCTGCGCAGGATCGAGGCCGAAGCCGCCCGCATGGGCGTCCTGGTCGAGGACATGCTGCTGCTGGCCCGCATGGACCAGGAGCCCACGCTGGAGCCTGCCGTCGTGGACCTGCACGTGCTGGCCGGGGACGTGGTGCACGCCGCCCGGGCCCGAGACCGCGATCGGCCCATCCGGCTGGCCGTCTCCGACGAACCGGTGTTCGTGCTCGGTGACGAACACCGGCTGCACCAGGTCATCGCCAACCTGGTCGGCAACGCCATCCAGCACACGGCCCCGGGAGCGGAGGCCCGGGTCGAAGTCGGCCCGCGCGCGGTCGCCGGGGTGCCCGCTCCCGGGGTGGTGCACGTCGGCTCCGGACCCGCCCCCCACGCCAGGGCCGCGCTGATCGAGGTGCGCGACGAAGGTCAGGGCATCGATCCCGAGCACCTGCCGTACTTGTTCGACCGCTTCTACCGCGCCGATGCGGGCCGCTCCCGCGACAGCGGTGGAACCGGGCTGGGCCTGGCCATCGCCGCGGCGCTCGTGCAGGCGCACCACGGCCGGATCGAGGTGACGAGCACCCCGCGCCGCGGCACCACCTTCCGCGTGCTCCTGCCACTCAAGCAGCCCGAAGACGGCTGAACCCTCCGTTCACCTTCACGTCAGATTCGGTTCACACATTATTCCCAGCTTCATGCTGTCGGATGTGTGCTGACGAAAGGAGGGACATGCTGGAAAGGTTCCGCAAACGAGCGGTTTCCGCCGCTGACGGCGCTGATCGGCCGGTGTCCGGTGCCGAGGTGGACGATGAGCTGGGTCACCGGCTGCGGGCGCCGAGCAAGCTGCACGCCTTCAACCGGTACGAGATCAAGTACCTCGTGGACGCGGCAGAGGCGGTCGAGCTGCAGGAGGAGATCGGGCAGCGGCTGGATCGCGACCGGCACAGCGGCGACGCGGGCTACGGCATCTGGAGCGTCTACTACGACACCCGACAGCTCCGCTTCTACTGGGAGAAGATCGAGGGGTTGAAGTTCCGCAGAAAGCTGCGCATACGCCACTACGGTGACCGGTTCTCGGTGAACCTGGACACCCCGGTGTTCATCGAGATCAAGCAGCGGGTGAATCGGGTCACTCAGAAGCGGCGGGTACAGCTGCCGTACACCGACGCGCTGCGCCTGTGCGACGGGCGGCAGATGGTCGAGCACGACCCATCCCAGCGGGCCTTCCTGGAGGAGGTGCTCGACCTGGTGCTGCGCCTGGACCTGCGGGCCGTCGCGATGACCGGTTACCAGCGGCACGCGTACGTGGGCCGCGACGCCGACGTGGGCCTGCGCGTCACCTTCGACCGCCGCATCCGCGGCCGTGACCGGGACTTCCACCTCGGCGCCGACGCCGGGAACCGGCTCATCGTGCCCGCCCGCAAGGCGATCGTGGAGGTCAAGGCGAACGAGCGCGTGCCGTACTGGCTGACCGACCTCACCGCCAAGCGGAACCTGCAGGTGGTGCGGGTCTCCAAGTACTGCCAGAGCGTCGAGGCCCACGGGCTGGCCCCGCGCTCCATCTTCCACATCCCCGACCACGACGCCCACCAGGACGCCGGCTACGACCTTGACCTCGACCGCCGCCGGTCGACCGTTCTCTCGGAGGCATGACCCCCCATGGACTTCTCCTTCCAGGACCTGTCCGGCACGTTCAGCGTGGCTGACATCGCGATCGCGATGTCCCTCTCGTTCGTGCTCAGCGCGATGATCGGCTGGGTGTACCGGGCGACGCACCGCAACGTCTCCTACAGCCAGTCGTACGTGCAGACGCTGGTCATCCTCGGCATGCTGATCTCGCTCATCATGCTGGTCGTCGGCTCGAACATCGCCCGCGCCTTCGCCCTGGTCGGCGCCCTGTCGGTGGTCCGCTTCCGCAACGCCATCAAAGAGACCCGCGACGTCGGGTTCATCTTCCTGGTGATGGGCGTCGGCATGGCCGTCGGCACCCGCTTCTACCTGCTGGCCATCGTGGCCGCCGTGGCGATCTCGCTGATCATCATGGTCATGCACCGGTTCAACTGGTTCCAGCTCAACGTGCGCCGCCAGGTCGTCAAGGTGCAGGTGCCCTCCGACGACGACTACACCCACGCCATCCAGGACGTCCTGGTGCGCCACACCGACGAGTTCGAGCTGGTCAGCATGGAGTCCATCAGGGCCGGCGCGCTCACGGAGCTGATGTACACCGTCAAGATCAAGAAGGGCAGCGAGCCGTCGGACGTCATCGCCGCCCTGCGCGAGCGTAACCACGGCCAGTCGGTCACCGTCCTGACCGGGTACGACCAGACCGACCTGTAGGGGCACGCGCATGACAGCACAGCCCAAACGGCTCAAGCACCGCATCCCCGTCAAGCTCCGGCACAACTGGAAACTGGTCGCGCTGTGCACGGCGTTCCTGGCGGCGTGCTGGGGCGTGTTCGGCAGCGGGACCATCCGCCCGTACGTCACCAGCGCCCAGGCCGCCGAGACCGAGACCGTCGTCACGAACCTGACCGGCACCAAGGACCTGTTCGACGCCTCCGTGGCGCACGACGTGAAGCTCACCTTCACCGACGCGGCGTACGAGGACATGCTGACGGAGTACTTCAAGGACGGCGAGAAGGAGTACGTCGAGGCGGACCTGACCATCGACGGCACCCGCATCCCCAGCGTGGGCGTCCGCCTCAAAGGCAACTCCACCCTGATGGGGCTGACCTGGAAGGGGCAGTCCAAGCAGCGCGGCATGCCCGGGGGCGGCCGGCGGCCCGAAGGGCTGCCGGAGGGCTTCCAGCCTCCCGAGGGCTTTCAACCGCCTGGCGATGGACAGCCCGCGGCCGGGCAACCCCAGGCCACGCGATCCCCGGCCGGGCAGCCACAGACCGGCCGCGATGGCGGGTTCGGCGGTGGTGGCGGGCCGGGGGGCTTCGGCGCCCAACTCAAGGGCGAGGAGCCGGAGAACCTGCCGTGGCTGATCAGCTTCGACGAGTTCGTGGACGGCCGCCGCTACCAGGGCCACAGCCAGCTGGCCGTGCGCCCGGCCTCGACGAGCTCGACGGCGATGCTGAACGAGGCGCTGGGCATCTCGGTGGTCGGCGCCGCCGGCGAGCCGACCCAGAGCTCCACCTACGCCTCCTTCACGGTCAACGGCCGCGCTGCCGCGCCGCGGCTGCTGGTGGAGTACCTGGACGGGGGATACGCCGAAGGTCTCGGCAACGGCGTGCTGTACAAGTCGCTGGCCTCGGGGTCCTTCGACTACAAGGGCGAGGACCAGACCGAGTACACCGAGGACTTCAAGCAGATCAACAAGGTCGGCGGCAAGGACCTGCAGCCGGTCATCGACCTGGTCAGGTGGGTGAACGAAGCCTCCGACGCCGAGTTCGCCGAGGGTCTCGACGGGCGCCTGGATGTGGAGTCGTTCGCCCGGTACCTGGTCCTGCAGAACCTCATGGTGAACTTCGACGACATGGCGGGGCCCGGGCGCAACTACTACCTGTGGTACGACCTGGACACCAAGAAGTTCAAGGTCGTCACCTGGGACCTCAACCTCGCGTTCAGCGGAAACGCGGAGAGCGGCGTGAACGACACGATCAGCATGGGCTTCGGCCGGGGACGCCCCCAGCAGACCCAGCAGCAAGGTCAGCAATCCCAGCAGGCTCCGGGCTTCACTCCGTCCGACGGCGGCGAGCAGACGCGCCCGGAAGGTGGCGGCGGCATGATGCGCATGGGCCATCCCTTGAAGGAGAAGTTCCTTGCGAACGCCACCTTCAAGAAGCTCTATGAGGATCAGTACCGGGCCCTGTACACCAAACTGCTGGCCGGCGGCACCGCCTCCGGCCTGCTCGACGAGCTTGTCGCGGCCTACAAGCTGAACGAGAAGGCCGACCCCGCCAAGATCGAGGAAGAGGCGAAGACCCTGCGCACCTTCCTGCAGACCCGGACCAAGACCTTGGGCTCGAACAAGGCGATCAGCGGCACGTAACACCTCCGCAGCGATGGGTCCGCCGCGCCTCAGAGCCCCGGCGGCCCCATCATCACCTGCGGCGACAGCCCGTTTCTACGCCGACTTCGGCCTGACCTCCGTCGGACGCGGGACTTTCGCCACCGCCGACGGAGACGAGCAGCTCACCTTGGCCACCGCTCCTCTCCGCCGCCTGCTGGAGCTGGGCGTCGGCATGGAGCACGACGACGACCTGCTCCAGGTGGCGACTGCACTGACGCGGCTGGACCTGCCCTTCCTGCGCGACGCCACCACGCTCACCGTGCGTGATCCGGGAACGGGTGCCGACGTGCGCTTGCCGATCGTCCCCGGCGTGACCACCTTCAATGGATCGCGTCCCCGCCGACGTGCTCGCCGGGCTGGAACCGGCGCAGTGCATTCCGAGCGGCATCGTGCACATCCACGATCAGATCGTGAACGACGAGGCCAACGCCCCGTTCGGCGGCGTGCGGACCTACGACACCGGATCGCGCTACGGCAGCGCCGAGGCCGACATCGAAGCGCTCACCGAGGACCCGCTGGATCGCCCAGTACTCCCTCTGAACCGGTACGGTGCCGTCGCGTCAGCCGGCGGCGAAGGGCTGGGGGGCCTCGGCGTCAGCGGTTCCCGTTTCGGGTTCGTCATCGTGGACGGACTCGGGCAGCGAGCGGACGAGCGCGGGGGTGAGCGAGTCGGTGCCCGTCCCGCCCAGGCTCGGCGCGAGGCCGGACAGGGAGCCGGTGAGCCGCTCGGCGAACAGCGCGCCGACCGCTGCTGTGGCGATGGTCGCCGCGATCTCACGGAAGAAGTTGTTGGCGGAGGTGGCGGTGCCGACCTCGCTGCGCGGGAAGGCGTTCTGCACGGCCAGGACCAGGTTCTGCATGAGCAGGCCCATGCCGGTGCCGAGCAGCGCCAGATAGGCGCACACCAGCTGGACCGGCGAGTCCGCGTTGAGGGTCGAGAGCAGGTACACGCCCGCCGGGACGATGACCAGACCGGAGACGACGAAGCCCTTGTAACGGCCGATCTTGGCGATGAGCGGTTCGGCGGCGCGCCGCTCGACCAGGACGAAGGCGGTCGAGCCGGCGATGGTCACTGCGATGAGCGACAGGATCAGCGGCGAGTCCCAGGCGAGATCGTTGCCGCCCCAGTCGGCGACCAGCACCAGGCTGGTGACCGTGATGGCCATGAGGATGGTCCCGAGGTAGTCGAGTCGGACCGTCCGGTCGGGCTTGGGGAGCCGGATGCCGAAGTAGCTGATGGCGAGCGCGGCGACGCCGAGGGGGACGTTGATCCAGAAGGCCCACCGCCACGAGGCGTTGTCGGTGATCCAGCCGCCCAGGAGCGGACCGGCCACTGAGGACAGGCCGAAGACCGCGCCGATGGCGCCCATGTACTTGGCCCGCCGGCGCACCGGCACCAGGTCGGCGAGGATGGCCTGGGTGCAGAGACAGACAGCGCGTGACAACGGCGGGCCTCGGGCGACGTGCCCGCGGCCCGCCGGGCGTCATCGCAGGTTGTAGGCGCGGATGACGGTGTAGTCGACGGTGCCGCCGTCGGCCCGCTCCGCGTGCGCGCGCACGGACACCGACCCCTTGTCCGGGTGGATCAGCGTGGCCAGCCACGTGTCCGTTCCCGTCGGGATCAGGACCGCCTTCCGCCACGTCGCGCCCTCGTCGTAGGAGGCCTCGACACTGACCCGCCGCGTTCGCGAGGCGGCCGAGTCCGGCTGGGTCTTCAAGCTCACCGGCAGCATGAACGGCCGGCCGGCCGGTGCGCTGTTGGCCAGGTCGACCTGCGGCGTGAAGGAGAACGACGACAGGGGCAGGTACGTCCACTTGTCCGCGCTCACCTCACCGGACTTGAACGTCCACGCACCGCTGATCTTGGTGGAGGCGTTGAAGCCGGTCGTACGGTCGACGTCGTACTCCAGCCGATAGGTGCTCTCGGCCGACGGCACCGGCCCGCTGGCGTCGTAGAAGTACTTCGGTATCTCGGCCAGCTGGACGCCGTCGCGGTAGAACCCGACCCGGCCGCCGTCGAGCAGCGAGTAGCCGGTGTGCCCGGAGTCGTCGCCGAACGGCGGGACGTTCAACATGATCGTGTTGCCCGCCCGGGCGACGTACGTGCGCGGGTTGAACTTCGGCCCGGCAGGTCCGCGTTGCCAGTCGACCACGAATTTCCCGCCCGGCTGCCAGGTGGTGTCGTCGTACCAGAACTGCGTCTGGCGCGCTCCGCTCGTCTCCCACCGGTTGTCCCAGACCACGCCCTTCGCGCTGTAGTAGATGGTCCGGGTGCTGGGCACGTCATACCTGATCGGTCCCGACATCGCGCTGCCGCCCTCGGGCGGGAAACCGAAGTTGTGCATGTAGCCCTGCTGCTTGTCCGGGGTCACGCCGTGGTTGCGGTTGACCACGGTCGCCAGCTCGCTGGGGCGCACGGTGTGGCGGTAGCCGGTGAGGAACCGCCCGCGGACGAACTGCACGAGGTCGTACTCGTACGGCGAGCCGTAGAAAGTGCCGTCGGCGCCCGGTTCGGCCCAGAAGCTGCGCACCTCCGACATCAGCGTGCCCTGATCGGCGGTCACCTCCTCACCGAGGTCCGCGGTGAACAGCTTGCCGAAGTCGGCGCCGACGATCCGCGCCGCCAGGCCGTATCCGCGCGGCAGGACGCGGAAGAAACCGGCCGCGGCCAGCCGGGTCCGCGCCGAGGACTTCGGTACGGTCACCGACACCGGTGTGCCCTGGCGCGCGTCGAGCGTGAGGACGCCGTCGTCGGTGTGCCCGACGATGAGGTTCGGCTGCACCAGCAGAGTCGAGGTCCCGTCGGGTGTGATCACCGTGGCCTGAACGTGGTAGCGGCCGGGCCGGAGCTTGGCCTTCACGGTGCCCGACGCGTCGTAGGGCACTTGGAAGACGTCCAGATCGAGACCGACCACCGACAGGTCGTAGTCACTCGCCGGCGTGCCCGCGCGGTCGGTGAGCTTGAAGGTGACGGTGCGGGTCTCGTGTCCCTTCGTGATCGTCAGTGGGGTCCGCACCGACACGCCGTCGGCGTTCGAGGCCAGCAGCATTCCGGTGAAGGTGCCTGTCGCCGACGGCACCCGGGTGTCGGCGGTTAGCGTGACCGCCGCGGTCCCACCGGCCGGCACGACGGCCCGCGCCGGACTGGCCGTGAACAGCCCGGCCGGCGCGACGACCCCGTCCGGGCCGGTCGCCGTGGTCGTGAGGTCGAGGGTGACGGGCGCTGTGCCGTCGTTCCGGTAGGTGATCGTCTTCGTCACGGGAACGTCGTCTTCGGCCGGCCACGGTTGCGACCCGAGCGCGAGGCCGGTGACGTCGGGCAGGATGGCCTGCTGGACGGCGCGGCCGACGTCGACCCTGCCGGCGCCCTGCTGGAAGGCGTTCAGGCCCGGGTTCGGCTTGGCCGTGGCGACCAGCGCGGCTTTGAGGTCGGGGCCGCTCCACTTCGGGTGCTGCTGCGCCAGCAGCGCCGCGGCTCCCGCGACGTGCGGCGTGGCCATCGACGTCCCGTTCAGCTGGGTGTACCCGGGCGAGTACTCCGGATAGTCGGATCCCTTCGCCAGCGCCGCGACGATGCCCACGCCCGGCCCGGTGATGTCCGGCTTGATCGCGCCGTCGACGCGCGGCCCGCGGTTGGAGAATGACGCCAGGGCATCCTGCTTGTCGACCGCGCCGACGGCGAGCGCGGCGTCCGCGGTGGCCGGCGAGGACACACCGCCGTTGCGGCCCTCGTTGCCCGCGGCCACGACGAACAGCGTGCCGGTGGTCGCGGTCAGGCGGTTCACCGCCTCCTCCAGGACGTCGACGCCCGGGAAGTCGGTGCCGCCGAGGCTCATGTTGACCACTTTCACCCGCTCGGCGGCCCACTCCATCCCGGCCAGAATCGCCGACTCGGTGCAGTTGCGGGTGCTGCACACCTTGCCGATCAGCAGGTTCGCCCCGGGCGCCACGCCACGGTACTTTCCGCCCGATGCCGAACCGCTGCCGGCGATGGTGGAGGCGACGTGCGTGCCGTGACCGACGGTGTCCACGGTGTCGGCGGCGTCGGTGAAGTTCTTCTCCTCGACGATCTTCCCGGCCAGGTCCGGGTGGGAGTTGTCGATCCCGGTGTCCAGGACGGCGACGGTAATCCCGCTGCCGTCGTATCCGGCCGCCCAGGCGGTCGGCGCGCCGATCTGCTTCACGCTCTGGTCCAGCGAGACCTCGCGCTTGCCGTCGAGCCAGATCCGCCCGATGCCGGACGCCGCGGTGCGCTGGGTCGCCGGGCCGGTGGTCATCTCGGTCCAGAACTCGTGTGCTCTCGCTTTGCCGACCTTCACCGCGGCGGCGCCGATACTGGGCAGCGTGCGGGTGACCTTCCCGGCCGACCTGACCCGGGCAGCGGCCTTGGCCTCGTACGACACGATGGTGGGCACGTCGTCGACGTGCGCGTCGTCGTATCCGGCCTGGACGAGCCCGGTCACGTCGAACAGCCGCCGGTCGAGCCGGGCGGCCGACACCAGCTTCTGGGCGTCGTTCGGCACGACGAACTGGTGCCCGTCGCGTTCGTACTGGCTGAAACCGACCTTTTCGCGGCCGGGAGCGGGGTCGATCGAGACCCGGTTCCCCTCGACATAGACGCGGTCGCCCGTCAGCAGGGTGACCCACGAGCCGCGGGGCGCCGTGGACTGGGTGCCGGAGGTCCACCGGGAGGGTGCCGGATCGGCGCTCGGCGTGGGCTCCGCGCTCGCGGTGGAGGTCAGACTCGCGGTTAACAGGGCGGTGGTGAGCAAGAGACCGGGCAGGCGCCGGCGCAGAGACGTCCTGGACATCAAATTCCTTCCTGATGGTGCAGGAAAGATTTTGTGATCAGGACATCGAGCGTAGGTACTCCTAATCGGGCATAACATCGCGTTATGCAGTTGGAGATCCGCCACCTCCGGGTTGTCGCGGCGATCGCCGAGTGCGGCAGCATCAGCCGGGCCTCGGCCGTGCTCGGCCACAGCCAGCCGGCCGTCACCGCGCAGCTGCAGCGGATCGAGCGCGCGCTCGGCGGGAGGCTCTTCGCCCGCGACGGAACCGGCGCCAAGCCCACGGCGTTGGGTGCCATGGTCCTGTCCCATGCCCAGGGCATCATCGCGTTGCACGACGATCTGGTGCGCGACGTGCAACGCCGTGACGCCGAGGGCGACCTGGCGACGCTCAGGCTCGGCGCCACGGCCGGGCCGATGGCCGCCGGCCTGATGACGGTCAGCCGCCGGTTGCTGCCGGAGGCCGAGGTGTCCCTGCACGTGAGCGACGCGGACGAGGAACTGGTCGAACTGCTCGCCGAATCCCGGCTGGAGATCGGGCTGAGCGTCGACTATCCGGGCTACGAGCTGCCGGTGCCCGAAGGGCTGAGCGAAGCGGTACTGGGCGTCGAGCCCGTCTTCGTCGTCCTGTCGAAGGACCACCCGCTCGCGGACGAGCCCGAGGTGCCGCTGGCCGCGCTGGCCGGCGAGCGCTGGCTGCCGGGTGTCGGCAAGGACGTCAGGATGCGGGCGATGTTCCGGGACACCTGCCGCCGCGCGGGGTTCGTGCCGCGGCGCATCCAGCGCACCGACGCCAGCCTGGTGTTCTCCCTGATCAGCCAGGGGCACGGAGTGTCCCTGTGCAGGGCGATCACGGCCGAGCGCGAGAACGTGGTGGTCAGGCCACTGGCCGGCGACCCGATGTGGGTACGGGAGCGGCTCCTGTGGTCGGTGGGTTCGCCGGTCGCCGAGCACGTACCGGGTATCCGTGACGTGCTCGCCGCGGCGTACCGGGAGCAGGCGGAGGCGATGCCGGTCTACCAGGCGTGGCAGCGCAGCCGCCGCCGGTCCTGGTCGGAGGGCGAAGTGGAGCCCTTCGCCTAGCAAGCGTTTGAACAGGGTGAATCAGACGCCGCCGATGCTCCTCCCGCGTCTCCACGCCCGCCCCGCAGACCAGCTTGGACACGCGGACGGCAGGAGGTGGCGGTGCTGCGGCGTCAGATCGTCCGGCCGAAGCAGGACCGGGCCGATCGAGCGGCCCTCGCCGCGCCGGCGCGACTCCTGCCGCCCGGCTTGCGGCTCATCGGCTGGTGACGCCGGGCACCCTGCCGGCCTGGCACCGCCGCCTGGTCCGACGCCGGTGGGCCGGCGGCGGAACACTCCGCACACCGGCAGCAACGGCTCCGGCGCCGCCCGTTGCGCGGCGATCAGATTACCCCGACTCACCACAAGACCATCGGACGATCGCGAAGTGGCACGCTATGAGCGTTTCGTGGAGGAGCTGCTCGACTTCCTGCTGATGCGGCTTGACGAGACAGGCTTTGCGCAGCTTGTCGCCCATGAGCCAAGGCGCATGTATGCCGCATACATCGAGAGCGGGGGCGGCCGTTGCGAGACGAGAGGATCAGGATTCACGGCCTGCGCGACGTGCTCACAGATTCCCTCTCGCGTCGTAGTCGATTCGGTGACCGGCGTCGAATGCCTGCTGTGGAAGGCGATCGATCTGGCGGCCTACAGGGAGGCCGCAGCGCCGTACGAGAAGCGGCACGGCCGTACACACCAGCTCCACACATGGGGCAGCTACCACGACATCAGCGTCGAAGCATGGCCGTGCCTGCAGGTCAGGTCCCTGGCGCTGCCGTTTGCCGATGACCCGGACTACCGTTACGGATGGAGGGCGCAGTATGCGGTGTTCGCTTCCGGGAAGCTTGTTCACCCCGACGGCGAGCGCCAATGGCCTTGGCAACTCCCGTAACGCCTGGGGCGTCGCTCCAAGTTACGGTCGCCTCGAGACTGTCCGTGGCGCGGGGGCCGGTTCTCGCTGAAGCCGCCACGGACCCTAAGGCCACCAGCGATAGATGTCGTGCACGGCTCTTCGATACTCGCATCCGGCCAGGGGGCCGCCGAGGTCCCGGGCGGCGCTCGTCAGGGCGGCCGAGCCCGGGGGATCCTGATGGCCGTACTTCTCGAGCGCCGTACGGACGATCCCGATCACCACGGTGCGGCCCGCGCCGCGCCGCCATGCGCGCTGAGCCCGGCGCAGCAGGATCTGCCCGTCCTCGTCCCATCTGCGGTCCAGAACCGGCACCGGGACATACGCGAACGGGACCGGACGGGCCGCCCCATCGGGGAGGGAGGCCAGTGCCTCGTCCTGGTCAGCCCGGAAGCCGCGTTGGCGGAAAGACAATTCCTCGGCGAGCAGCGCGGTACGGCGTCCGATCGGGACGCGGCGCGCGACGTGGATCATGCCCTGCCGATTCTTGCGGGCCATGGCCTCGGCCTCACGCAGGACCGCGCGGCGTTCGGCGGAGGGCAGCCGGTCGGCGAGGGCGGCGAGCGCGGCAGCCTGGTAATGGGGGCGTTCGGTGAGCTTTCGGGCGATGTCCAGGCCGCGGTCGACCGCGAGGCCGGACAGGTGCTCGGCGACACCGAGCAGGGTGCGGCCCAGGTATCCCGGGCGGTTCAGTTCATGGAGCTCGTTCAGCGCTCTGACCATGAGGTCCTCAGGCAGGAGTGGTGCCATTCGCGCAAGCTGACCGTGGAAGTAGTTCTCGTAGTCGATGTCCTCGAGCCGGATGTCCAGCGCCTCGGTCATGGCCGCGTGGCGCCGTCGTCCGGTCAGGAGTTCGGCGATGGCGAGGAGGCCGTGGAATCTCTGGTCCTCGTCGTCGACCGCGCGAATCAGGTCGAGAGCCTCGGCGAGCACCTCCTCGGCCTCGTCGGGGGACAGCCAGGTGGAGATCTCCATGAGAAGCCGCGCGCGGTCGTCCCAGTCTCTTCGGCCGTCGTCGACGTCGTAGGCGGGCAGCGACCGTGTGATCGTCAGCGCCTCGGCCAGCACGGC
Source organism: Nonomuraea sp. NPDC003709 (assembly GCF_040610775.1). Classification (NCBI taxonomy): domain Bacteria; kingdom Bacillati; phylum Actinomycetota; class Actinomycetes; order Streptosporangiales; family Streptosporangiaceae; genus Nonomuraea; species Nonomuraea sp. NPDC003709. The sequence continues at coordinate 155,819 of NZ_JBEXMW010000011.1, read as the reverse complement.
GTGCCGTTGGTGGGCGGGCAGCGGTTCGAGCATTTCGGTGAGCACCCACGCGCCGTAGGGCGGTTCGGTGATCTCGCGCGACGCCGTGCGTGCCTCGGCGAGCGCGGCGGCCTGCTCTTCGAGGGGAAGCAGTTCGGCGAGCTGGATCAGGACGCGGGCCCGGACCAGCGGATCGGCGATGTCGCGCGCCGCCGTCAGAGCGGCGGCCGACAGTGGGGCGCGTTCCCGCATGGGTACGCGCTCGGCCGCGTGCATCAGGAGCTCGGCGCGGTCCCACGAGTCGGTCGGGAGGTCGGCCAGCGCCGCCGGGCGTTTCGCCGCGGGCAGCAGGGCCAGCAGTTCGCCCCAGCGCCACAGCCTCACCTCGGCCTGAGGATCGATCGCGGCGACGGCGGCGCGCAGCGCGGTCAGCGTCTCCGGCCGGTCCTGGTCCGGGAGCCGCGGGATCAGCTCGGACAGCACGCGGGCCCGGTCGCGTCCGTCCGCCAGCTCTACCGCGGCGGGCAGGGCCGCACGCGCCAGCGCGGGCGGAAGGTGCGGAGCCAGCGCCGCCAGGGCCTGGTCACGGCGATGGTCCAGGGGCAGCGCCACGGCCAGCGCGACCGCCCGTCCCAGCAGCTCGGGCGGCAGGTGCGGGGCGAGCTCCGCCAGCTGATGACTCACGTACCACGGGTCGTCGTTTTCCAGGACGGTCAGTACGTGGGCGAACTCATCCGCCTTCAGTTGCGGCCACACCTCGCGGAGCACGTTCGGGAATCCCGGGTGGAGCAGTTCGTGCAGCACCTGCTGCCGCTCCTTGGCCGGCAGGTGAGGCAGCAGCGCGGACAGGTACCCGGCGCGCCGCTCGTGACCGTCTTCGCGCCGCGCGGCGGTCAGCGCCCGCGTGACGTCCCAGATCCCGGCTTCGACCAGCATCGGGGGCAGCTCGTCGTAGGTTCGGGTCCCCGTGAACCGCGCGCAGACCGCCATCAATGCGTAACGCATCTCCAACCCGAGCGAGGGGGCCGTCCGACCGGCGGCGATGGCGACGTCGGTGGCTTTGCGGGCCAGACGCCGCGCGAGCTCCAGGTCGGCGAGGTAGCCGTCGGCCTGGCCGATGCGGTCGCGGGCGTCGAACCACGTGTTCACCCCGCCGGCCCGTTCCGGAGCGGGACGCTCGCAGGCCAGCAGGCGGTGCACGTCCTCGTCACGGCCCGCCGCGGCCAAATGCCGAACCAGATGCCGCAAACCGTACTCGTCCTCCTCGTCCGAGGCGGCGCCCAGCAGCGGCAGCCCGGAGGCCAACCCACCCCACCGGTCCAGCATCTCGTCGGCGATACGACCGTGCTCGGAGGCGTCAGCCTGGTCCCCGTCGGCGGCCGCCGTCCCGCCCGGGAGAATCTCTGGTGCCACGCCCGACGATGTTAATGATCACGCGTCGGCCGGACCAGCGGTTCACCCTCAGCCATGGTCGATTCCTTTTTGTGGTGGCCAGGGTCTACATGGTGAGAGGCGCGGCCCGCGCAACGGGCCGGTCGGTCTCTCTCCTGTACGCCGAGACAGAAGGCCTGATCGCCAATGAGCATTCCCGCGACCATGCGCGCGCTGCAGCAGACGTCCCTCAACGGCCCGCAGGACATGCGTCTGATCACCGACGCGCCGGTGCCGAGCCCCGGCCAGGGCGAGGTCCTGATCCGCGTCACCGCCGCCGGGGTCAACTTCGCCGACATCTCGAAGGCCCACGGCACGTTCCTGGACGGTCCGCGGCCACCGTACCTGGCGGGTTTCGAGGCGGCCGGTGAGGTCGTCGCGGTGGGTGAGGCGGTGACCGGCCCGCAACCGGGGGCCCGTGTCGTCGGCGTCGGAGACGGCGCTTTCGCCGAGTACATGGTCCTGCCCGCGGCTGCGGCGGTGCCGGTGCCTTCGGGCTGGACGGAGCAGCAGGCGTTGGGTCTGGTCGTGAACTGGCCCACCGCGCTGGCCGCGCTCAAGCCTCTGGGCGGCATCGCCGCCGGGCACGTTGTGCTGATCCACGCCGCGGCGGGCGGGACCGGCCAGGCTGTGGTGAGAATGGCCAAGCACTACGGTGCGACGGTCATCGCCACCGCCTCGCCGGGCAAGCACGAGACAGTGCTGGCGCTGGGAGCCGACCACGTTCTGGACTCTCTCGGCGGCGACCTCGCCGCCGAGGTGACGGGGCTGACCGGCGGTTCCGGCGTCGATGTGGTCCTGGAGTCGGCCGGCGGCGTCACCTTCGCCGCCAGCCTGGCCGCGGCCAAGCGGGTCACCGGCCGGGTCGTCGTCTACGGCGTGGCAGGCGGCGAAGCCCCGATCACCAACTGGGAGCTGGTGTACAGGCACCAGGTCCACGTCATCGGCCTCAATATCGGCGTGCTGATCCAGGCCGCGCCGCAGATCTTCGGCGAGCTCATGGGTGAGCTGTCCGCGCTGATCGCGGCCGGCGTGCTCGCCCCCGGCCTGCCCACCGGGTACGAACTGGCCGACGGCCCGAAGGCGCTGACGGAACTGGAAGCCAGGGCCACCGTCGGCAAACTGGCCCTGTTGCCCTGAGAAAGCCCCCTTACACCGGAGGTTCCCATGACAGGAGTTGAACAGATGACTGCAACCGTGGACCCGGCCGCCAAGCAGCTGGCGCGATTTGTCGTGATGTACGACACCCCGTCCGACGTCGAAGCATTCGAACGTCACTACACCGATGTCCACATCCCCTTGGCGAAACAGTATCCGGGCCTGCGCCGTTACACGCGCAGTCATGAGCCGGCAGCCGTGATCGGAGAGGCGTGCTACATGGTCGTGATGCTGGACTGGGACGACATGGCTGCGCTGGAAGCCGCGCTCACGTCCGAGATCGGCCGGCGCACCGCCGAGGATGCCGTGGCGAACCTGGCCCGACACGCGACCTTCCACGGCATGATCCTGCAGCTCGACGAGGTCTGATCGCCGATGCCGCCTTTCCGGGAGAGTACCCGCGTCGTCGATGGTGGCCGAGGCGGGGCCTGGCGTTGTCGGAGGCATCGCCACGTGGACCACGCTCAGACGTGTGGCAGCACTAGGCTCGCGGCGTGACATCGCATCTGCGGGTGGCACCGAATCGAGACCGGTTCACCACCGAGACCGAGCGGTTCCGCCGGGAGCTGTTGGCGCACTGCTACCGCATGGTCGGCTCGGCACACGACGCCGAGGACTTGGTGCAGGAGAGCTATCTGCGGGCGTGGCGGTCCTACTCCGGATTCGAGGGCCGGGCGTCGATTCGGTCCTGGCTCTACAAGATCGCCACCAACGTCTGCCTGACAGCGTTGAAGCCGCGCCCGATCCGGGTGCTGCCCTCAGGCCTGACAGGCTCGTACGACGGCCCCGATCGCCCGCCGAGTCCCATTGCGCCGGGCGAGGTCTCGTGGCTGGAACCGCTGCCGGACGCATGGATCGCCCCGCCCGCCGACGATCCGGCTGCGGTGGTGGTCGAACGCGAGTCGCTGCGGCTGGCGCTCATCGTGAGCCTGCAGTACCTGCCCGCCCGCCAACGTGCGATCCTCATCCTACGCGAGGTGCTGGCGTTCTCGGCGGCCGAGACCGCGGAGATCCTCGACACCACCACGGCGGCGGTCAAGAGCGGGCTCCAGCGCGCCCGTGCCCGGCTGGACGAATTGAAGCCGGAGCCCGCGGAACTGCTCGAACCGACCGACCCACGGGCACGCGCGTTGCTCGACGGCTACATCGCGGCCTTCGAGCGCTCCGATGCCGGCCTGCTGGAACAGGTGCTGCGCACGGACGCCACGCTGGAGGCGACGCCATTCCGCGAATGGCAGGCGGGCCGGGCGAGGTGCATCCACATGCTCGACGCGTACGTGCTGGGCACACCGGGCGACTGGCGGATGATCGCGACCACCGCCAACGGCCAACCCGCCGCCGTCGTGTACCACCGGGATGCGGACGGCGTTCTCCGAGCCGACGGCGTCGTGGTGCTGGCCCCCACCGCCACCGGTGTCTCCCGCGTGATCAAGTTCCACGATCCCGCGCTGGCCGCGACGTTCGGCTTCCCGGACGTGCTCGCGCACTGACCCGCCAACGAGTACAGCCGAGCCGGCTGCCGGCGTCGATGGTCGGTCGGAGCGGGGCCGGCCGCTCCGGACCAGGCGGTGTCGATTCAGAACCGGGGGCTTTTCAGGCTCCGTGCGGTGAGTTCGATGAGCGTTGCCTTTCTTGCAGGGGGGCCTCCCAGGTGGCGGTGATGTCGCGGGCGACATCACGTAGGAGGTCGATGAGCATGTCTGCGAGTGGCGTGAGGCTGGCGTCGGTTTTGGTCACGGCGTAGAGCCGGCGGTAGGGCCTGGGGTGGGCCAGTTCGCGATGGGTGGTGCCAGGCGCATGGGTCAGGGCCAGGCGCGAGACCAGGGCCACTGCGATGCCTGTGCCGACGAGGGCCTGGGCGACGTCGTAGGACTCGGTCTCGAACCGCACGGTGGGAGTGAAGCCGGCCTCGCGGGCAGCGTCGTGGAACTGTTCGCGGGCGGCATGGCCGGCCAGGATGGAAACCCACGATTCGTCGCGCAGTTGTGCCAGGTGAAGTTCGGTGTCCGCGGGCTGCCCGGTGGCCAGTGGGTGGTCATCGGGAAGAACCACCACCATCGGGTCCAACAGGAGCGAGTGGGCCCGTAGGTGTGGGGGTGGCGCGAGCGGTGTGCCCCAGGACGCGACGATGGCGAGGTCCAGGCGCCCCGCGCTGATCTCGTCCGCTCCGCGTCCGGACACCACGTCTACGACCGAGACGTCGGCGTCCGGATGGCGGTGCCGCAGGGCCGTCAGGGCGGGTGGCAGCAGGTGCAGGGCAGCCGCCTGGAACGTCCCGATCCGCAGACGGAGCGAGAGGTGGCCGAGCAGTGCGGCCAGTTCCGCCTCGGCCCTGTCCGATGCCTCCTCCACGGTTCGACCGTGGGAGGCGAGCAGCGCACCGGCCGCGGTGAGCGTTGCTCCGCGAGGACCACGGATGACCAGGGGCACCTGCCAGTCGCGCTCGGCCTTGGCCACCTGCTGGGTGACCGCCGCGGGCGTGAGTCGGAGTGCGTGAGCCGCCGCCGTCAGGGAGCCGTGCCGCTCGATCAACGCGAGAAGCCGCAGCTGTCCCGGATCCACCAGCATTCACTAATCCTAACGCTGCACCCTTCTCTTTTAACTTCTCTTAGGGGCGTGAGACAGGAAGCCTGGTGGTACACCCATCGGTCGCAATCCCCGGAAGGGGTTCTTTTCCCATGCCCACGCATGTGCCCGTTTTCATCGTCACCACCTTGCTGCTGGCGATGCTGCCAGGCGCGAGTCAAGCCCTGATGATCCGGCAGGTTCTGGAAGGCGGCCAACGTACGCTCCGAGGCACGCTCGCGGGCAATGCCAGCGGCTTCCTGCTGTGGTCCACGGCCGCCGCGGCCGGGCTGTCCGCCGTCCTGCTGGCCAGCCCCACCGCGTACGCGGTGCTCCGGATCGCAGGCGGCATCGTGCTGATGATCCTCGGGGTGAAGACGCTGCTGACCGCGCTCACCACCGTCTCCACCCGCCCGCCCCGCGAGGGCGGGCGCCGCACCGGCTTCGCGGGCGGATATCTCACCGGCCTGATCACCAACCTCGGCAACCCCAAGGCGGGAGTGTTCGCCGTCTCGGTGCTGCCCCAGTTCGTGACCGCGGAAGGCCCGGTGTTCCTGTCGACCGTCGCCCTGGGAGCCCTGTGGGCGCTCGTCAGCGCCTCCTGGTACATGGTGCTCACCTGGGTCGTCAGCCGAGGGCGCGCCCTGGTATCGCAGCCGACCGTCCTGCGGGGACTCAGCGTGACCACTGGCGTCGTCCTGCTGGGGCTGGGCGCCGCGGTGGTAGCAGGTGTCTGAGGGCCGGGCCGGTACTTCTTCCGGCGCCCGACCGCCCGAGGCCACGCGGGTACTCTGCCCGACGGCACGGGAGCGAGGCAGCCGATGGACACCTTCCACCGCGGTCAAAGGAAAGGGGCCGTGCGCTGGGGTCAGTTTCTGGTCAGTGCCTATGCAGTACGCACTCATACGCTTCGGACGTGAGTGACGAGGCGATGCACCCGTCAGAGCGCACAGGTAAGCAAGGAGGATGCGTCATGAGGCCCACCGCGGTCAACGTCGTGCTCGTGCACGGCGCTTTCGTCGATGGATCGGGCTGGCAGGCGGTGTACGACCTGCTCAAGCGGGACGGCTACCGGGTCAGCGTTGTCCAGAACCCCACGCTGACGCTGGAGGGCGACGCCGAGGCCGTCCGGCAGATCTTGGACCGTCAGGACGGCCCGACCGTGCTCGTCGGGCATTCCTACGGCGGCTCGGTCATCAGTGAGGCCGGCACCCACTCGCGAGTTGCGGCACTTGTCTATGTCGCCGCGTTCGCGCCCGACAAGGGGGAATCCGTGCAGACGCTCATCGCCGACCCGCCGCCGGGCGCGCCGGCGCCGCCGATCGTGCCCCTGGGCGACGGGTTCCTCGTTCTCGACCGGGACAAGTTCCACGGCGCCTTCGCGGGTGACCTGCCCGCGGAGCAGGCCGCGTTCATGGCCGACTCACAGGTGCCGTGGGGCGTCGGCGCAGTCGGCGGCGCCGTCACCGAACCTGCCTGGCGCTCCAAGCCCAGCTGGTACCTGGTGGCCACCGGTGACCAGACGATCCCGCCGCCGGCTCAGCGGGCGATGGCCGAGCGTGCGGGTGCCACGGTGATCGAAGTCGACGGCAGCCACGCCATCTACATCTCCCAGCCGGAGGCCGTCGCCGAACTGATCAAGAAGGCGGCCGCCGGCGACTGAGCGAATGGCCCGCAGCCTCGGTGGACACCCCGCCGTGTCCACCGGCTGTCGGGATTCCCGTGCTCACCTGAATCGCAGCCGTGCCCCATTGTTGCGATCGATCGCCACCGTTCCGTACCTGGGGCCGCCGCGCGCGTCGCGGCGCACTGGCATGCCCACGACTACACCGACCCCGGCAAGCCGAAGACCGCCTGGGACGATGAGGAGGCCAAGGCCACCCTGGTGAGCGGGCTGGTCGCCGACGCTCACCCTGCTGGACCGCCTGACCGGCCAGGACCCGGACGAGCCGGCCGAGCACGCGGTCGGCCTGCCGGCCCCTGATCGCCGGCCAGGACGTCGAAGCGGCCGACGGCTCCGATGGCACCGGTGGACGGTGGCGGATCGCCCGCCGCACCCCACCCGATCGGATCATCTCCGCCGTCGATCCCGAGGCCCGCCACGCCGCCGTCGCCTCCGACCTGCTCGACCACGAGCGCGGGCCGCTGCGGATCCTGGCCGATGCCGCCTACGCCGCCACCGACCCCGCCTGGCGGGAGGACTACCGACGCCGGCGGCCCATGGTCGAACGCGCCGTGGCCTGGCTGGTCGCCCGCGGCAACCGCCGCCTGCCCTACCGCGGCGCCCAAGCCGACGACCACCGGCTGAACCACCGCGCCGCCGCCTGAAATCTCCCATCGGTCCCTGTTGACCCGACCACCACCCGTCCTTCGGTACACCACTGGCCCTCGGCGGCCAGCTTGTTACCGGGGAATTTCTTTGGGCTGATCCCTTGACCTGGACCCCGGGACGGGGGAGTTTGGTCGGCATCGGACTTACGAGTCATTTTCGAACCTAGTTCGCAAAGGGGCGTCGTGGCGATTGTGATCGGAGTGGTGACCCACTCGACGCACAGGGAGTTGTTCTGGGAAGCCGCGAACACGCTCGGTGGGGTCGACCTGGAGTGGGTCAGCTACGACCACGAGGACGAAATCCGCGCCAAGGTCGCCGAGTTCCTGAGCACGACCCGGCTCGACGGCTTCCTGGCCGGCCCGGTCCCGTACACGGCCAGCCGCGAACTCCTCCCACCCGGCCTCCCGGTCGGTGTGATCCGCTCGTCGGCGCTCGACCTGACCCTCGCGCTCTATCGCGCCCAGGATCGTGGCTGGGGTCGCACCCCGGTCAGCATCGACACCTTTCCCGCCGAGGCGGTCGAGGCGGTCGCCACCGCGCTCGAACTCGACGCCGACGCCATCGACTGCCTGCCGTATGCCCCCACGCAATCCGTGGAGGACATCGTCGAGTTCCACCGTTCCGCGTACCACCGGTTCGGCGACCGCAGCTACGTGATCAGCGTCCGCGCCGACGTGCGCGAGCGACTGTCCGGCGAGATCCCGATCATGAGCGGCATGCCGGTGCCGGCGACGATCCGGACCGAGCTGCACGAGCTCGCGCTCCGGATCGAGTCCGAGCGAGCCAGCGCACAACGCTTCGCCGCCGGAGTTTTCCTGATCTCGCATTCGCAGGACGAGGAACGGGCCCGGATCGGCCTGATGAATCTGTTGCTCAACACCCCCGAGTTCGCCGGCGCGTGGATCGAGGACCGCGGCCGGCGCGGTGTCATCGTCTTCGCCCACAAGTCCCTGTTCGAGCGCATCACCCGCAACTGGGTCGCCGTGCCCGCGCTTGCCGAGGCGGCCGCGGCGCTCGGTGCGCAGGTCTCGGCCGGGTTTGGCGTCGGCGCGTCCGCCCGCAACTGTGTGGCCCTGGCCGAAGAAGCGGCCGCCCGGGCCGAGCGGGAGAGCGGGCCATGCGGCTACCTGATCGAGGACAGCGGCGTGATCATCGGCCCGATGGGTCCGGTCCGGGCGGCGCTCAGCTACTCGTACCGCGAGCACGGTGACGACATCGAACAGCTCGCGAAGTCCGTCGGCCTCAGTGCCGCGACCGTCTCCCGGTTGGCGGCACTGGACCACGAACTGGAAGGTCGCGCGATCTCGCCCGGTGAGCTCGCCGTCCATCTCGGCATCACGGATCAGAGCGGGCGCCGACTGATCCGGACACTCGACGCCGGGGGCCTGGTGAGCGTCGAAGGCACTGCTCAGCACCATCCGAAAGGACGCCCGACGCGTCTGTACCGCCTACGCATCGCCCAAGCACTACTGCGCCCCCCGCGTTGAAGGGACAGTCATGGAGCTCAATCGCCGCCAGATCCTGAAGTACGCAGGCCTCGGCCTGGCCCTGCCCGCCGCATCGCCCCTGCTGTCCGCCTGCTCCAACGACAAGTCCGCAGGCGCCGGCGACGGCAGCGTGAAGTTCGAGGGCTGGGACTACGAGGCCGCACTCGTCCAGCAGAACCTCGACAACTTCACCAAGACCAGCAACATCAAGGTCAACTACACCCCGATCACGAGTGCGCAGTACGTGCAGAAGGTAGTCGCCGAGTTCACCGGCGGCGGCGGCCCCGACGCCCTTTACGTGTACGACGATTCCCTCGCGGCCTGGGTCGAGGGGGACTATCTGCAGCCGCTCGACGGCATGGCCGGCGTCGACGAGGTGTACGACGCGATCTACCCGGGCAACGCGGCCGCGATGACGTACCAGGGCAAGCGCTACGGCCTGCCGTACTACACGGACTCCAACTGCCTGACCTACAACACCGACATCCTCGCCAAGGCCGGAATCACGAAACCCCCTGCCGGCTTGGAGGAACTGGAGGCGCAGGCGATCAAGATCAAGAACGCCGGCCTCCTGCAGTACCCCATCGGTGTACCGGCGCAACTGTCCGACACCTGGTGGTCCTGGGTGTGGGCGCTGGTCTTCGGCAGCGGCGGCAACATGTTCGACGACCAGCAGGCGCCGATCATGAACACCACCGACACCGTGGTGAAGGACGTCTTCGCCTGGCTGCAGCAGGCGGCGAACAAGTCGAAGGTGATCGACCCGGCGTGCCTGCAGCTGCTGGCGGTCCCGATCGACAACGCGATGAAGGCGAACCGGTACGCGTACACGATCGGCGCGCGGTACGCGAGCCGCGACTACAACGACGCGACCAAGTCCAAGGCCGCGGGCAAGATCCGGATGGCGCTGGTACCGAGCCTCGATGGTCAGGTGCACGGGACGGTCAGCAACACCCGGCTCTATGCGCTGGCCAAGGACACCGAGGTGAAGGACAACGCGTTCAAGCTGCTCACCTACCTGGGTGGACTCGACGCGGACAAGAAGCCTTACACCGCGAAGTTCTGGTTCCTGCAGCGTGGTCTCGGGTTCGCCTACAAGTCGATGGCGACCGACCCGGAGGTCACCGCATCGCTGAAGAAGTTCGCCGACCCGGCGATCTACGCCCACCTGGGCGAGATCGCCAAGCCGCGCAACGTGCTTGGCGTGCCGTGGTACACCGAGTTCGAGATCGAGCTGCACAAGGTCGTGCAGGGCGTGCTGAGCAACCAGACGCAGCCGTCCGCGGCGGTGGCGAGCTTGGCGCAGACCGTTGAGACGCTGAAGAAGAAGTACAACTGAGGATGGCCGGCCTCGCCGAACGCCGGCCGCTGGGCGACAACGCCAAGGCCTGGGCGCTGAACGCGCCGGCCATGATCGTGATCGCCCTGCTGGTCGCCTACCCGATCGCGTACTCGTTCTGGGTCAGCCTGCAACGGAACAACCTGAAGCGCCCGCGGGCGAAGCAGTTCATCGGCTTCGACAACTACGAGGCCCTGCTCAGCGATCAGGCCTTCCTGTCCGCGCTGAAGGTGTCGGCCCTGTTCGTCCTCGTGGTGCTCGGGCTGACCGTCGTACTCGCGCTGATCCTGGCGCTGGTGCTGAACGAGCGGTTCCGCGGCCGCGGTCTGTTGCTCAGCCTGGCTTTGCTGCCCTGGGCGATGCCGGGGGTGGTGAACGGCCTGATGTGGCGGACCATCTTCGACGCGAAGACCGGAGCGCTGAACGGTCTGCTGACGCAGCTCGGGCTGATCGACGGCTATCACGCCTGGCTGACGTCCGGGACCGGCGCGTTCCTGTTCACCGCACTGGCCCAGGTGTGGAACACGCTCCCGTTCTCGGTCATCATTCTGCTCGCCGGATTGTCAACAATCCCCTCGGAGTTGTACGACGCCGCCACCGTCGACCGAGCGGGTGCGGTGCAGCGGTTCATCCAGGTGACGTTGCCGTGGTTGCTGCACCCGCTGCTGATCGTGCTGATTCTCGAGACGATGAACGCGTTCCGCGCCTTCGACACCATCTACGTACTGACCGGTGGCGGACCGGGTGACGCGACCACCACCATCGCCCTGCTCGACGTGCAGACCGTCCTGACCTTCACCGACTTCGGCCTGGGCAGCGCCTACGCCTGGGTGATCACCGCGATCACCCTCTTGATCTCGGTCGGCTACATCGGCCTGCTCTACCGAAAGGGGAACTTCGAGGTATGAGCACCGTGGTGAAGGTTCCCCTGCGCTACCGGATCCCCTGGAAGAAGATCGTCCTGTACGTGCTGGCGGTCGCGTTCGCGCTGTATCTGGTGTTGCCGTTCTACTGGATCGTCGCGATGAGCTTCATGCACGAGGTGGATGCGATCTCCGTTCCGCCGCACTGGATTCCGGTCAACCCGACATTGGAGAACTATCTCGGTTTCCTTCATCCGAGTGAGGCCCAGCAACTCGTCGGCGGCCGGGCGATCGACGAGACGCCGTACTCCTTGCGGAACAGTCTGATCGTCGCCACCTCGACGGCGATCCTGAATCTCGTGCTGGCCACGTTCGCGGCGTACTCGTTCTCGCGGCTGAAGTTCCGCGGCAGTCAGGTGCTGCTGGTGCTCTACCTGCTCACCCGGATGGTGCCGGGGATCGCGATCATCATCCCGTTCTACCTGCTGATGCGGACGCTCGGGCTGCTGGACACCTACCTGGCGCTGATCCTTTCGTACACGACGTTCGCACTGCCGATCACGATCTGGATCCTGAAGGACTTCTTCCGCTCGGTGCCGCGTGAGCTCGAGGAGGCGGCCCGGGTGGATCGGTGCGGCTGGTTCCGGGCCATGTGGTCGGTATTCCTGCCGGTCGCGGCGCCGGGGCTGGTCGCGGCCGCGGTGTTCGCGTTCATGACCGCGTGGAACGAGTTCATGTTCGCGTTGTTCCTGACCAGCACGAAGGCGGCGAAGACGATCCCGGTGGTGGCGGCGAACTTCGCCACCGACTTCAACACCCAGTTCACCGTGATGGCCGCGGCCGGCGTGCTCGCGGTCGTCCCACCCCTGGTGCTGGCCCTGCTCTTCCAGCGCAAGCTGGTCCAGGGCATGGCCGCCGGATCCGTGAAGGGCTGACAGATGGCAGAGGTTCGACTCGAAGGCGTCACCAAGTCGTTCGGCGGCAAGATCGCGGTGAAGGACCTGAATCTGACCATCGAGGATCGGGAGTTCCTCACCCTGGTCGGCCCGTCCGGTTGTGGAAAGTCGACAACCCTGCGAATGATCTGCGGCCTGGAACGGGCCTCCGAGGGCAACATCTTCTTCGACGGCAAGCCGGTCAGCTGGCTGCCGGCCAACAAGCGCGACGTCGCGATGGTGTTCCAGAGCTACGCGCTCTACCCGCACAAGACGGTCCGGCAGAACATCGGGTTCGCGCTGAAGATGATGCGGGTGCCCAAGGCGACCATCGCCGAGCAGGTGCTGCAGGCGGCCCGGACGCTGGACATCGAGGACCTGCTGGATCGCAAGCCGCGCGAGCTGTCCGGTGGCCAACGGCAACGAGTCGCGCTCGGTCGCGCGATCGTGCGGGACGCCGGTGCGTATCTGCTCGACGAGCCGTTGTCCAACCTGGACGCGCAGCTCCGGGTGCTGATGCGCGCGGAGATCAAGCGGCTGCACGTGGACGTCGCGCGGACGTTCATCTACGTCACCCACGACCAGGTCGAGGCGATGACGATGTCGGACCGGATCGCGGTGATGCGCGACGGCGTGGTCCAGCAGTGCGCGACGCCGGCGGAGATCTACGAACGCCCGGCGAACCGTTTCGTCGCGTCGTTCATGGGCTCGCCGCCGATGAACTTCGTCACCGGTGAGCTGGCCGACGTCGACGGCGTCCGGACCTTCCGCAGCGGCGCGTTGAGCCAGGAGCTGGGCCGGTACGACGTTTCGCCGGACGACCCGGCCGTCGTCCTGGGCGTCCGGCCGGAGGACGTGACGTTGTCGCCGACCCCGGTCGCGGGCTACCAGCCCGGGAAGGTCTTCGTGTCCGAGCCGCTCGGTCCGGATGTGCTCGTCACGGTCCGGATCGGCGGCGAGCTGCTGAAGGCCCGCGTCCCGGTGCCGTTCCGGCTGGGTCATGACAGCACGGTGTACGTCGGCTTCAACCAGGACCGCCTGCACTTGTTCAAGGCCTCCGACGGCACCGCGCTGCACGCGCCGCAGCGAGTCTAGACACCGCCCCCATCGAGGAGAACGCTTTTGAGAGACCCCGAGAACGCGATCGTCGAGGTCGAGCTGCCGGACGACTTCGACGACTTCTGGGCGGCCGGCCTGGCGGACTGCGCGTCGTACCCGCTGGACCCGGTCCTCACCGAAATGCCATCGCTGTCCACGGACAAGGTGATTGTCTACGATCTGCGCTACACCAGCTATGGCGGCCTGCGGATCGCCGGCTGGTACACCGTCCCGCGCGATCGGCCGGCCCCGCATCCGGCGATGGTGACGATCCCCGGCTACATCTCCGAGCCGACGATCCCGAAGGAATGGTCCGAGCTCGGGTACGCCGCGCTCGCGGTGGCGCCGCGCGGAAAGCTGCGGTCGAACGACGTGTTCAACCCGGGCTACCCGGGATTGCTGACGCACAACATCGTCGATCACAACACGTACGGGTATCGCGGGTTCTATCTCGACGTGGTGCGGGCGGTCGAGGTACTGCTCGATCGTCCGGAAGTCGACAGTCTGCGGATCGGACTGCAGGGGTCGAGTCAGGGCGGTGGCCTCGGGATCTCGACAGCCGCGCTCATGCCGGACGTGATCCGGTGCGTCGCGGCGGGAGCGCCGTACCTGTGCGGGATCATGACCGCGCCGACACTGACCCGGTCGTATCCGTACGAGGAGATCAACGAGTACTTGCGGATGCACCCGAAGGACGTCGACCGGGTGCGGGAGACGGTCGCGTACTACGACGGGCTCAACTTCGCGCCGAAGGTGCGGGCGCCGACGCTGCTGTACCTCGGGCTCGAGGACGACGTGTGCCCGCCGGAGACCGGGTTCGCGCTGCGGCGGGTGCTGACGTGTGAGACCACTTTGCACACCTACCCGCACTGCGCGCATCACGCCGGGCTGCCGGGCGTGATGCGGATCGTGGAGGACTTCCTTGCCGAACACCTCACCCCGGGGTCGTGAACCGATGAACTTCGACAGCTACTGGTCCGCCGTCGACGAAGAGCTGGCCGCGATCCCTGCTCGGCCCGTGCTCGACCTGGTGCCGGCGCGGACGACGGACGAGGCGACCAGCTACACCGTGCGGCTCACCAGCACCGGGCCGTACCGCGTCTTCGGTCATCTCAGCATCCCGGCCGGTGACGGGCCGTTCCCCGCGCTCCTGCAGACGCCGCGCCACGGGAGCGTCAACGAGACGCCGCACCCGAACGATCGGAGCCGGTACGTCGTGTTCGGCCTGGTGCACCGTGGTCAGCGGCTGGCCGACGAAGGGTTCTCGGCGGCGTACCCGGGATTGTTGACGATGGGCATCGACGACCCGGCGTCGTACATCTATCGCGGGATCGCGGCGGACTGCCTGCGGGCCGCCGAGTTCCTGATGAGCCTGGACGAGGTCGATCCGGCGCGGGTGGCCGTGCGTGGGAACGACCTGGCGGTGCTGACGGCTGCGCGGCGGCCCGGGTTCAGCGCGGTCCGGGTCTCGGAGTTGCTGTTCTACCGGGCGGCACAGGCACGGCTGAAGTCGAGCCGCTATCCGCTCGAGGAGCTCAACGACCACCTGCGTGCCGGCTCGTCGGCGCAGACTGTCGACAACACTCTTGCCTACTTCGATCCGGTCCGGCATGCGTCCGCGGTGACCGCTCGGACGTTGCTTGCCGTCGACGATCCCGACTGGTGTGCCGCACTGATCGAGGCCCTGCCTGCCGCGAGTGTCTACAAGCTGACCCACCTCGATGGCACCGACAACGACTTCCTGGATGCCTGGCTGGCCGAACTCTCCGGCGTGCCACCGATGTCGAAGTTCCTCCTATGACCAATCCGTTCGGGGTCCGGCCCGTCATCAACGCCTCCGCGACACTCACCGCACTGGGCGGCTCGCTGATGCCGCCTTCGGTGCTGAAGGCGATGACGGAAGGGGCGGCCCACTTCGTCGACCTGCCCGAACTCCACGACCACGTCGGCGAGCGCCTGGCCGCGCTCACCCGCAACGAGGCGGCCTGCGTGACGTCCGGTGCCGCGGCGGCGATCACCCTCACGGTCGCGTCGTGTGTCGGTGAGCCCGCGCAGGCGTTCCCGGCCGATGCCGAGGTCGTCATGTTCGCCGGCCAACGCAACGGCTACGACTACGCGGCCCGCCTGACCGGCGCCCGCATCGTAGAAGTCGGCCCGTCGATCGAGGAGCTCCGAGCCGCCCTGGTACGACGCCCCGCCTGCGTACTGTGGTTCGCCGGCGCCCACTACGCGGCGGATGCCTTGCCGATCGGGGACGTGATCCGAGCCGCCCGGGAGCTCCCCTCGGCCGGCCCGACCCCCGCCGGCACCCCGGACCTCACCGGATCCCCTGGCCCCGCCGGTCCACCGGCTGTGCCGGTGATCGTGGATGCGGCGGCCCAGATTCCACCGGTCTCCTCGCTGTGGCGATTCACCACGGAGCTCGGTGCGGACGCCGTGATCTTCAGCGGTGGGAAAGGGCTGCGCGGACCGCAGTCCAGTGGGCTGGTGCTGGGGAGGCGGTGGATTGTCGACAGGTGCCGGGCGCATGCGTCGCCGAATCAGCAGATCGGGCGCGGGATGAAGGTCGGGAAGGAGGAGCTGCTCGGGCTGTACGCCGCGGTCGAGTGGACGCTGGAGCAGGACGAGGAGGCACTGCTCGCGGGCTATGAGCAGATGGTCGACCGGTGGATTGCCGGCCTGCGCGAAGTGCCGGGTGTCGTCGCCGAGCGCGGGTACCCGAGTGAGGCCGGCCAGCCGCACGGGCGAGCCGTTGTCCGATTGCTGACAACCAGCGGCTGGACCCGGGACGGGTTGGTGCAGGCTTTGTGGGACGGGGACCCGCGGATCGCGGTCGGCGTGTCCGGCGTACCCGACGACGCGATCGCGCTGAACCCGCAGACGATCGAGCCGGGGGAAGACCTGGTGGTTCTCGATGCACTGGTTCGGCACCTGAGCCCTGGAGATGGCGAAAGAGCCGGACGAGACGCGTGACGAGTAGCGCTGACCAACCTGGATCAGCCCATACCGCTTCTTGATGACTTCACCACCTGTCGGCGCACTCCTCGCGTACCGAACGTATGAAGCGCTCGGCGTGCGGGTTGCAGTGGGGGAGACGCGGGGGATCTTGGCCACGGTGATGCCTTCGCGTTCGCCCAGGCTCGCGCAGGCACTGCGCAAGGTGCGGAAGGCCGGACTGCACTGGCTGGTGCTGGACGGCATGCTGATCCGCACCGACCGGATCAAGGCCGACCGGCCGTACTTCTCCGGGCAGAAGCGGGCCGATCGCGCACGCTCGCCTTCGCGGACCTGGCGAACGTGCGAACGCCCAGCTGAAGAGCTGGAAGATCCTCCGTAAGCTACGCTGTAGCCCTTCCAAAGCCGGCCACCTGTGCAAGGCCATTGCCGTCCTTCAAAACCATCACCTCGGGCAGGGCGCGTGAGGATGAAAAGGCTTCATTGATCGACTCGACCGGTGCATCGCCGAGGGGCAGCCGCCGATTCGATTCGGGCTCGCATACGTAATGATGACCGTATGACGGACGTAATGAGGTATGCCGCTTTCACCACCACTCCCACTGGCGGTAACCCCGCCGGAGTGGTCCTGGATGCCCGAGAGTTGTCAGACGCGGAGATGCTCGCCATCGCCGCCGAACTCGGCTACTCCGAGACGGCCTTTCTGCATCCCACGGACGAGCGCCATTACCGGATTCAGTACTTCAGCCCGCTGGCCGAGGTCGCCTTCTGCGGCCACGCGACGATCGCCGCCTCGGTCGCGCTTGGCGAACAAATCGGTCCAGGAACCGTGGACCTCGCCACCCAGGCAGGCCCCGTCCCGGTGGAAATCGCCGCAGATTCGACCGGTGGGTTCACCGCTACTTTGACCAGTCCGCCCACCTCCAGCCGCCAAGCCTCCGAGCAAGAGGTACGGGCCGCGCTGGACGCGCTGGGCTGGCCGGCAGACGACCTGGACCCCGAATACCCGCCGCACGTCGCCTACGCCGGCAACCACCATCTCGTCCTGGCCGCGGCCAGCCGGCGCCGCCTGGCTGATCTCGACTACGACTTCGATGCCCTCGGCAGGCACATGACCGACATGGGATGGACCACCGTCCACCTCTTCTGGCCCGAATCCTCCACCGTCTTCCACGCCCGCAACCCGTTCCCTCCTGGCGGCGTCGTCGAGGACCCGGCCACCGGCGCTGCGGCCGCCGCCTTCACCGGGTACCTACGTACGCTGGGACGCCTCAAAGATGACACCATTCTCACCATTCACCAGGGCGTCGACATGGGACGGCCCAGCCTTTTGACGTGTACCACCATTTCCGACGACTCTCGTGTCAAGGTCTCGGGCACCGCGGTGCCCATCCAGTAACAGCAGTCCGGACCGACGACGGGCCCGGCGACGCGGACGCGTGGGCGGAGCGTCGGACCGGCACCGGCTTCCGCCGCCCTCGCTACGCGCTGCCGGACCTCGCGCCGGGCACCTGATCTTGTCGGCGTCGAGCTCGGCGCTCGGTCTTGATACCGCGAGTGGTGAGCTCGTTCCAGCAGTCGGCATCCGTGACGGCGACGGCCGCGAGGTGCCCACCGACGGCGCCGGCGAGGTGTGGGCGCGCTCGGCGCAACAGGTGCGCGAGCGTCTCGACAACGAGGATCGCGTGGTCGTACCGCGTGACGGTTGGCTGCGCACCGGAGATGTCGGCCGCCTGGACCGAGACGGATACCTCTACCTGCTCGACCGGGTCGAGGACCAACCGGCGCCCGGCCTGTACTCCGATCCGATCGAGCACGTGCTGACCGAGCACCCGGCCGTCGTGGAGGCCGCGGTGTTCATGGTGCCGCACGCGGGTGAGCGGTCGTGGTCGGGCGCAAGGGCCGGGAGCTGGATCTGCAGGCGCTACGTGCGCTGGTCAGAGGCAGGCTCGGCGAGCGTTTCGAGCCGCGTCACCTGTGGACCATCGACGAGTTGCCCCGTACACCCGGTGGCAAGCCCGACAAGCTCGCCCTGCGCTCCTGCGGCGGCGACCAGCCGGTGGCCGGGCTCAAGGCCGAGTGATCACGTCCGCTCACCATCCGGCGGCGCGCGTGCTCGCGGAGAGCTTGATCGCGTCGAGAAGGCGGTAGGGGATTCGGGGCATGATCGAGGGCCGCGCCTGCGGGCAGCGGACCCCGTCGGCCGGGACCGACTGCGAGATCAGGTAGCGGTCGATCGCGCCCATAGTGCACTCGCTCCGGCCGTACACGCTGTGCCCCGAGCCCTCGTACGTGAGCACGCGGGCCTCGGCACCGATCTGCTTGGCCGTGCTGAGCGTCCACAGGTAGCCGGTGGCGGGGTCGTTCAGCGAGGAGGCCAGCAGGATGGGCGGGGTGGCGTCCACACGCAGCCGGTGCTGCGGGTTGGGAATGGGCGTGGGCTGGCCCAGGCAACCGGCGATCCGGCTCAGCGCGGGCGGGCTGTACCATCCCTGGCCCGCGGCGCCTGCCGGCGCAGGAGCGAGGAGTACTCCGTATAGTCGGCGACCGGCAGGTGGAAATCCTGGCAGAACACCGGCGTACTGACCTCCACCACCTCGTCCTTCGCGGCGCTCATCGCCAGGCTGTCGCTGTCGATGGCGGCCAGCATCAGGGCGAGTTCCGCCCAGTTGGGGGTGTAAAGTCCGGCGAACGCTGTGTCCACCAGCGTGAAGGCGTCCATGGGTACGTCCGGCGTACCCGGCTCGTGAAGCTCCCCGCGGTCGGCCCGCCCAAGAAGCCTCTTCCAGAACGCCCGGATGTCCTTGCCGTTCAGCGCGCACGACGCCGTTGCCTCACACCAGGTGACGAACTGGTCGAACGCCCCTGCCGTCTGGGTGGCCGTGGTGTTCAGGTAGCTCGCGGTGTTCACGCTGTGGTCGAAGTTCGAGTCGAGCGCGAGCGCCCTGACCTTGCCGGGGAAGCGCTCGGCGTATGCCTGGCCGATCAGAGTGCCGTGCGAGACGCCGTAGTAGGTGAGCTTGTCGTCGCCCAGCGCCGCCCGAAGAGCCTCCACATCACGCGCGACGTCCAGCGAGCTCACGCGGTCGTACAGCGGCCCGGTGCGCGCCCGGCAGTCCTCCCGCAGTCGCTGGTTGAACGACACCCAGGCGTCCATGTCCCTCTGGTTCTTGATAAGCGGGTGTGGACGTTCACGCACCAGCGCCGCCGAGCAGATCACCGGGTGGCTGCGTCCCACCCCGCGCGGGTCGAGCCCGACAATGTCGAAGCGGCCGCGAAGCTCGGCGCTGAAGTAACTGCTGCCGTGCACCACGAAGTCGACACCGGAGCCGCCCGGCCCGCCGGGGTTGACGACCAAGGAGCCGACCCGGGCGTCCGGGATGGCGGCCTTGCGCCGGGCCACCGCCACGTCGACAGTGGCGCCGCCCGGGGTGTCCCAGTCGACGGGCACCTTCAGCGTGCCGCATTCGGCGGTCGTGTCCTCGGGGCAGGGTGCCCAGATGATCGCCTGCGAGGAAGCGGCGGCACTGGCGGCGCCTCCTGGAGGCAGGCTGATGACCAGGGACGAAACGGCTGCGAGCAAGATGTGCTTCGTCATACGATCCTTCGTGGTCGAGACGGGGCCGGTGACTTCAAGATCATGCGACCGCCCACGTAACCCCGCCATAACCGTCGGCTCGTCCACCAGCCACCGCATCATCAGCTGGGGTGTTGCGACGACCGCTGGAAGGGAGGGAACCGAGGGGACCGGGGGCTCTCTGGCGGCTGCCGGAGGCTGGACGTCAGCGGCTGACTCACCCGTGCCCCTCAGACGGCAGGTCCTCGGCGTAGGTGTCGGCGACGATGTCCGGATCGCCTGCGTCGCACACCTCGCAGGTGCGGATGTGGTTGGCCATCTCGGTGATCTGGTCTCAGGACATCGATGGTAATCGGCTTGCGCCTCAAGCAGCTTGAGGTACCACAGTGGCCCCATGAACGACTACGAGCTGTACCCCATCGGAGACGCCGCGCGCCGCAGCGGCCTGAGCGTGAGCGCCGTCCGGTTCTACGCCGACAAAGGGCTGATCGAGCCCACGGACCTGAACGAGGCCGGCCACCGGATGTACGACATCCACGCTATCGCCCGGTTGGAACTCGTCCGCACCCTGCGCGAGCTGGACACCGACCTGGAGGAGATTCGCCGCCTGCTCGAAGGCGGCACGACCCTGCACGACCTGCTCACCACGCACCTGGAGTTCGTCGAGCGCCAGGAGCGCGCCCTGCGAGCCAGGCGGGCGGTGCTCAGGACCCTGATCAAACAGGGTGGCACCGCTCAGGCCGACCTGATGCACAAGCTCGTCTGGATGACCGACGAGGAACGCGAACAGACCATCGACGATTTCTGGAACGACGTCGGCGAGGACCTGGACGTCCCCGAGGGCTTCGTCGACCGGTTGCGGACGATGCGCCCGGTACTGCCCGCGGACCCCACGGCCGCCCAGCTCGAGGCGTGGATCGGCCTGGCCGACCTGGTGCGGGACCCGGCGTTTCGCGACGCGGTCCGCACCTACCTGCAAGACACCTGGTCCACACCGGAGACCCGAGTCCTGGCGACCGAGCCGTTTCAGGACTTCATGCACGTGAGTGGGGCCCGGCTCGTAGAGGAACTCCTCGCCGCGTACCGCGCCGGAGAGCCTCCCCGGTCCCCCTGGGCGCAGCAGGCCGTCACACGCTTCATGGAAGCGGCCAACGCGCTGTCCGGCACGCCGCTCACCCCCGAAGTCCGAAACCGGATGGCCGACGGATACCGGCAGTTGCCCGACATCATGCGCCAGATCGCCGAAGAGGAAGCCACTTCCGAGAGCCCTGTCTACGACGACGCTCACGGCCGGTACCTGTCCCTGGTGGCGCTGATCAACGGGACTGCGACCGAGGAGGACCATGACTCCATGCCCTATGCCTGGATCGCCGACGCCATGCGCGCCGTGGACCCGCCGACTCCCTAACGACCGATGGCGGCCGGTGCCATGTTGGTCAACGGCCGTGCTGAAGATCGACGATCTTACGGGTGTGGTGTTCGCGGGGCTGTCCGCCCAGGAGATGGGCTGCACGTGCATGCCGGACAGCCTGCCGTGCCGCAGGCGCTACTCAATCGCTTGACACAAGCGGGCGTAAAGGTCGAGGGCCACCCGGTAGGGGTCTGCTGTTGGATATTCCGGGTACGGAGTACGGTCACGTGACCAGGCGTCCTCCACCGCGAACCAGTCGATCCCCTCGGGGTCGCCGCCGCCGAGCAGCGTGTCGAAGAACAGGCGCCAGCGCATGGCGTGGAAGTCGCGGACCAGCCCGGCCCACTCCCGGTTGGCGTAATCCTTCAGGTGCACGTCCGCGCCACGGGGACCCCAGGTCGTGAGCAGGCACCTGGCGTCGTACTCCAGCCGCGCCGCCTCCTCCTCGTCCGCCGCCGCGGCGCGGGCGGCCGCCAGCCAGGGTCCGAGGAGGAAGTACGGCGAAGCGGACACCACCCGGTCCAGCAGCTCCATGTCCTCCAGCCAGGTCACGGTCAGCCGGCGGAACCGCTCCAAGGCCCCGGACTCGAACGCGGCTCGCAACGCGGGCAGCAGCACCCACGACCGGTTGGTGAGCGCCTGGCGGGCGACGTCGACCAGGTCGAACTGGTATGCCGAGGTGCCGCGCAACGCCGGATCCACTTGGAGGAGCTGTTCGAGCGCCGCGGCGAAGCGCTCGAGGTCGTAGCGCGGCGCACGCGGTGACCAGGTGGCCGCGTTGGCCGCGGTCAGCGACGGCCGCGCGAGGAACGGGCTGTCCTGCGGTTCGCTCCACCCGTCGGCCGGCAGCGAATAGGCCGTCGCGCGCAGGATCTCCCAGGCGCGCGCCGCGTGCAGGTCGGCTCCGCCGTACCGCCGGTGAGAGAAGTCCGTGAACCACCCCGCGTGATCGATGGGCTCGTCGTGCCAGGCGAGCTCGGCGAACAGGGTGAAGGACGCGGGGTTCGTGCCGGTGCCTTCGGGCAGGTACGCGATGCCGCGCAGCGACGGCCCGCGACGCCACTCCGCGAAGCGGCTGACCCAAACGCCGGTGTTCGCCCCGATCGTGGTGTGGCCGCCGAAGTTGGGGATGGTTCCGAAGCAGTACGGCGTGCCGAGCCACCCGGTTTCGCGGTCGAGATCGGGGTGGCGGTCGGCGACGCCGTCGAGGATGAGCAGGCCGTCGGCGGCTTCGATCAGCTCGCGCACGGGGTTGTCCAGCCAGCCGACCACCACCCAGGTGGCTCCCGGCCTGGCCTTGCGCAGCGCCTCCTGGACCGCTTTGACCGCTTCCGCGACCGGGACGTCGCCGGGCGTGCCGCCCTCGTGCAGGAGGTCCATCTTGACCATGGAGGTCTCGCCGTACAGCTCGGCCTGGTGGCGATAGAACGCCTCCGCGACCTGGGCGAACATCGGGTCCCGCGGGTCGAGCCAGTCGGGACGCTCGAAGCCGACCCAGCCGCCCTGCGGGATCACGCGCCCGGGGAAGCCGGGCGGCACTGTCCCGAAATATCCGGGCATGACGGGGGTGAGGTCGAGCTCGCGCAACCGGGTGACGATCTGCTGGGCCAGCCGTACCCGCTGGTCGAAGAGCTGCTCCGAGACCGGCCCGGTGAAGGCGGCCATGTTCTGCAGCAGCCACCAGGGCTGGTGGCCCGGCGAGGGGATCCAGGCGCGGAGCTGCTCATCGGTGTACCCGAATTCGGCGAATGTCCGGTGATAGACCTCTTCCATGCCGACCGTGACGAGCACCTCGTTGATGCCGTGCAGGGCCATCAGGTCGATCTGCCGCTCCCAGGTGGCCCAGTCCCGATACGGCCCCGAATAGCCGTCGTCGGTGTCGTTCAACGCGAACCGGTGCTGAACGACGGCCTCTTTCGCGATATATGGCGCTTGGGGCAGCTTGCCGGGAAGGCGTGACAGGCTGTCTCCCGGCCACCCGGCGCTGACGCCCGCGACCCGTGTCAGATACCAGTGCACGCCTGTGAGCAGGGCGGACGCCGATGTTCCGGTGATGGTCGTACCCTCGACGCGGAACCGGTCGCCCTCCCCCCGCTGCTCGACGAGCGTCAGCTGATCGTGATGATCGGGAAGCAGGCGGCGTACGGCTCCCGCCACGGCGCTCACGACGGCGCTCACCAGGGCAGCCCGCGCAGGTCGATCGGGCCGCCCTCGGGGAAACCTTCGCCCAGCACCATGGCGGGGATCGAGGAGGTCATGCGCTCTCCCGTGTAGACGTTGCTCATCACGACCGGCGCGTGCACCTGAACCCATCCGGCGGCCTCGTAGAAGCCCTGCACGTGTGGGAGGCAGGTGAGGAAGCCGAAGCGTTCGGTGAGAACCTCGCGCAGCTCGTCCATCAGCGCGACGCCGAGACCTTTGCCGCGCATCGCCGGGTCGGTGCAGACGTGGCCGATCCCGGCGACGTAGACATCCTGGTCACCGACGCCGATGCGGCGGCGTTCCACACCAAGATGGGCAATCGGGCGATCGCCGTCGCTCAACCACAGCCGCCACTGCGGGCGGGCGAGCCACCAGGACTGGAGCGCGAAGTGGCCGGCCCTGTCGGGGAACGCGGCGGCGAGCAGCGGCCGCAACGCGGCGTCCTGCTCCTCGGTGAGGTGGGTCTCGGTGACGAAGGTGGCGATCAACGGGTGGCCTCCTCGTAGCTGGGGCACGGACCCCATCCGTCCACGTCGGGGGTCTGGTCACGGTAGGGCTCGGAGTCGCAGGCCGGCGTGTAGCCGAGGTTGTTGCGCGTCGACCAGACGCTGCTGGTGTTGGCCGAGACGCCGTGGCAGACCTCGAAGCGGACGGGGGCCTCCAGCGCCAGGAGCACGAGCCGGCGCAGGTCGTCGGGGGCGAGCCAGGCGGGCAGCGCTTGCTTGGCCGGCGGCTTGGGGACGGTCGCACCGAGACGCAGGCAGATGACGGGTCCGCCGTACCGATGACTGTGCATGCGCCCCGCGGCCTCGGCGAAGGCCTTGGCCGCGCCGTACCTGCAGCACGGGCTGGGCGGCCAGTCGGGTTCGACGGGGCCGGCCCGGTACTGCCCCATCACGTGGACCGAGCTCGCCAGCACCACCCGCCTGGCACCGGCCGCGTCCAGGACGTTGGTCACGGCGCGCATGTTGGGCCCGGCGAGGTCGTCCCAGGAGGCATCGGGGTCGGGGTTGGCGGCCAGATGCAGGATCGCGTCGACGCCGTCGGTCGCCTGGCGGGCGAAGTCCGCGTCGGCCAGATCGCCGTCCGCGAGATCGGTGAGACGCAGCTCGTGGTGCTTTTCCAGGGCGGGGATGACCTGGCCGGCCACCAAACCACTGGCACCTGTGACAAGTACCCGCATCGTCCTCTACCTCCTGAAAGGTCGTCCCACATGCTGGCATAGCCCGATTCATACGGCAACGGTTGCAGGAGAGTTTCCATCTAGTTTCATGAAGTTTCCGGAAATATCTTGACGCTTGGTGCAGTCCGGATCAATGTGGGCGGCAACCTCATCCGCCTCACAAGGAGGGCCGTACATGCGCCAGATCTTGCGAGCAGCCATCGCGCCCGCGGCAGTCGCGGTGCTCGCCATCCAGGGGACCGCGGCCGCGACACCCGCGGGCGTGGTCGACTACACGGTGACGAACGCGGTGACCCTTCAGGCGTCAGGCCGTGACATCCGGTCCCCGACCGCCGACCAGACCATCACCTTCGGCGCCAAGCTCGTGGCCGACTCGGCGAGGAACTTAGACGAGCTGGTCTTCGTCATCCGCGACGCCGGCGACGCCAACTTCGACGTCGGCGACCGAGACGGCTACCAGCTCGGCACTTCCCAGCAGACCTTGACGGCCTCCCGTACGCTGCCCGCCGGCGCCTACCGCGTGTGGGTGGCCTACAGGATCGGCGCGACCTGGACCAACCTGACCCCCAACCCCGCCCAGACCTTCGCGGTCGGCTCCTCCGGCGGCAGCACCAACCCCGGCGACGAGAACCCGCCCTCCGGCGCGCAACCCAACGGCGGCGGATCCGGCTGGAACCTCCGGTGGTGGGACGAGTTCTCCGGCACCTCCGTCGACTGGGGCACCAAGTGGCGCGGCCACTCCAGCGCCCTCGCCGACGCCGGCCGCGGCAACAAGAACAACCAGCAGCTCGAGTACAACCTCGACCGCAACTGCAGTGAGGCCAACGGCGTCATCACCATGACCGCCAAGCGCGAGCGCTACACCGCACCCTCCGGCCAGGTCTACGACTGGACCTCGTGCCTGCTCACCTCCATCGGCACCAGCGGCTTCGCCCTCAAGCACGGCTTCATCGAGTCCCGCGCCAAGCTGACCTTCAACGTCGTCGACGCGGGCAACAACCCCGTCGCCGACAAGCGCGGCTTCTGGCCGGCCTTCTGGACCTGGCAGGCCGACGGCGTGAACACCTGGCAGGAGACCGACGTCTACGAGCAGTACAGCGACAACCCGCGCAGGCTCTACCTGACCTCGCACGCCAACGCCGGCGGCGGCTGCCAGGTCGACCTCGACTTCGACCCGGGCGCCGACTTCCACACCTACGGCGCCGACATCTCAGCGTCGGGCACGAAGTTCTTCATCGACGGCAGGCAGGTCTGCAGCGTGGCGGGCACCGCCTCGGAGAACACCAACCTCATCGAGGACCTGTACGTCTACTCCCGCTCCGGCTACCAGCCGGTGGCTGCCACGGTCTCGGCCCAGAAGGCCGTCGACTACGTCCGCGTCTGGCAGAGGTGACCCGGAGGCCACGGGCCAAGTCGCCGGTCAGTGTGTCGCCGATGGGCTGTTGCCACCGGGCCTGGAGCGCCAGAGCTTCCTCGACTCCCAGGTCCAGCCCGCCGCGATGAGCATGACGACGGTGATCACGAGCGGCGCGATCACTATGACCTCGTCGTCGCCCAAAGACGGGATGAGGCGCAGGAGAATCAGGCCCATGCCGTCGAAGGCGAGAAACGCGGCGCCGCTGCCGGCGAGGAACCCGACGACACCCACGACGACGGCAACGGTCTTCCCGGCGATCGGCGGCACGAAGCGGGCGATCTGCGCGCACAGTAAGCCGGCCAGACCGATGTCGGCGAGGACGGCGACCACCAGGGGGATCATGTCTTCACGGTCGAACTCATCCTCGAGTTCGTCCCAGGTGATGCCGAGGTGAGTGAGGCCGAGGAGAGCGAGGGCGAAGATGATCGCCATCATCACCGCGACACCTTTGTGCTGCCACCCCTGCTGGGGGACCTGCCCGGGCGGGAGGATCCTGGTGCCGTCCCGTCCGTGGTCCCGGCTCGGCTGCCGCTCACCGAGCATGGCCAGCGCGCCCTCGACGGTCGGCCTGTTGCCGGGGTCCTTGTCGAGCAGCCGCGTGATGAGCGGCGCGAGCCGGCCCGCTCGTCGCGGCGCCGGGGGCTCCTCCAGCAGGACCGCGGTCAGTGCCGCCGGTTGGGTGTTGCGGCGGAACGGCGAGACGCCCTCGACGGCCTGGTAGAGGGTGACGCCCAGGGAGAACAGGTCGCTGGCGGGGAGCCCGTCGATCCCGCGCAACCGTTCGGGGGCCATGTACTCGGGCGAGCCGATGGTCATCCCGGCGGTCGTCAGGGTGGTGTCGGTGGTGTGGACGGCGATCCCGAAGTCGGTGAGCAGGACCTTCCCGTCCTCGGCGAGCATGACGTTGGCCGGTTTGATGTCGCGGTGCACGATGCCCGTCTGGTGGGCCGCGCCGAGCGCCTTCAGCAGCGCCATGGCCAGCTGTGCGGCCGTGTCCACCGGCAGCGGTCCGCGCGTCTCGAGGTGCTCGTGCAGCGACTGGCCGTCGATCAGCTCCATCACGATCCAGGGCAGGCCGTCCGAGACGATGTCGTGGATGGCCACGACATTCTCGTGCGCCCGCAGCCGGACGGCGTTGCGGGCCTCACGCGTGCTGCGCTCCAGCCGCTTGTCCTGCTCCGCCTCGGACATCCCCGGCAGCAGCTGCAGCTCTTTGATCGCCACTTCGGCGTCCAGGACCTCGTCATGGGCACGCCAGACGCGTCCGAAGCCGCCGGCCCCCAGTACCTCGATCAACCGGTAACGTCCGCCGACCATGTAACCAGGCTGCGCCGATGTCATGCCACCTCGCCCGTCTTGCCCCGTATGACAGTTGATCAGAGTAGATCACCGGCAGGAGCACCGTAACCCCATAACGTGATCGGGCGCAGCCCGGCCTGCGGCGCCGGCGTGCGGCAGGCGGTCGTACTAGCGGCGTTTGATGACGGTGAAGGCCTCCGCCAGACGGCCCGGCGGGAGGCCGCCGCGGGCGGCGATGGCGGCGAAGCGTTCGCGGTTCTCGACTTCACCCGTCCCCGGCTGGGTCTTGTGGGCGGCGAGTGCCGCGAGTTTGCGGTCGAAGGTGTCGGTGATGTCGACGTACAGGTCCGGCGTGGGGCTCTCGCTGAACCAGACCTCCGACACCTGCCACGGCTCGAGGTCCGACAGGTCGGGATGGACGTAGCGGTTCATGGCATCGGGGTAGACCGCGCAAGAGGCCGCCTGGCCCACGGCCGCGTGGTCGGGATGGTCCGCGTCGCGCAGGCCCCAGGTCCGCGTCGGAGAGCTGGTCAGCAGGCGGTGCGGCCGCACCTGGCGGATGGCGCGGGCGATGTCCCGCCGCAGGTCGAGCGAGACCTCGACCCGGCCGTCCGCGTACCCGGAAAGGAAGTACACCTTCCGCGCGCCCACCGCTTCGGCTGCCGCTCGTTGTTCCGCCATGCGCAATTCCTGGATGCGTTCGCGTGGTTCGCCGTCGCCCGCCTCCCCGCGGGTGACGACCAGGTAGGAAACCTCCATTCCGGAGTCCACCCATTGGGCGACGGTGCCTGCGGCGTTGAAGTCGACGTCGTCCGGGTGGGCGAATACGGCGAGTGCGCGGGTCATTTGAGTGCTCCTGCGGTCAGGCCCTCGACGATGCGACGCTGGAAAACGAGGGCGCCGATGACGAGGGGAACGGTGACGGCGACGCCGGCGGCCATCTGGGTGCCGAACGGCTGGTCGAACTTGTACTGGCCGGTGAACAGCGCGGTGATGACGGGGGCGGTGCGCATCTCCTTCTCGTTGGTCACCGACAGCGCGATGATGAATTCGTTCCACGCCGCGACGAACGTGATGATCGCACTGGTGAACACGCCTGGCATGGCGAGCGGCAGAATCACCTTGCGGAATGCCTGCCAGCGGCTGCAGCCGTCCACCTGGGCGGCGCCTTCCAGCTCGTGCGGCATCTGCTTGAAGAACGCGGTCAGGTTGAACACGGTCAGCGGCAGCGCGAAGCTGATGCTCGGGACGATCAACGCCTGGTAGGTGTTGATCCACTCCAGTCCGACGAAGAGTTTCAGCAGCGGGATCAGCAGCGAGATGCCGGGGAACATCGAGGTGGCGATGATGACGGCCAGGATGACGTTCTTGAAGGGGAATTCCAGTCGCGCGATCGCGTAGGCGGCGGTGATGCCGATCATCAGCGTGAGCAGTGTCGTCGTTCCCGCCACCACGAGGCTGTTGACCAGCGCCCGGCCGAAGCCGTTCTGCACGGAGAACGCGGCCGTGAAATTGTCGAACGACAAAGGGAAAGGGAGCGGGGACAGGTCGAAGGAGTCGGCCGGCCGGCGCAGCGCCGTGGCGATCATCCAATAGAACGGTGCCAGGCAGTAAACGACGATCAGCCCGATGCCGATGTTGTAGATCGTGCGCCCGGACATCATGCGGGTCCCTTCAGCGAGCTTGGAACGGCCATTACCCGCGGCCCTTGAGGCCGCGCCCGATGAGGTCGGCGCCGAGCACCTTGACGAAAATGAAGGCGATCACCGCGACGTATATGAAGAGCACGGTGGAGTAGGCGGCGGCCGGGCCGTACCTGACGTTCGAAAGCTCGTACTGCGCCAGCGTGGACAGGGTTTCGACCGAGTGCTTGTTCGCGCCGACGAGCACGAACGGCAGGTCGAACATCTTGAGCGCGTCCAGGAGGCGGAACAGCACGGCGACCACCAGCGCCGGCCGCACCAGCGGCAGGGTGATCTGCCAGAACGTCCGCATGGCCGAGGCGCCGTCGACGCGCGCGGCCTCGTAGACGTCCTTGGGGATGATCTGCAGCCCGGCCAGCACGAGCAGACCGATGAACGGCGCGGTCTTCCAGATGTCGGCGATGAGCACCGCGGTGAACGGCGCCGACATGAAGCCCCAGACGGTGGCGTGGTCGGCGGTCCACACGATGTCCGTGTTGAGCACCGCGTTGGCCACGCCGTCCGTTTCAAAGATCCATTTCCACAGAAGTCCCGAAATAGCTGTCGGAATCGCCCACGGCACCAGCACGCTGGCCCGCACCAGCGCCCGCCCGCGGAACGCCCGCTGCATCACCAGCGCCATGGCCACACCCAGCACGACCTCTGCGGCCACCCCGACGATGGTGAACAGCGTGGTGTTCCAGAACGCGTTGCGGAACGCCTCGCCGGACGCCCCCGTGAACAGACCGGCATAGTTGCCAAGCCCGAACGACTCGGTCGCCTCGATCATGCCGGTCTGCTGGTTGACGCGGTTGGCGACCTCGACGAAGGACAGCCGCAGCGCCGCGACCACGGGATACCCGGCGACCAGGGCGAGCGTGAGCAGCGTGGGCCCGAGCATGAGCGCGGCCGTCCATGGGTCACCGCCTCGGGGGCGGAGCCGCGCCGCCCGCTTGACGGGGGCGGCAATGCTGATCGTCACGTTTCGTCCCTTCACGTACGGCGAAGCCTGAGGAACTCCGGAGACTTTCCGGTTATGGGTCCCGGCGTATCTGCTCAATCGGGTAGGGCGGGGCGCGTCGATCGAGGTGTCGGCGGGGGTTCAACCCCGGGAGAGCCTTGATCGACGCGAGCGGGGGAGCCGTCCGCGTTCCGGCTTGGTGGGAGTGGGGAGCGAACCGCAGGCGGAGCCGGGCAGGTGAACCCGGCCCCGCCGGAGCCGCTACTGGTTAGCGATGATCTTGGCGAGTCTGTCCTGGAGGGCGGTCAGTGCCTGGTCGGAGGGCTTCTGGCCGCTGAGGGCGGCGGTGATCTCCTCCTGGATGGCCGCCGTGGCGTCGCCGTACCGGACGACCGCCGGTCGTGGCGCCGCGTTGAGCAGCCCCTCCTTGAGCATCGGCAGGAACCCGAACTTCTCCACCAGCGCCGGGTCGTCGTACATCGCCGCGTAGGCGGGCGACTGCGACGACTCGAGCATCAGGTGTCTGGCGGTCTCCTCGCTCGTCATGAACTTGATGAAGTCCAGCGCGGACTTCTTGTTCTTGGCGAACTTGCTGATGGCCAGGTTGTTGGCGCCGATCGTGCCCTTGCCGAGCCCGTTGAGTCCGGGGATGGGGGAGACGTCGAACTTGCCGGCGACCTTGCTGGAGCCGTCCTCTTTGTTGGCCAGCGTGTACTGGTAGGACCAGTTGCGGTGGAACAGCAGCTTGCCCGCCTGGAAGGCGCGGCGGCCCGCCTCCTCGTCCCAGGTGATGGACTCCTTGGGCAGGTAGCCCTTCCTGAAGCCCTCGACGAGGAAGTCCAGGCCCTGCTTGGCCTGCGGGGTGGTCAGGGTCGGCTTGCCGTCGGCGCCGACGACCGAGCCGCCTGCCGAGTTGACGGCCTCGGAGAGGTTGACGGTCAGCCCTTCGTACTTGTTGAACTGGCCGCCGTAGCAGTCCATGCCCTTGGCCTCGGGCATTTTCAGCACCTTGTCGCAGGCGGCCATGAGCTCGGCCCAGGTCTTGGGCTGCTCGAGCCCCGCCTTCTTCAGCAGGTCGGTACGCGAGTAGAGCAGGCCGGTGCCGCCGCCCCACGGGGCTGTGTACAGCTTGCCGAAGTACTTGGCGCCTTCCACCAGCGACGGGATGATCTTGTCGGTCGGGAAGTCCCCAAGGGGCAGCTCGTCGACCCAGCCGTTGGCGGCGAACTCCGCGGTCCACACGACGTCGAGGGAGACGACGGTGAAGGCATCCGACTTGGTCTGGGCGTTCTGGATGAGCTGCTGGCGCTGCTGGTCGGCCTGCGGAGGCAGCTCGACGAGCGTGGCCTTCTCGGTGGGGTGCGAGGCGTTCCACCTGTCGATCAGACCCTGCAGCACGCCGCTGGAGTCCTTGCCGTTGGCGAAGGTGATCGGGCCGCGGCCTTCGTCGGCGGCGGGCTTGGCCGCCTGTGAAGGATCAGCGGAACCACAGGCGCTTACGATGATCGTTGCGGCAGCAAGGACCGCCGCGCAACGGAGTTTCACTGCACTACCTCCAGGAGGGCGGGATCGGCCAGCCGACGGCCGCGTGGATCGTGAACGGAGAGCTGGTAGGTGCCGGGGTCGTCGAGCGCGACCAGGGCGTCGAAACGGGTCTGCCTGCCGGTGCCCACGCCGAGCGGCATGGTCATGACCACGTCACCCGAGGCGTCGATCACGCGGAGCAGGACCGGGCCGGTGACCTTGAGCCCGGCGGTCACGTCCACGTTGCGCGTGGCCTTGACCTTGGGGTGGGAAACCTGGACGGCCGGCCTGCCGGCGCTGAGCCAGGCGGTCGTGGTCTGGATCGTGCGCCCGTCGCCGGTGTAGAGGACGGCCTGTGCGAGCTGGGTCGTCCCCCGCGCGGGCGGGGTGAAGGTCAGCGGGAAAGAGGTGCCGGAGGCGGCTCGGACGCCTTCGAGGTAGAGCTCGACCCGCTCGACATTCGAGGGAAGCCGGTCCACGGAAGCCGTCCCGTCGCCGAGCATCAGCCGCGGTGCGCGCTCCGTGGGTGAGGCACCGGTGAGCTCGGCCAGCTCAAGGTAGGTGCGGGTGGGTTTGTCGGGATATTCCAGGAGCGTCCAGCCGCGCCATTCGTCCTCCGGGCGCGTCTCGGACCAGACGAACCATGACAGGCCCGAAACGTAGGGACGCTGGGCCGTCAGCTCCATCACCCGCCGCAGGTAGAACGCGCGCCGATCGTCCGGCACCAGGCCCATCCACGTCCGCACCGAGGAGTAGGAGAACTCGCCCAGGTAGATCTGCTTGTCGGCGTCGCCCTGCCGCACCATCTCCGAATACAGCCGGTCGATGCCGAGGAAGTTGTCGTCGAACTCGCCACCGGCGGCGTTCTCGCGCACCTTGCCCGGGTCGTGGTCGTCGGGGTGACGGTCGTCGGTGTACGGGTGAGCGCCCATGAGGTCGAAGAAGTGGCGGCTCTGCACCGCGTCCGGATATTTCCGGACTGCGGCGTACACCTCGCGCACGAACCCGGGGTCCGTCCGCGTGGTCCCACCGAAGATCACCTTGGCTCGCGGGTCGGCGGCCTTGACCGACAGATAGCCGGAGCGCAGCAGCTTGGCGTAGTCCGCCGGGTCCTCGACGGGCTTGTAGAAGTCGCGCCAGTTCTCCTCGTTCCAGATCTCGTAGCTCTCGACCTTGCCGCGATAGCGACTCGCCAGCGTGGTCACGAACTTCTCGAACTCGGCTAACTCCTCCGGCGTCCTGGTCGGCGGGTACCAGATCCGCTCTCCGTAGTTCTCCACCGTGTCCACCAGGTCCGGGTGCACCCAGTCGGGCGTGGAGTTGATGTGCACAGCGGTGGAGATGCCGCGTTTGGCCGCCTTGGCGAAGTACGCGTCCAGCTTCGACCAGTCGCATTCATCGCGCTTCTGGCAAATCCCGGTCCACGACGCGACGATCTGGGCCCGGCGCACCCCGGCCTCGGCCATCTTGTCGAGCGAGGCATCCAGGTTGTCCGCCGAGGGCTGGACGAAAGCGACGGCCAGCTCCCGCATCCGCTGCGGCGAAACTGCCTGGTCACGGGCCGGCACGGGCATGCCGACCCCGGTTCTGTTCTGGTAGGGCAAATCGACTGCCTGGGCCGGTACGGCTTGTCCAAGCACGGCGGCTGCGGTGAGCGCGATCGGCAGAAGTGCTCTTTTTCGCACCTGCCAGCTCCTTCCTCTTACAAGGCCCCCGAGCGTTTTTCTGCACGCCGGCATGGCCGCAGGTCGCAGACGAGCGGATGCCGGAGATTTGGGTGGTGGTTACTCCAGGGTGGGCAGTGGCCTGGTCGGCCAGGTGATCCTTTCCGTGGCGGGGCCCGTCGAGTCACGGACCATGAGCTGGGTGTCCACCTCGACAGGGCCGCCCTCGCCCTGGTCGCCGGAGTGGAGCATGCCGATGAGCAGGTCGACCGCGATCGACCCGATCTCCTCGACCGGTATCCGTACGGTGGTCAGCGCCGGCCTGGCCACCATGGCCAGGTAGGTGTCGTCCACGCCGACCACGCTGATGTCGCCGGGCACGGACAGCCCGCGGTTGGCGAGCTGGAGCAGCAGCCCGACCGCGGTCATGTCGTTGTTGGCGATGGCCGCGGTGACGCCGTGCGCGACGACCATGTCGGCGGCCTGCACGCCGCCCTCGATGGACTGCGCGAACGGGCCCAGCTCGACCAGCTCCATGCTGAGCGCCTTGCAGGCCCGCTGCACCGCGGCGCGGCGGTGCTGGTTCGACCAGACCGTACGCGGCGCGTTGACGTAGGCGCACCTGGTGTGCCCGAGGGCGTACAGGTGCTCGACGGCCTGCCGCATGCCGTCCTCGCTCGAGGCGACGACCGTCGGCACGCCGGGCGCGCCCCGGTTGACCAGCACGGTCGGCACGCGGGTGGCCACGTCGGCCAGCGTCTCGGCCGGCAGCCGCGATGACCAGAAGATGAGCCCGTCTACCTGTTTGGACATCATCGCCACGGCCTCGGCTTCCTCGCCGGGGTGCGCGTCGCTGTCGGCCAGGTAGACGCCGTAATTGCGAGATCTCGCCCGTCGCTGCACCGCCTTGATCATGGGCGGGAAGAAGGGGTTGACGATGTCGGGCACGATCAGGCCGATCGAGCCGGTCCTGCTGGAGCGCGGCGTCGGATCCGGCGCATAGCCGAGGCGCTCGGCCACCTCCAGGACACGGGCCCGCGTCACCGCGTTGACCCGGTCCGGGGTGCCGAACACACGCGACACGGTCGCCTTGGACACGCCGGCCTCTGCCGCCACGTCCGCGAGGGTCACCGCCATGCTGCCTCCCACAACGTTTGCGCTAGAGACTGCACCCGCCACGGTGACAAGTCAATACATCTCGGAAACTCTTGGCAAAGTTGCTGCAACACGACAGAATCACCTCAAACGGAGGAGGCCTTTTGAAGATCGTTGACGTTGCGCTGTACGCCGTCCCCGACCGCGGGCAGAACATGCTCCTCGTCGTGGTGGACACCGATGCGGGCATCTCCGGCGTGGGCGAGGTGGGGGTGCGCGTCTCGCCCGAGGTCAGCGGGGCCGTACTCGATCGCCTGCGCGGGGTGCTGGTGGGCCAGGACGCCGACCGCATCGAGCACCTGTGGCAGACGATGGCGCGCGGCGACTTCTTCCCGGCTGACCGGTCGACCACGTGCGTGATCTCCGCGATCGACATCGCGCTGTGGGACCTGCTGGGCAAGGCGCACGACGCTCCGCTCTACCGGCTCATCGGCGGACGGGTGCGCGATCACGTGACGTGTTACACCCATGTGCACCCGGAGGGTTTCGACACCCAGGCGGTGATCGACAGCTGCCACCGGCTGGTCGAGGAGGGCTGGCGCTACCTGCGGCTCGTGGTGCCGACCTCGGGAGATGTCCTGGAGCCGCGCGAGGCCATGCGGGTGGCGATCGCCCAGTTCCATGCCGTACGGGAGGCGGTCGGCGACGACATCGAGCTCATCATCGACGCCCACACCCGGCTCGATCTGCCCGAGGCGGTCACTCTGTGCCGGGAGATCGAACCGGCCCGGCCGTACTTCGTGGAAGATCCGCTGCGCTGCGAGAACCTGGACGCCTATCGCATGCTGCGGCTGCGCACCGGAGTGCCGCTCGCGGCGGGCGAGCAGCTCAGCTCCAAGTGGGAGTTCCGCGCGCTGATCGAGGACGAGCTCATCGACTACGCCCGCCTCGACCTGGGCATCGTCGGCGGCATCACGGAAGCACGCAAGATCGCCGGGCTGGCCGAGACGCACCACATCAAGATCGCCACGCACAACCCGCTGGGGCCCGTCTCCTCGGCCGCTGCCCTGCACTTCAACCTGACCTGCCCGAACTTCGGCGTGCAGGAGATGCCGCCGGGGCCGGTTCCGGCCGGTTTCGGCTTCGCCCCCGTACCCGTGGACGGCGTGCTCGTCGCCGACGAGCGGTCCGGACTGGGCCTGGACGTCGATCCGACGCTGCTGGCGGGGCAGGCGCCGGCCACCGGACGTACCCCCCGAGTGAACCGGCTCGACGGAGCCTTCACGAACTGGTGAGGTCAGCCGCATGTTCGGCGGAGAACGGAGTCCGGGCCGTCAAGGCCTGCCCGACCAGCGTGACCCGCTGGATCCAGCGGGCGCGGACACCCTCACGGGCATGACGGCCGTCCACTGGGGAGAAGGGCCGAGGAGTTCGACGCGGCGCAAGCTCGCGCCGGGGCCGCCGCCAGCAGCGGCCCTCCGCCTTCGCACCGCCTTCCGTGGTGATCGACGTGGGCGGTGACGCCAAGGTGAAGGCGTTGATCGGCGGCTCCGTCGCGGGGCTCATCGGGCTCGTCTCGATCTTCGCCTCGTTCACCGGGCACACGCCGGGCTCGCGCACCGCGGTCATGGAGCTGATCTTCGGGCTGATCTTCCTGTTCATCGGGCTGCTGCCGGTCCTCGCCTGGCGCAAGATCAGCCGGCCGCGCCGGCTCGTCTTCGACGGCTTCGGCGTGCGCTGGGACGACCCCCAGGGCACGCCGTGGGCGGCCCCATGGAACGAACTGTCCGGGGTGAGCATCTCGCGTACGCAGCCGCGCCGGGTCAGGCCGACCGACTACCTGATCCGCAGGACGAAGGTCCGCATCGACCTCTTCCCCGCCGACCCGCGGTTCCGCGCGCGCCACCCGGACATGGAGCACCTTTGGGAGTTCCACACGGTCTCTAACGGCTACCGGCTCCCGCTGGGCTCGAACCCCAAGTACATCCCGGTCATCGAGCAGGCCATGCGCCAGTACCGCCCGGCCATCTACCTGGGCATCCGCGACGAGGGCTTCATGGCGGGCCCGGCCTGACGTCCTTCGACAGTCGCTCAACCGGATTTCGGCACACGGTCGGCACCCAGCTCGCCGAACGCGGCGCCAAGCTGCACACGGCCCTGGGCCAGAAGCTAGGCGGACTCTTCGCCCGGCACCCTGGCGAGCGGCACACCGCGCAGGCTGATCAGTACCATCGCAACGCACCCGCAGGTGAGTGCGATGTCGGCGACGTTACCCACGAACGGGCCGTAGTCGATGAAGTCCACGACGTGCCCGCGGGCGAAGCCGGGCTCGCGGAAGAGCCGATCGCCCAGGTGAGACACCGCCCCGCCGAGCAGCATGCCCAGCGCGAGCGCCCAGCCGGGGGAGGCCAGCCGACGCGCGGTGTAGAGAATGCCGACCATTGCGGCTGCCGCTGCCAGGGCGAACACCCATGTCGCGCCGGTGCCTACGGAGAACGCGGCGCCGGCGTTGTAAAGCAGCCGGAAGTGAATCAGAGGGGGGATCACGGCGACGCGCTCACTGTCGGACAGCGTGGAGACCGCCCAGAGCTTGGTGAGCTGGTCCACGACAAGGACCACCGCGGCCAGCATGAGCATCATGCCGTACAGCCGACTCGAACCCCGCTCTAACCGCATCATTCATGGCCTCCGTGCTGTTCAACCACTATTTCCCTGAGACTACTAGGGCACCCTATGAGGCACCCATGCGAATGCTTCATGATCGGTGAGGCATGCCTCGGGTCGAATGAGACCGAGCAGCACCGAAGTGATGGCGATCGGTCGGCGTGAGCAGGCGACAGCCCTTGACAGCGTCCATATGAACAGCGACCTGGTCTACGGCATGTTCGCCACCAACGGCTGGGGCGCCTTGAACAGCCTGGGACTGTGCTACCGCAGGGTGATCGGCGCGCAGCTGAACGTCGGCGAGTCCCGCCGCAGCCTGGCCCGGTGCCTAGCGGGCGGTGGAGTCGGCACGTGCCCAGTTCACATGAGAGCGACACGAGCTGCCCCCCGGCGGCACCTTTGTTTGGGGGGCCGAAATAGACGTGCTCGAACGCGGTCCGCGATATGTGGTGGTGATCGAGTGCTGAACCGGCAGCCTTTCCCGTAGTTGAGAATGTCAGGCGTCCCGTCTGATTATGAGTCGGTTCGATTGGTGTCGCTCAGTGCCGCGGGGTGCTGCTTATTCTCCCCGCCGTCGTGTCGGGAAGTGATGGTGGATGCTGCGCCGTACCGCGCGCGATGAGGCTCGGGTTTCCCGTCAGATCGAACCTACGGGTTATGGTCGCGGCCGGGTGAGTCATGAGAGGGATGCGAACCATCGCCCCGCCGCGTTCCAGTGCTCGACGGTGGGGAACCCGGATCGCCCGGCAAGGGGGGCGATATCGTCGATCGAGACGGTCGCCCAGGCGAACCAGTCGCCCGTGCGCCCGTCCTGGCGCAGCCGTACGGTGTGGACCTCGCTCTGTACGCCCGGCGGCGAGAGTTCGGCGATCACCGTTCCTCCTGACCTGACCAGTTCGCGCAGGCGCCGGAGGAGGGCTGCGGGGTCGCCGCCGATGCCGATGTTGCCGTCGGCCAGGAGCGCCTCGGCCCACCGCCCGGTTCCTGGAAGGGGTTCGAAGACGCACCTGCGCAGCGCCAGGCCGCCAGCGCGGCGGGTCAGCTCCACGGCCAGGGGGGTGATGTCGATGCCCAGGGCGGGAACCCCCATCCGGGTAAGCGCCACGGTCAGTCTTCCGGGTCCCGAACCGACATCGAGAGTGGGCCCGCAGCATCGGGCCAGAATGTGTTCGTCGCCCTCGTTGTACCGGAGCCAGCGCTCGGCGGAGAGCGACCGCATTCGGCCGTCGGCATATTCAACGTATACGTTTCTGCCTTTGAGACCTTCTTCGTAGAAAGCGCCGATCACGCGACTCTTCCATTGTGGCGGAAGCTGGGAAAGAGGACTGCCGGAATGTTCACGCGACTACTTGTGATCATGCAGGCACATTACCCCGGCAGGTCGGTGACGATCCTTACGAAGCTGTTAAGGACGGGGAGCCGCGACCGACTGGCAAAACCGCGTCCATCACGCCCTCGGCGAACTGTCAAAATACGGCAAATCAGGACAAGTCGCATGCTCTGCCGGGGGCGCGGGGGCCGGTGGCCCAAACCACGGGTTCGGCCATGAAGCCGTATTTCCGCGGACTCGAACTGGTCATTTCTCGGAACGACGTCATCCTTTCGTAAGAGAAGGGGCGCTGTTGCCGCGTTAGCGTCGGCCCATGGAGATCGACGTGGTTCTGCCCTGCCTGAATGAGGAGGCGGCTCTGCCCTGGGTGCTCGGGCGGATGCCGCCCGGCTTCCGCCCGATCGTGGTCGACAACGGGTCGACCGACGGGTCCGCGAGGGTCGCGGCGGAGTTCGGCGCGATGGTGGTGGCTGAGCCCCGGCCCGGATTCGGGGCCGCGTGCCACGCGGGGCTGACGGCCGCGACGGCGGACGTGGTGTGCTTCATGGACGCTGACGCGTCCCTCGATCCCGGGCAGTTGCCGCGCGTCGCGGGGCCGGTCCGGGCGGGTGAGGCCGATCTGGTCCTCGGTCGCCGCGTCCTTGGACCGGGCGCCTCCTGGCCGGTGCACGCCCGGCTCGGCAACGCCGTGCTGGCTCGCGAGCTGCGCCGCCGTACCGGTGCCGACCTGCACGACCTGGGGCCGATGCGGGCGTGCGGACGTGCCGCCCTGCTGGCCTTGGAGCTGGCGGACCGGCGGTTCGGCTACCCCCTGGAGATGGTGCTGCGCGCCGGTGCGGCCGGCTGGCGGATCGCCGAGGTCGAGGTGGACTATCTGGCCCGTACGGGGAGGTCGAAGGTGACCGGTACGGTACGCGGCACGCTCCGGACAATCGGTGACATGCGCCGGGTCATGGCCGAGGGGGCGGTATGACGTGAGTTCGCACCATATCGACGGCGCGCAACTTCTGGTGATCGCCAAGGAGCCCGTACCGGGAAAGGTGAAGACCCGCCTGACCCCGCCCTGCACTCCGCGCGAGGCCGCGGCACTGGCCGGCGCCGCGCTGGAGGACACGTTGCGGACGGTCGCCCGGGTTCCGGTGGCCCGCCGCGTGATCGCTCTCGACGGGGCTCCCGGGGCGTGGCTGCCCGCCGGGTTCACGGTCGTTCCGCAGCGCGGCGACGGCCTGGACGAACGGCTCGCCGCCGCCTTCGACGACGCCCACCGGCTGTCGCCCGCCCCGATCGTGCTCATCGGCATGGATACCCCGCAGGTGTCCGTCGGCCTGCTGGCTGAAGCCGTGTCGTTGCTCGGCGCCCACGACGCGGTGTTCGGCCCCGCGACGGACGGTGGGTTCTGGCTTCTCGGGCTGCGCGCCCCCGACCCCGATCTGCTGCTCGGCGTGCCGATGTCCGAGCCGACCACAGGAGAGATCCAGCTGAACAGACTGATTGAGGCCGGAATGAGCGTCGCCTGCCTGCCTTGCCTGACCGATGTGGACACCATGGAGGACGCGGTGGAGGTGGCGGCGCTGGCTCCCCACTCCCGATTCGCCGCCGCGCTCGCCGGAACGGCGGTGTTGTGATGACCCCTTCTCGCGAGGCGAAGGTGCTGGTCACCGGCGCGGCCGGGTTCATCGGGAGCCATGTGACGGAGGCGATGGAAGCGGCCGGACACGAGGTGGTTCGCCTCGACCTCAGGACCGGCGACGACGTGCGCGACGCCGCCACGCTCGACCGGTTGATGGCAGGGGTCGACGTCGTCGTGCACCAGGCGGCCAAGGTCGGGCTCGGCGTGAATGTGGCCGACCTGCCGGACTACGCCTCGGTCAACGTGTACGGCACGGCCGTGCTGCTCGCCGCGATGGCCCGGCAAGAGGTCGGGCGGCTGGTGCTGGCCTCCTCGATGGTGGTCTACGGCGAGGGCGCCTACGACTGTCCGAGGCACGGCCGGGTACGGCCCGCGCCGCGTTCCGCCGCCGCCTTGGCACGCGGGCTCTTCGAACCTCGTTGCCCTCGGTGCGACTCGGAGGTGGTCTACGCCACCATCGATGAGGACGCGCCGGCGGATCCCCGCAACGCGTACGCCACCAGCAAGCTGGCGCAGGAGCACCTGGCCGCCAACTGGGCGCGCGAGACCGGCGGCACGGCCGTCGCGTTGCGGTACCACAACGTGTACGGGCCCAGGATGCCCCGGGACACGCCGTACTCCGGGGTAGCGGCGATCTTCCGGTCCGCGCTGGAGGCCGGTCGAGCACCCAGGGTGTTCGAGGACGGCGGGCAGCTGCGGGATTTCGTCCACGTTCGCGACGTCGCTCGTGCGAACGTCGCCGCGCTCTCCGGCGGCCGACCGGGCCTGCTGGCCGCGTACAACATCGCCAGCGGGGAGCCGCACAGTGTCGGTGACATGGCCGTGGCACTGGCCACGCACCATGGCGGGCCGGAGCCGGTGACGACGGGGGAGTACCGGCTGGGCGACGTCCGCCACATCGTGGCCGCTCCGCACAAGGCGGGTGCGGAGCTCGGCTTCCACTCCCGGATCGGGTTCGACGAGGGGATGAAAGAGTTCGCCACCGCACCCCTGGCTTGCCCGGCGTGACCTGCCGCGCGGTGGGAACGGCCGTCCTGCTGGCCGCCCTTGTCGGCACGCTCGCGCTGGCGATCGGCGGGGACGTCGTTCCCGCCGATCGCCACGACCTGTTCTGGCCGTACGCGCTCGCGTGGGCGTTCTTCTGCGCGGCGACGTGGGCTGTGCGCGGGCTGCCGACGCGCCAGGCGATGTGCCTGGTGATCGTCGGAGGGATCGCCGTGACCGCCACCGGCCTCCTCGCTCCGCCCGCCACCAGCACCGACTCCTACCGCTACGCCTGGGACGGACGGGTGCAGGCCGCGGGCGTCTCGCCCTACGATCACGCCCCGGCAGAGGCGGCGCTGGCGCCGCTGCGCGACCTCTGGCTCTTCCCTCGCGGCGCCGACTGCGAAGGGCCCGATCGTTACCTGATCCACTCCGGCGACCCGGTCACGTCGTGCACGCGGATCAACCGCCCCGGCGTGCACACGATCTATCCGCCCCTCGCGGAGGCGTACTTCCTCCTGGTACACGGACTCTCGCCCGAAGGGGCACGGCACAAGCCGCTGCAGATCGGCGGTGCGCTCCTGGCGTTCGCGACCTCGGCAGTGCTGCTGATCACGCTCAGCCGCCGAGCCGGCACCCGGGCCAACGCTCCGGCGCACACCGCCTGCTTCGCATGGTGTCCCGCCGTCCCGCTCGAACTGGTGAACAACGCCCACGTCGACGCGCTCGGCGTCCTGCTCGCCGTCACCGCCCTGACCACGGTGAACAGGCACAGGGTCCTCGGCGGCACGCTGCTCGGCGCGGCGACCGCCGCCAAGCTGCTGCCCGCCGTCACCGTCCCCGGAGCGCTCTCCGGGGTCCTCGCGACAGGCGGAAAGACTCCGGCGCGCCGGATGCTCGACACCCTGGCAGTCCTCGGCCCCGCCGCTCTCGTCGTGGCGCTCGCCTACCTGCCGTACGCGCTCGCCTCGCGCGGCTCGGTCCTCGGATACTTCTTCGGTTACTTGACCGAGGAGGGTTACGACGACGCCGGCAGCAGGGACCGGTACGCGTTGCTGAGACTGGTCCTCCCCGACTCGTGGGCGTTCCCCGCGGCCCTCGTCATCCTCGGGATCGCGGTCTTCCACGTGCTCCGCCACGGTGACGCGGACCGGCCGTGGCAGGGCGCCCTGCTGGTGACCGGGGTGGGGTTCCTCGTGTTCACACCCGGCTATTCCTGGTACGCCGTACTGGTCGTCGCGCTGGTCGCCCTCGACGGCCGGTGGGAGTGGCTCGGCGTCCCGCTGGCGAGCGGCGCGGCGTACATGGGCACTGGCTCCGGGACCATCGCCTACGCCCTCGCCGCGCTGGCGGTGGCCGCCGGGCTTGTGGCACGCGCGATCCGTCCCTCACCCGGCAGCTCCTACGACGTCCCGAGATTGCGAAGAGCGGCCGGACATTGCCGAATGGGTGCCGGGGCGTGGCTTTGGAAGGACCGTTTCCGGTAAGGAGACCGAACAGCCGACATGGGGATTTCGGGGGGATCGGTGCCGGATGCGTCGCGGGGGCGCGATCGTGAGGTCAAGCCCGACAAGAAGGGCCGCCTGGCCGCGCGCCTCAGAGGGTGGAGCGGGCCGCCCGGGCCGTTCCGGCCGGAGTTCTGGCGCAGCCCGCTCCGCGGCCCCTGGCTGACCTCGGTGCTCGGACTGATCCTGCTGGCCGGGATCACCCTCGTCGCGATCACCGGGCTGGTGTCGTACGCCGCCTACGAGCCTCGCCTGCCGGGCAACGACACCACCCCCGGCAGGGGCCTGCTGGGCTTCTATCTGTTCGACTGGCCCACGGACCCGGTCTGGTTGTACCGGGTCACCCAGGGCGCGCACGTCGTCGGCGGGCTGACGCTGGTGCCGATCCTGCTGGCCAAGCTGTGGTCGGTCATCCCCAAGCTGTTCTCCTGGCCGCCCGCCCGTTCCGTGGCGGAGGCCGTCGAGCGGGCCAGCCTGCTGCTCCTGGTCGGCGGCGCGGTATTCCAGTTCGTGACCGGGATCCTCAACATCCAGCTCTTCTACGTCTTCCCGTTCTCCTTCTACCCGGCCCACTTCTATGGCGCATGGATCTTCCTGGCCGCCTTCGTCGTCCACGTCGTCATCAAGCTGCCCCGCGTCATCCACACCCTGCGGACGTACGGCCTGCGCGACTACCTGCGCACCTCTGTGGCGGACACCCGCCCGGAGCCGCCGGACCCCGATGGCCTGGTCCCTGTTGACCCGGCGCCCCCCACGATGTCCAGGCGCGGCCTGCTGGCCTTCGCCGGCGGCGGCTCGCTGGTCATGTTCGGC
Source organism: Nonomuraea sp. NPDC003709 (assembly GCF_040610775.1). Classification (NCBI taxonomy): domain Bacteria; kingdom Bacillati; phylum Actinomycetota; class Actinomycetes; order Streptosporangiales; family Streptosporangiaceae; genus Nonomuraea; species Nonomuraea sp. NPDC003709. The sequence continues at coordinate 112,736 of NZ_JBEXMW010000011.1, read as the reverse complement.
CTGTCCGTCGGCCAGTGCGTCGACGGGCCGTTGCGCCGTACCGCGCTGCTCGCTCCCCATGGACGCCTCTACGGGACGGGCCCCAACGACTTCCAGGTCAACAAGACAGCGGCGAGCCTCGGCGTCACACCAGCCCGGACCGGTGAGTCCTGGCGGCTGGCACTCGTCGGGCCACACCGGACGGAACTCTCCCGCGCGGACCTGCTGGCGATGCCGCTGCACACCTACGCCTTGCCGATCGCCTGCGTGGAAGGCTGGTCGACCGTCCAGACCTGGACCGGCGTACGGCTGGCCGATCTCGCCCGCCTCGCCGGCATCCGGGCCGGCTCGACAGGCGTCACCGCCAGGTCTCTGCAACGTGGGGGCTATTTCGGTCAGGCCTCGCTCAGCGCCGCGCAGGTCGCCCACCCGCGCTCGCTGCTGGCGCTGCGGGTCAACGGCGCCGACCTGTCCCTCGACCACGGATACCCGGCCCGGGTCATCGTCCCCAACGCTCCCGGCGTGCACAACACGAAGTGGGTGCGCGAGCTCGACTTCACCCAAGGGCGATCTTGAACGGCCGCAGCCGGTGGGCAAGGACCTACGGCGCCCCTTCGTGGCACCTGCTCGTACTCGCCCTCTGTTTTCTGGTCGCCGGTTACGCCGTCACCCGGGTGGTCGACGTGGGGATCTGGCCGGGCTTTCTGGTGTGGTTCGTGGGGGCCGTCATCCTCCACGACTTGGTGCTGTTCCCTCTCTACTCCGCCGCCGACCTCGCCGCCCGGTCCGCCACCGCCCGTACCCGTCGCCGTCGTCGTACGGCTGCTCGCCGTCGGCCTCGGCCGACGGGGCGGCGGCCGGCTCCGATCAACCACCTGCGCGTGCCGACCGCGTTCTCGGGTCTGCTGCTGCTGGTGTGGTCCCCACTCATCCTGCGCGGTGCCGAGCCCAACTACAGGGCGGCAGTCGGTCTGAGCACCATCCCTTACCTCAACCGGTGGATTCTGGTCACCCTGGTGCTCTTCGCCGCCTCAGCACTGCTCTACCTGCTGCGACGCCTGGCCGCGGGGCGGGCCGGCCGTTGAGCGCCCGGCCGATCGGCGACTACGCGATGTTGTCGGACTGCCGGTCCGCCGCGCTGGTCACGTCCGACGGCTCTGTCGACTGGCTGTGTCTGCCGCGTTTCGACAGCCCGGCGCTCTTCGCCCGGCTGCTGGACGAAGAGGCCGGCTTCTGGGCGATCCGTCCGGCATGTCCGGCCGAGGTGACCCGTCGGTACGTCGAGGACACCCTTGTGCTGGAGACCACGTTCCGGACGCGCGACGGCACCTTGGTGCTCCTGGACGCTCTCGCGCTGGGCCGTGGCGAACGTGGGCACGCGCTGGGCACGTCATCCCCCGGCCTGCTCCTTCGCCGGCTCGCCTGCACCGAAGGGCGGGTGCCCGTGGAGATCGTGTATGCGCCCCGGCCCGAGTTCGGGCTCGTCCGCCCGCTGATGCAACCGGTCCGCGGCGGCCTGATCGCCCGTGGAGGCGCCGACGTGCTCACCCTGTCCAGCCCGGTGGAGTTCCGGACCGGCGGCTCGGTCGCGGACGCCGCTCTCACCCTGCGCGCGGGACAGAACGTCGGCCTGGCCCTGCAGGCCGGCCGGGTCTGGGCACCCGACCCGCCGCGCCGTACCTCCTGGGCCGTCGCGCGCCGGATCCGCGACACCGTCGCGGGATGGCGCTCCTGGTCACGCGGGCACGCCGACTACGAGGGACCCTGGCGCCGGCAGGTCAACCACAGCGGCCGGGTTCTGCGCGCGATGACCTATGCCCCGACGGGGGCCATGGTGGCCGCGGCCACCACCTCCCTGCCGGAAAGCATCGGCGGGGAGCGCAACTGGGACTACCGCTACACATGGGTCCGCGATGCCAGCTTCACCCTGCACGCCCTGAACACGGCCACCTGCGAGGAGGAGGAAACCGCCTTCTTCGCCTTCCTGTCCTGCGCATGCGCGACCCAGGTCGACGCGGACCCGGACCTGCAGATCATGTACGGCATCGGCGGCGAGCGCGACCTGAGCGAACGGCGGCTACCGCATCTGCGGGGGTGGCGGGACAGCACCCCCGTGCGGGTCGGCAACGACGCCTGGCGCCAGCGTCAGCTCGACGTGTACGGCGAACTGCTCGACGCCGCCCATCAGACCTATCGGGACATCGGCCCGTTCGACCCCCTCACCCGCTCGCTGCTGATCGGAGTGGCCGAGACCGCCGCGCGCCGCTGGCAGGAGCCGGATCAGAGTCTCTGGGAGGTCCGTGGTCCCAGCCGGCACTTCACGCACTCCAAGCTGATGTGCTGGGTGGGACTGGACAGGGCGATCACCCTGGCCCCGGTGCTGGGGGCCGCCTCCCGGGTCGCCGACTGGACCCGCGTCCGAGACGAGATCCACGCCGCGATCCTGACCCACGGATGGAACGAGCAGGCGGGTGCTTTCACCCAGACGTTCGGCGGCACCCAGGTCGACGCCGCCACCCTGATGATGCCCCTGGTCGGATTCCTGCCGCCGGACGACCCGAGAATCCGCTCCACAGTGCAGGCCGTCGCCACCCGGCTGACCGACGCGAGCGGGCTCGTTTACCGCTACCGTTCCGCCGACGGGCTGGCCGGCCAGGAGGGCCCGTTCCTGCTGTGCACCTTCTGGCTCGCTCACGCGCTGGCCCTCACCGGTCAGGACGCCGAGGCCAGGCGGGCGTTCGAGACCGCCGCCTCCTGCGCCAACGATGTCGGCCTGCTCAGCGAAGAGGTGGACCCCACCACAGGAGAGGCGATCGGCAACTACCCTCAGGCCCTCAGTCACATCGGCCTGATCAACGCCGCCCGCGCCATCGGGGACGCCCGGCGTTGAGGTCTCCCGGCACCTCATCGAAACGGTCACGCTCAACGGGCATGACCGCCACGGTTGGGAGACCAGGCGTGATGCCCTTGTGGCGGGTGCTGGGCGTGTTCCGTACGACCAGGTTGCCGGCCGAGGACACCGGCCACGAGGCGGAACTCCGGCGGAAAGTTCGTGCCGTACTGGTAGACGGCGAGAGTCCCGACGCCCGCACCGCGGCGGTGATCGCGCTGCTCTCGTCAAGTGGCACCCTGCCGGCTCTCCGGCCGCCCCTCGCGTGGTCGGCCAAGGTGCGCGAGCGCGCGAAGGAGCTCGAGAATGGCAGCTGGGGCGCCGCGGCCGTGAACACCGCGGTGACGCGCACTGCCGCGGCGATCGCCGTGTCGAGTGCTGCCGTCAGTGTCGCCGTGATCACGGCGGTCACCTGAGTTCCACGCGATGCCGAACGGCGGCGCCGCGCCCGATGCGGTCTCGCGGTGACGTCATGACATGGTGTCACTGGTGCCGCCGTGGAGCAGGAAGAATACTGGGCAGACGCTGCTGTTCGACCCCGGAGAGCCACCCATGCCAGGCCGGCGCGCCCGGCGTGGACGGCCACGGTCCTACGGCGTGAACCGACCGTCCGGCAACCAGGTGAGGAACCCGTGAGCCCGACCCACCCGGTGTCCGAGGACAACGAGCCGGCGCAGGGGCAGCTGCGCAAGCTCAACCTCACCATGTTTCTCCCGCTGCTCGTCGTCGCCGGGGCGGTAGTGGTGGCGACGGACGCCCGGTCCTGGTGGGATGCCCTCGTCCTGGGCGTGGGTGTGGTGGCGGCCCTGGTGTCCTTCGTGAGGTGGGCAGGGGGAGACGTCCTGCGCGTCGCGCTGCCCTGCATGATCGTCACCGCGGCCGTGTGGCCCTACTCCGTGCTGGTGGCCGGCGGCAGTGCGGCGTTCTTCGCCGTCGCCACCGCGGGCGCGTTCGTCATCCCCCAGCTGTCGCGGCGCCAGGTCATGTGGGCCGTCGCGCTGACCGTCTATGTCGCCGCGGTGGGCGCGTCGAGGCTGCTGGTCGCGCAAGAGGACGTTCCCGGCGTGCTGTTCCGGTACGTCCTCATCCCCACGGGCATCACCGCGGCGATCATCGGGCTCAGATTCCCCAACAAGCGCTTCTACGACGTCGTCACCGAGCTGGAGGCGGCACGGGAGCGGGAAGCGGAGCTGGCCGTGATCCGCGAACGCGTCCGGTTCGCCGGCGACCTGCACGACATCCAGGGCCACACCCTGCACGTGGTGAAGCTGAAAACGGCGCTCGCCCAGAAACTGGTCGACAGCGACACCGAACGCGCCAAACAGGAGCTGCGGGAGATCCATGCCCTGGTCAGCGACACCATCACGCAGACCAAGGCGCTCGCCTACGCACAGCGGCGGCTCAACCTCTCCGCCGAACTGGAGAACGCCAGGAACCTCTTCGAGGCCGCGGGCATCGGCGTGCGCATCGACCGCGAAGCGGACGTCGACCCGGGCGCGAGCGAACTGCTCGGCCAGGTGCTGCGCGAGACCACGACCAACATCCTGCGCCACGCCCAGGCGACGCGGGTGCGGGTCACCCTGTCGGAGTCGAGCATCACCATCGTCAACGACGGCGCCCAGCAGGCACCGCTGCCCGAGCTCCAAGGCCTGGCGGCGCTCGAACAACGCGTCACCGCCGACGGCGGCGAACTGACGGTCGAACAGAAGGACGGGCAGTTCCTGACAGCCGCGGCATTCCCGCACCGACGTTCCGAAGCACAGCAGCACCGATGATCGCCGGCGTGCAGGTGTTGTCGTGTTCCGGGCTTTCGCGCCGGCGCTGTGTGAGCACCTGGCCCAGGAGCGGCTCACCCACGACTGGTCCTGATTCAGAGGGGGAGGACCGCCGATATGGCGGTCAGCGCGGCTTGCAGGATAACGATGCTGACGACTGAGCGAAGGAGCAAGAGTTTCCAGTAAAGGGCTTGATTCGCCCGCTGGGAGACATCGCGTTCGTCCGTGACCGGGCCCAGCAGGAATGTGCCGGAGCCAGGCCGCCGCCAGAGCGCGGCGAACAGCAGGAATGCCGCGCCGACCGCACACGCCTGCGCCACCAGGTTCAGCACCGTCGCGATCCGGCTGGCGGCCGGCACGTGGCGAGCGGCCAGGAACAAGGCACCGGTGCCGAAGAGCAGGAGCACGGCGACAATGTCCGCGTACAGAATCTTACGACGATTCGGCTCGGCCACATCGCGACCGTACGTAGCGAACCGGCCCAGATCAAGGGTCGTAACAGCCGGCCATATGCCGGACGCGCCAGACGCCGCCCAGCCCGCCACGGTCGCGAGCCAGGCCGCGGCCGTCTGCCCGACCGGTTACCTGTGCCTGCAGCCGAGCGCGTCGTCGGCCAGGGCCGTGCTCGTCAAGCAGGGGGACAGCCGGTCCTTCTCCGGCGGGCTGCAGGTCAGCCAGGTGTCCAATCAGACCGGCGTGGCCTACTGCGTCAGCAGCACGCCCTACGGCTACACCTCAGGCGTCAGGAAGACGGAGACCCGTACCCACACCGTGCTGTCGGTCAAGCCGGCCGGAGTCTGCGCGGCCTGAACGTGGCAAAGCCCGGGTGGCGGACCACCCGGGCTTTGTCACGTGCGTTTAGTACGGACGCTGGAGGTAGCGGCCGAGCGCCGGGTCGTACACGCGGCCCGACACCAGGACCCTGCCGTCCAGCACGGTCGGGCGGTACGCCCCGCCGAGCCAGCCGTAACGGACCGGCTGGGAGGGCACGCCGAACTCGTCGTACCCGACCACCGTGGCGAGGCCGGTGCCGAGCTCCAGCTCGGTCCCGACGCTCCCCCCGACGGTGAGCAACTGGAGGCGCACCGATCCGGTCGCGCCGGTGAGCGCGGCCAGCTCCCCGCCGATGCCGGCGACGTCGCGGACGATCGTGCCGTTCGCGGCGGTCCAGGAGGGCTTGTCGCCGTCCGAGCCGTAGTGGTGAACGGTGACCGCGCCCGCCTCGTTCGTCTCCGAGCGGATCCGGCCCGCCGGGTCGCGGGTCCAGGTCAGGCTCTGCTCGCCGGAGGTCATCTTGGCCGGCAGACCGTCGGCGAAGTAGCCGATGGTACGCCCGCCGGGCAGCGACGTGGTCCGGCCCGCCGCGTCGTAGGCGTAGCCGTCGCCGGTCAGCCTGCCGTCGGAGGCGTAGCCATAGCTGGTGATCGACGCGGCCGAGTCGTCGGCCACCGGGCAGTCCTCGTCCGACGACTGCACCGCCAGCCGGGTCCGGTTGCCCGCCCCGTCGTGGTCGTACCGGCGCAGGGTGCACACCGGGAACGCCATGTCCAGCGCCGACGCGAGCTCGCCCGCCTTGTCGTAGCCGAGCTGCCGCTCGGCCATGAGATCGGTCCGCATGCTCAGCAGCTCCTGGCCGTGGACGTTCCGGGCGACCTGGTCGATCATCACCGGGGCCTCCAGGCCGTCCCGGGTGTAGATCCGCGCGTAGCTCTGGCCGCGCTCGTCGTAGCCGACCTGCAGGTGCAGGCCGCCCGGCAGGTCGCCCTCGGTCTGGCGTCCCTCGGCGTCGTAGCGCGCGGTGAACGTGCCCGCGACCGAGTCGGTCACCGAGGTGGCCAGGCCGCGCGGCTCGACCTTGGCGTCGTAGCCATAGGTCCTGGTGGACGGGGACGAGTCCGTGACCTTGGCCGGGCGGTCGAGGTCGTCGTACTCGGTGCGGGTCAGGCCGCCGTCGGCGTCGGTGTGGGAGATCACCCGGCCGAGCTTGTCGTAGGCTGTGACGACCTTCTCCGTGCCGCGCCAGCGCTGGGTGGGTCGGCCGGTCGCGGGGTCGTACCCGAGGCTGATCTCGGCCTCACCGCCCGCCTTGGTGGCGATGAGGCGGCCGGCGGTGTCGCGCTTGAAGGTGGTGGCCGTGTCGCCCTCGGCCACGGTGGCGGCCAGACCGGAGGCGTCGTAGGTGTACGTGCGCCCGCCGTCCTGGCACACCAGGCCCGCCCAGTCGGATCGCCCGCCGCACGGCGCGCTGCCGGTCGCGGTGTAGAGCACGGGGCCGGCGACCGTGGTGGTGACCGCCTTGCCGCCGGGGTCGCGGACCGTCTTGATCTGCCGCCCCGTGGCCCAGTCATAGGTGATGGCGGTGGTGCGGACGTCCGCGTCCGGCTTGGACTCGCGTCCGACGATCACCGCGCCGGTCTTGACGCTGGTCGGCAGGTCGCGGGCCACCGCACCGGCCGGCCGGCCTTCGTCGTAGGTGTTGACCGTACGGGTCCTGGCGCCGATGGCGTACCCGGCGGGCAGGTCGTCCACGTCGGACTCCAGGTTGATGATGTGGACCGGGCTCAGCTCCGCCAGCTTGCGCCGCCCGGCCGCGTCATAGACCGAACGGGTGGACAGCAGCTCGGCGCGCTCCTCGGGCTCGTAGCCGGTGATGGCGAGTTCGGCGAGGCGGAAGTCGGTGATGTCGCGCTGCGACAGCTCCCGGTTCGCGGCGGTGAGCTCCCGCACGACGTGGCCGAACCGGTCGTAGCCGGTGGCGGACAGGTGCCCGCCGGGCGTCAGGACGTTGACCGCCCTACCCGACTCATCCAGGTACGTCACCGTGGCGGCCAGCCCCGGCGGCTGCACCGACGTCGCGGTCACGGGCGCGCCGGCCTGGCCCCACGCCGTCACCTCCTTGGCCGTCACGTCGGCCGGGCCGCCGGCCGCCATGGTGAGTGGCACCCCGTACACGACGGTGGTCTTCGCCTCGCCGGCGACCTGGTCCGCGGTGCCGGCCTTGAGCGTGGCCCGGGTGACCGTGCGGAGCCGCCCGTCGCTCTCGTACGCGAAGGTCCACGGCAGCTCGCCGGGCGGGGTGAGCGTGGAGACGCGGCCGGCGGAGTCGTACCCGTAGACGGTCTTCAGCGCCGGGCTGATCCGCGGGTCCCACGCCTCGGAGAGCCGTCCCGCGCCGTCGTAGCCGTACTGGGTGATCACCGTGCCCTGCAGAGAGACGGTGGACAGGCGTCCCGCGGTGTCGTAGCCGAGCTCCAGCGGGTGCCCCGACCTGGTGATCGACTTCAGCCGGCCCTGGTCGTGGACGTAGCCCTCGGGGGCGTACAGGTCGCCTTGCCTGGTGAACGTGGTGACCTCGCCGCGCGCGTCGGTCAGCGTGTACGTGCCGGTGAGGGTCAGGTTCTCGGCCCCGGGCTCGGGCTTCCAGCCGTCCGCGGTCTTGGTGAACTGCACCGGCCTGCCGTCGGCCCGCGTCACCTCGACCGAGGTGGCCGAGGTCTCCTTGAGCACGGGCACCGGGAGCGACCAGCCGGCCTCGCGGGAGGAGGCCGTGCGGGTGAGCGTCAGGCCGAAGGGCCCGCCTGCAGTGGTCTGGAGACGGTAGTCGCCCGTCTGGAGGTTGAGCACGCCCGGCCCGACCTCCTCCGTGGCGGCCCGGGTGGCGCGGCGGTCCACCACGACCTCGACCGGCTGGGACTCCGCCGCGGTCGTGCCCGTGACGACCGCGCGCACCTGCACCGCGGCGTCGCCGAGCTGCGTGCCCGCGTCCCAGGTCAGGCCGGACAGCCTGCCGGGGGCGGCGACGGGCCACGCGGTCAGCGGCTTGCCGTCGGCGCCGGTGACGTTCGCGACGGGCAGGTCCGCCCAGGCATCGGTCTCGGAGCGCCGGTACTGGAACCTGGCCTGCGTGAACGCCGTGCCGGTGACGGCGAGGGGCACCTTGGCGGTGCTGCGCAGGCCGTTCGCGGGCGCGGTGAGCGAGGCCACGGCCGCGCCGGTCCCGACGTTGAAGGTGTAGGAGGTCGTCGGGGAGGCGTTGCCGGCCTTGTCGATGGTGTAGACGCCGAGCGTGTGGGCGCCCGTCGTGGCCGGGGTGAGCTTGGCGGTGACGGCCGCGCCGGTGGTGAGCACCTTGGTCACGGCGTCGCTGTCGAGCTTGTAGGCGATCCAGCCGGCGTCGGTGTTCGCCGGGGTGAGGGTGAACGTGCCGGCCTTGCCTGCGTCGCCATGGTACGTCCCGTCGTTCGGGTAGTCGGTGGAGGCGGCCTTGGGGGCGGGCGGCTTGACGGTGTCGACAGAGAAGTACGCCGTCTGCCAGAGCTTCGAGACCAGCGAGCCGTCGTGGGCCCACGACCGGAACATGTACGACTTTCCGTGGGCCAGCTTGCCCGCCGGCACGTTCGCGCCGGAGAAGCCGTTGCTGGCCACGTACGCGCCGTAGAGGTCGTCGATCAGCATCGTCGAGCCCTCGTACAGGTCGAATTTGCCGCGGACGTTGCCACCGTCGGGGTCGCGCACGTGGTTGCGGAGCTGCGGGGTGAGCGTGTTGGTCCAGAGTGTGCCGTCGTAGTCGGTGAACGGCGAGACCCAGGTCGAGACCGGAGTGCTCGGGTAGGAGTTGTACGTCACCGAGACGACCGGCACCTTCGACGAGGCGTTGCCCGAGTTGAACCGCTTCCAGGCGTACTTGTCCGACTCGTTGGCGGCCCGCAGGCCCATGCCGGACTCCTTCCAGCCCTGGTCGGCATAGTGCTGCACCAGCGACGTGACGTTGGCGCTGACCCAGCCGTCGGCGCAGCCGCTGCCGTAGCCCTTCGTCTCGCTGGAGGAGGCGTACTTGGCGGCCATGTGCGGGCCCGGGTAGCGCGACGACGTCGAGGCGCGGTCGGCCGACCAGACCTCCCACGAGCGGGCCTCGCACGACCACGAGTGGAAGTTCCAGAGCTTCAGCGTGGCCGAGATGATCTTCTTGCCCGCGATGCCGGGGGTCTTCCACGTGATGAACGACTTGGCGACCTGGCCGCTGCCGTTGTTGCCGATCTTGAGCTCGGTGGCGCCCGACTGGTCGGTGCCGTAGCCCTCCTGCACGAACGTGTCGAAGACCTGGCCCAGGTTGAGCGTGGGGTCCACGGTGACGGGATACGTCGTGGCGGGGTCGTTCAGGAAGGCCGCGTCGGGGGTGAAGACGAGGTCGCGGCCGGAGACCTTCATGCCCACCGGAGCCCGGCGCAGGTGCTCGCCGGAGATGGGGTGCGTGGAGGCGTCCCACATCTCCGGCGCGGGGATGGTGACGGCGACCTTGCCCTTGGCGTCGACCAGCTCCGCCCCGCCGTCCTCGGCCTCGCGCGCCGTCTGACCCGGCGCCTTCAGCGTCAGCGTGTACGACAAAGGCGCGGCCGGGCGCGACCTGAGCAGCAGGAACTGCTCGGCGCCGGTCCGGGTGGCGGTGACGGCCAGGTCGGCGCCCGGCCTGGCCTCCGCGTACGTGGCCGTCTCACCGGACAGGCCCGGCACCGGCAGCGCGCCCTTCCACTGCAAGGTGACCTTGGCGGAGCCCTCCCCGACCGTGATCAGGTCGGTCGCCGCGGTGTTCGCGGTGGCCTGCCGGGCGGTCAGCCCGGCGCGCCCGCCGCCGAAACGCAGCTTGCGGCCGTGGCCGCGTGGCACGATCTCGCCCGACGCGGTCCTGGTGAGCGCGATGTCCACCGGGGCCCACCCGCCGTCGCCGCGGTAGCGCACCGGACCGGCGAAGGAGTCGACCGTCAGCGTGCCGTCCGGGTTGGCGTAGGTGGTGGTGGTCTCGGTACGGGCGTCCGCGACCTCGACCCGGCGGCCCGTCAGGCGGGCGGACAGGCGGGCGGAGGCCTCGTCGGGCGCGCTCGGCTCGGCGGCGACCCGGGCCGGGGCACTGGGGTCGTCCACGGCCTGGGTGGCGGCGGGCGGTTCGGCGGGCGGTTCTGCGGCGGCCGGCGAAGGGGGCACGGCCAGCGGAAGAAGTAAGAAGGCGAGACCACCGGCGAGGGCCCGCGGCAGGAGGGCAGACATGGGGAGCTCCGAGGTAGAGCGACGCCCCCGCCGGCTTGACGGGGGCGTCAGGTTGTCACAGGGGGATTTACTTGCTCTGGCAGCTCTTCTTGCGGACCTCGCCCCAGACGATCGGGCCCGGCCACTGCATCCGCAGCGCGAAGCACTGCTTCTTGTTGGCGGCTTCCCGAATCTTGTAGATGTACTGGGCGATGCCCGCCGCGAACATCACCTTGCAGGCCAGCTTGATCTTGCTGTTCTTGGACTTGTCGCAGGCCGCGTCGGCCACCTTGACCGCGCCGGCCGCCCCGGCGTACAGCCAGGAGCTGTGGATCTGGCTCGTGAGCTTCTTCGAGAAGATCACCCGGCACATCGCCTTCCACCACTCGCACTGCAGCTTGAGCGCGGGGTCGGCGACCACGGGGTAGGCGGCGCCCGCGTGGTTGACGGTCTGGATGAGCGTCATGCCCTCCACCCGGTACGAGGTCGGCACCGGGTTGCCGTTGGCGTCCTTGGCCCAGGGCAGGTCGATCTCGGCGAGGTAGAAGTCGTTGTTGTAGATCAGGACCGTGCCGTCGTCCTCCTCGACCTCCAGCATGCTGCCCTCGGGAGCGGAGATCGGGAAGCGGTACTCGGTCGGCGCGGAAGCGCCGTGGATGACGGTCAGCGCGCGGGCGATCTGACCGGTGCGCTGGTGGGCGAAGGTGACGCTGGGCTGCTTGGCGGCGTAGGTGACCAGGCCGGGCAGCGGCTGGCTGCCGGCGCCGTCGGCCTCCGGCATGCCGATGCCGATCTCGTTCTCGCTGACCGACGCCGACAGCGTGTGGTCGGCGTCGGTGGCGGCGGCGAAGGGACGCTGGACGTCGCCTTCGGGGATCACGGTCGGCGGGACGGTCCTGGCCTCCTCGACGATCTCGGGAACGACCTTGGTGAGGGCCGCCAGCGTGGGGTCGTCGTTCGCGAAGGCCGGGCTGCCGGCCATGTTCGCGCCGCTGATTGCCAGGGCGGTGGCTAACGCGGCGATCATCGCCCGAGCGGAAATGCGCATGAATGTCCTTCCACATACGGAGGGGGATGCACAACGCCGCAAACGTAAAGATCGTCGGCGTCCAATCGGGTGATCTTTGATTGATGATCTGTAAACGTTTCCTGTCTTACGGACTTCGCCTCTCGACCTGGTACGGAAGTTCCGTTCAAAGTCCCTCGGTCGCCACAAAGCGATGAGGCTCAGCCGGCGGGCGGCTTGGGCGAGGTTGTCGGCTCCGGCCAGGCGTAGGGCGCCGATGGCGAGGTTGCGCAGGGTGGCCATGGCGTATGGGGCGTTGCCGGTGCGGATTTGGGAGTGGTCTTCGCCGTAGGTGACATCGCGGACGTAGTGGAGCCGGTTCTCGATGCTCCAGTGGCCACGAATCCAGGAGGCGAGGTCTGCGGGGCTGGCCTGCCAGGCGGGCAGGCTGGTGATCGCGTAGACGGTTACGGTCCGCCACTTGCCTGTCTTGACGTGCCTGACTTGGCGTCTGATCTGCATCGCCTGGCTGGCGTGCGGGAACAGCGGTCCCGCCTTGACGGTGACGACCTTGAGCGTGCGGCGCTCGTCGCGTCCGTGCCCGCGGTCACGCTCGCGGTGCTGGATGGGGATCTGCTTCCACAGCAGCCTCTTGACCTGGGCGTACAGGGTGGGCTGGTTTTTCTTGACGATGAGCACGTAGTGCGCCCTCTTCTGCTCGGCCAGGAATACGGCGTGATCGCGCTGCGTGTGCAGGGCATCGGCAGTGATCACGCAGTCGTTGAGATCGAGAGGTTGGAGCAGGGGTTGGAACCGGGTGATCTCGTTGGTCTTGCCATTCACGTCGGTCTGGGCCAGTACCAGGCCGGTGAGCTGGTCGAAGGCGGCCAGCAGATGGACCGGCTCACCATCGCGATCGCGTGCTCCGCGCACTGCCTTGCCGTCCACGGCCACGCCCCGGCGGTGTTTTCTGTCGGGTGCGGCCGGAGCGGGGGTTGTCCTGGCAGCCCGCTCAGCCAGCCACGAGCAGACCGCTTCGTCCAGCGCCCGTGCATCGATCTTCTCCAGCACCCGCCGCACGGTCGACTCATCCGGTGGTTGCCACTGCTTGCTCAGCGGGTCGCGCCGGACTCCCAGAGCGGCCATGACCTGGGCGGGTGCATCGGCGATCCACTCGCCGGTCGCGGTGAACGACCGCGAGCCTGCCAGCACGGCCGCCGAGGCGAGCGCCAACAGCGAGGCCAGCGTGTGGCGGACACCACGCGGGTCGCGTGGATCGGGGATGTGCTGGAAGCGTTCCAGAAGGCTGACGCAGCCGGTGGCCGACGGCCACCGGCGTCTGTTCGACCAGGTGGCAGAGGGCATCACTGATCGGCGATGACGACAGGGCAGGCTCGGCCTTCTCAGGTGATCTTTTGGCGTAGAAACCTCATGATCTCAAAGGTCGTGCCTGTTCGGTTACCTCATGCGTCACGGTCCGCAAGATTGACCTGATCGCATGCCGGCACGTGGGGGTTGAAAACTTATAGACCAGTCTATAGATTCCTTTCATGCGGATCCATCATCTCAACTGCGGGACCACGCGCCCCTTCGGCGGGCGTCTGGTCAGCGGCACCGGCAGCCCGCTGACCTTCGCGCGGAACGTGTGCCACTGCCTGCTTCTCGAGACTGCCGCAGGACTTGTCCTGATCGACACCGGGCTGGGGCTCGGCGACGTACGCAACCCCGGGCGACTGAGACCGATGTTCCGGCGGCTGTCCCGTCCCGTACTGGCTGCGGACGAGACCGCTGCCCGCCAGGTTGCCCGACTCGGCTACGAACTGGATGACGTCCGGCACATCGTGCTGACCCACCTGGATGTCGATCACGCAGGCGGGCTGGGAGACTTCCCGAACGCCAAGGTCCACCTCTACGCAGCGGAACTGGAGGCCGCGCGGCGCCCACTCGACGCCCGCGAACGTTTCCGCTACCACGCCTCGCACTGGGCGCACGGCCCCGACTGGGTACCGCACGCCACGACCGGTGACAACTGGTTCGGATTCCCCGCAGTAGGTGATCTGGCGGGACTGCCGTCATCGATCTTGCTCGTGCCGCTGGCCGGGCACACGCGCGGCCACGCCGGCGTCGCCGTCGACACCGGCCGCACCGACGGCGGGTCGAAGCGCTGGCTGCTGCATGCCGGCGACGCCTACTTCAATCACGCCCAGATGACGCACGATCCCTCCTGCCCACCGATTACCGGAGCGTTCCAGACCCTCATGCAGGCTGACCGCGCCGCACGCATCCACAACCTGCAACGGCTCAACGACCTCGCGCGTACCGGAGAGGTGGACATCTTCTGCGCACACGACCCAGCAGAACTCGACCGCGCCCAGTCCGCGGAATCTTCCGGACGAGCCGCGATCACATCCAGCGCACCCGCCATCCCACCTGCTGCGGAGTAACCCATGGCGCCACGAGGCCAGACCAGGCAACAAATCCTGGACGCGGCCCAAACTCTGTTCCAGCGGCAGGGATACCACGCCACGGGGGTCAACCAGATCTTGTCCGAAGCGGGAGCGCCCAAGGGGACGCTGTACTTCCACTTCCCCGGCGGCAAAGAACAACTAGCCGTCGAAACGGTCACCCGAGCCGCCGCCGAATGGGGTCAGGCCATCGACGCAGTTCTCGCCCAGGCAGACCCTGCCGCAGCAGCGCACGCCATCACCGACCTGCTCGGCACCGTGCTGCAGCAATCAGGCTTCCGCGACGGCTGCCCGCTGGCCACCGTTGCCTTGGAGATCGCCGCCGACAGCGACCAGGTCCAAGCCGCCTGCTCCCACGGCTACCAACACTGGATCACCCTCATCGCGGCACGCCTGAGAGAACGCGGAATCCCCGACGACGCGGCCGCGGAACTGGCGGTGTTCATCCTGTCCACCATCGAGGGCGCGCTCCTGCTCGCCCGAGTCCAGCGTGACACGGCACCTCTCCGGCAGGCAGCCACGCGGCTTGCGGCCCTCATCAAACAAGAAATCCCCGCGGTGACAGATGAACGCACAAACTGAGCCGCGGTGCGCAACCGCCCTTCACCCTGTCGGGTACTCGGGAGCCGGTGGTCATCCGAGACGCTGATCAGCTCTGTACGTTTGCTTGTACGTGGTTCTGCGCTTGAAGCCGTACGCCGGCAGCCCGCGACATCGCCGGACCGTTCGTCCCTTGAAACGGACACTCAGGCCGTCAACGCCACCTCGCCGAGGCCCTGCTCCACCCGCTCCTCGGGAACGAGCGGTTCGACGTGCCGCCGAAGCCGCCTGTCCCGATCACTCCACGTTCGCGAGCTCGCTCTCGAAGCGCCTGCGCAGGGCGTCCTTCTCGGGCTCCGGCAGCCAGCACGCCTCCACCCCGGCCAGCGCCATCGCCCGCAACCGCTCATCCCGTACGGCGAGCTGCTCGGAGAGGATCCGATACTCGTTCGCCAGCGACGTCGGGAACATCCCCGGGTCGTCGGAAGCGGGGATGACGTTGAGCCCGGCATCCAGCATCGCCGCGATCGACGCCCGCCGCCACGGCCGCCACGAGCGCCGCGACGTGGTCGAGATGACGGTGAACGGGATCTGCTCGTCCCGCACCCTGGCGACGACCTCGTCGTCCTGGAGCACGAAGTAGCCGTGGTCGATCCGGTCGCAGCCGAGCACGTCGAGGCAGGTGACCGTGTTGACGGCGACGGGCGCGTGCTCGGAGGAGTGCGCGGTACGGCGCAGCCCGGCCGCACCGGCGAGCCGGAAGGCGGCCTCGAACCGCTCCGGCGGCCCGGCGGTCTCCAGGTTGTCCAGCCCGATCCCCGCCACGTAGTCGTGCGGGTTGTCCACGACCGTGCGCACCCAGGAGAGCGCCTCGTCTCCCGACCTGCTCCGGTCGACGGCCGCGATGAGCCGGCCCGACATGCCGAAGTCGCGTTCGGCCATCCTGATGCCCTCGGCGTACGCCTCGACCACCGTGGCGTAGCCGAGCTTCTCCTGATGCTCGGTCAGCGCGTCGAAGGAGACCTCGAGATGCCTGGTCGCGCTGGTCCGGTGGGCGTCCTCGAACGCCTCGTAGGTGATCCTGGTGAGATCGTCGGCGTCGCGCAGGACCTGCAGAACCCACGAGGACACCTGGAACAGCGAGTAGGAGACCTCGGGCTCGTCCGCGCTCCTGCCCTGCGGGACCGGGATCCGGGTGTCCAGGTAGAGCGCCGGGTCCGGCGGCAGCGAGTTCACGTCCGCGTAGATCCGCTCGGGCGTGTCGGGCAGGTCGAGCCCCTCCCGCCGGGCCAGCTCGGCGAAGGTCGAGGCGCGTACGGTGCCGATGAGGTGGCAGTGCAGATCGACCTTGGGCATCAGGTCAAGGTTCACTTGCCGGCCACCTCGCGGGTGAAGCGGTCGACCCAGGTGGTGCGGGTGTCGACGAGCTGGGCGGGGTCGAGGGTCTTGAACCCGGCGGCCACCGGGTCCTTCGCCGCCTCGCCCGTCACCTTGGCGATGTCGGCCGGGATCTCGGCCTTCGGGTTTGTGGGCAGGTCACCGGCGGCCTTCGCCATGGCGCTCTGCGCCTCGGCCGACAGCATGTAGTCGATGAACTTCGCCGCTCCCTGCGCGTTGCGCGCGCCCTTGGGGATCATCGCCCGGTTGGTGGCCATGTAGCGGCCCTTGTCGGGCGCCGTCCAGGCGATCGGCTCGCCCGAGGTGACGAGCTTGGTGGCGAAGCCGCTCAGCGCGTCGGCGGCGACGATCTCGCCCTGGGTCAGCAGGTTCGTGACCTCGGTCGAGGAGGTGTAGAACTGCAGGACGTTCGGCGCCCAGCCGGACAGGGTCTTCAGCGAGGTGTCGATGTCGTAGGGGCCCTTGCCGTACGACTCACCAACCCCCGAAATCATGAGTTGTCCGGCGGTCACCGAAATATCGGGAAGCGCGACCTTTCCCTTGTTCGCCGCGTTCGCGAACAGCTCCCAGTCGGCGGCCTGCTTCTGGCTGAGCTTGCCGGTGTTGTAGATGATCCCGTTGAGCTGGTGCGTGTAGGCCGGCCCCTCGTAGGAGCCCTCGGTCGCGAACGGCGCGAGCTGCTTCATGTTGGGCACGTCGACCTTCTGGAAGAGGCCGTCCTTCTGCCCGAGCGCGGCGAAGTAGTCGGAGATCAGCACCACGTCCGACTCCGGCTCACCCTTGGCGAGCTTCAGCTTCGACAGCCGGTCGGAGTTGGACCCGGTGTCCAGCTCGACCTTGATCCCGGTCTGCTTGCTGAACGGAGCGACGACCGCCTGCTCGAACTCCTTCACACCGAAGGGGAAGGTGCTGACGACGATGGTGTTCTGATCGGCCTGCTTCTCGGCGGAGCCGGAGCCGGAACATCCGGCTGCGGCGAGCACCGTCAGAGCAGCGGCCAGTACGGCGCGGCGCGTGGGCATGGGGTCGTTCCTTCTTTCAGCGGGGGAGTGGAACCAGATGGTCGTCGGGCGCGATCACCGTGACGGCCGATCCGGGCGTCAGGGCAGCGCCGCTGCGTACGTCGGCGAGCAGCCTGACGGTCGCGCCCGACGGGTCGACCACGTCGAGCGAGACCAGCAGGTCGACGCCGCGGAAGGCCACGTCGACCACCGTGCCGTCGAGGCCGTGACCAAGGCCGGCGCCCTTCTCCGCGATGCGCAGATGCTCGGGCCGGATGGTCAGCGGCGTGCCGTCGGCCGCGGTGAGGAAGTTCTCGTAGCCGAGGAACTCGGCCACGAAACGGTCGGCGGGACGGGGGAAGACCTGCTGGGGAGTGCCCTGCTGCACGATCCGGCCCTCGTTCATGATGACCATCTCGTCGGACATCTCCAGCGCCTCGTCCTGGTCGTGGGTGACGAGGATGACGGTCAGCTTCGTCTCCGCCTGGATGCGCCTGATCTCGGCCCGCATCTGGACGCGCAGGCGGGCGTCGAGGTTGGACAGCGGCTCGTCGAGCAGCAGGAGCTTGGGCCTGATCGCGATCGCCCTGGCCAGCGCCACCCGCTGCTGCTGCCCGCCGGAGAGCTTCTTCGGCTTGCGGTCGGCCAGGTGCGCGAGCCCGACGAGGTCGAGCGTCTCCATGACCCGCGTACGTCTCTCCGCGGCCGGCACCTTGCGCAGCCTGAGCCCGTACCCGACGTTGTCGGCCACCGTCATGTGCGGGAACAGCGCGTACGACTGGAAGACCATCCCGAGATCGCGCTTCTCCGGCGGCGTGCGCGTGCTGTCGACCCCGTCGATGCGGATCGTCCCCGACGTCGGGGCGGAGTAGCCCGCGATCATCCTGAGCGTGGTGGTCTTGCCGCAGCCGCTCGGGCCCAGCAGCGTCGTCAGCCTCCCCGCCGGCACGGCGAGGTCGATCTCGTCGACGGCGGTGAAGGAGCCGAACCTCTGGGTGACTTTGATCAGCTCGGCGGCGGCGGTCATTGGTTGATCCCTCCGAAGATCTTGGCGAATCCGACCGTGCGCTCGGCGATCACCGCGATGACCACGGTGGCGGCCAGGATGAGGGTGGAGGCGGCGGCCACCATCGGGTCGTACGACTGCTGCACGTAGTCGAGCATCGTCACCGGCAGCGTCCGGAAGTCGCGTCCCTGCAGCAGCAGCGACAGCGGCACGTTGTTGAACGACGTCACCATGCTGAGCAGCCCGGCGGAGAAGATGCCCGGACGCAGGACGGGCAACGTCACGTTGAAGAACGCGCGCAGCGGCGAGGCGCCGAGACCCCGGGCGGCCTCCTCCAGCGCGGGGTCGGCCAGCGCGAGCGAGGCGCCGGTCACGCGCACCGCATACGGCAGCATCAGCGCCGTGTGCCCGACCAGCAGGGTGCTGAAGTTGTCCAGGTCCAGGCCGACCATCAGCTGCTGGAACAGCGCGAGGCCGACGACCAGCTCCGGGACGATGAGCGGCGACAGGAACAACCCCTCGACCAGGCCCTTGCCGGGCAGCTTGCCCCGGTGGACGGCCAGCGTGACGGGCACGCCGAGCACCAGCGCGAGCGCGGTGGCGAGCACGGCGAGCTCCAGGCTGGAGAGCGCGGCCTCGACGAACGGCTCGTAGCCAAGCGCCTCGTCGAACCAGCGCAGCGAGATCCCGTCGGGCGGGAACCTCAGGGTGCTTCCGGCGGTGAAGGCCGTGGCGACCACGAAGATGATCGGCACGATCATGATGACGTAGCCGATGACCGCGAGCGCCGCCGTGATCGGCCGCTTCATGAGGTGGCCCCCTTCCGCCCGATCAGCGAGGACAGCCCGGAGACCAGGAAGACCAGGACCGTCATGATGAGCGCCGTCGCCGAGGCGGAGGCCCAGTCGACCGTGGTGCTCGCGTAGTTGAACAGCTGCGTGGACAGCATCCGCTGGCTGGACCCGCCGAGCAGGTAGGGCGTGGTGTACGCGGTGACGGACCCGGCGAAGACCAGGGTGGCGGCCACCACGATGCCCGGCATGGTCAGCGGGATGACGACGTTCCACATCGTCCGGATCCGGCTCGCGCCGAGCCCGCGCGAGGCGTCGTCCAGGCCGGGATCGACCTGCGCGACGGCCGAGTAGCAGGAGATGATCGCCAGCGGCAGGAACAGCTGGGTGAGGCCGAGGACGATCGCCAGCTTGGTGTAGAGCAGCTGCGGCGCCACGTCGACGATGCCGAGCTGGACGAGCAGCCGGCCGAGCGCCCCCTTGGAGCCGAGGATCACCAGCCAGCCGAACGTCCTTACCACGTTGCTCAGCATCAATGGGAAGATCGCCACTGCCAGGAAGACCCCGCTCCAGCGTGACGGCGAGCGGGCGAGCCAGTAGGCGATGGGGAAGCCGAGGACGACGCAGATGATCGTGACAGCCAGGGCCAGCCCGACCGTGCGCCCGATCACCTCCAGGTCGTACGGATCCGTCAGCATCCTGCCCAGACGCGTGAAGATCTCGCCGGTCGGCACGTCCGGAGGCGCGAAGAGCATCGCCGCGGAGGGGATGAGGAACCCCGCGACGAGAAGGACGAGACCAGGCACCAGCAGAAGGGCCGATTTGGGGGAGATGTCGGCGTCCTTTCTCCGTGGCGTACGCTTTGGGTGGAACCGGTTACGGAACCGGTTGCATGAGCCTGACCATAGATTATGAGCGGCCTGTCGCACAAACCCCTGTGTGAAATCCGTGTAACGACTCAAGGAGAATCAGTGCCGACACTCGCGGACGTCGCCGCGCTGGCCGGGGTTTCCAAGGCGACGGCCTCTCGGGCCCTGGGCCGGCCGGACCTGGCCGCCCCGGAGACGGTGGCCCGCGTCCGCGCAGCCGCCGAGCAGCTCGGATTCGTCCCCAACCGGGCGGCCACGCAGCTCGCCCGCGGGCGGACCGGTGTGGTCGCCGTCGTGGTGCCCACGCTCGACAACACCTTCTTCACCCCGATCATCGGCGGCGCCCAGGCGCGCGCGGCCGACTCGGGCATGCAGCTGACCATCGCGGTGCACTCCCTGGAGCACGCCGCCCAGGTCGCCGCGGTCGAGCAGCTCGCGCACCAGGTCGACGGCTTCCTGCTCACCGCGCCCCGGGGTTCGGACGAGATCGTCCGCGCCGCCGCGTCGTTCAAGCCGACCGTGCTCATCGACCGCGAGATCGAGGGCATGACCTCGGTGGTCGCCGACACGGCCACCGCCTTCGGCACGCTCGTCACCCGGTTCGTCGAGATGGGCCACGAGCGCATCGTCTACATCGGCGGCCCGGCGGGCTCCTGGCAGGACCGCCAGCGCCAGGCGGCCATCCGCGCCGCGGCCGGGCCGAGCGGCGCGACGCTGACCATGCTCGGCCCCCACCCCTCGACGTTCGCCGCCGGGGTGGAGACGGCGGAGGCCGTGGTGGCCGCCCGCGCCACCGCCGTGGTCCCGTACGCGACCTCGATCGGCCTAGGCCTCATGTTCGCCCTGCTCCACCGCGGGATCCGCGATGTCGTGGTCAGCTCGGAGCGCATGATCGTCGAGAGCCTCGGCCTGGGCGACGTCCCCGCGATCGACGTGGACGGCGAGAAGCTCGGCGAGGTGGCCATGGACCAGCTCATGGCCCTCCTCGGGGAGCGCAGGGAGCCGTCACCCACCACCCGCCGCCTCACCGTCCCAATCAGCTGACCGAAAGGTGTAACAACGGGCGGGTTGCGGCCACTTCGTGGTGTCAGAAGAACGCATCCCGAACGAAGGGGCTGGGCGGTGTCAGATGATGAGCACCGGTTCACCGGCATGTACGACGAATGCCGACAACGGGTGTGGGCCTACGTCGTGAGCCGCGCGGGCCGCCAGGTGGCGGACGAGGTGGTGAGCGAGACGTTCGCGATCGCCTGGCGGCGGTTGGAGGACGTGCCCGAGCCGGCGCTGCCGTGGTTGCTCGGCGTCGCCAGGAACGTCCTGCGCGACAACGTCCGAGCCGAGGTGCGCCGCGAGGCGGTCGCCGCGGAGCTGCGGGCCTGGGCCGAGGGCGACGTCGCCGAACACGTGACCGAGCGGATGGGCGTGCTGCGCGCGCTGGCCGCCGTGCCCGAGGACGATCGGGAGATCCTCGTCCTGGTCGCCTGGCACGGGCTGTCGCCGAAGGAGGGCGCGCGGGTCGTCGGCTGCTCGTCGGCGGCGTTCCGCGTACGGCTGCACCGGGCGCGCAAACGGCTCAAGCAGGCCATGGAGGCCACGGACGCCGGCCCTCGGCGCGAACCCCTGCCCCACGTGCGGAGCCTCAACGAGGAGTGGTCATGAACCCCATCGACGAACTCCGGGCCGCCCGGCCCGCCGACCTCGGAGACCGCCCGATCGACCCGCGCACCAGGGCCGCCGAGCTCTCCCGCGCCATGTCCCAGCCCCGGCCGGCCCGGCGCCGGCGCAGGCCCGTGCGGCACGTATGGAGCCTGGGGCTCGCCGGAGCCGCGGCGGCCGTCACCGCCGTGGCCGTGGTCGTCGCGACGAACGGCACGGCGTCCACGGCACGAGGCCCCGACACCCCGGCGAGCACCGGGCAGGCGGTGACGCTGTCGGCCCGGGAGGTGCTGCTGGCCGCGGCCGCGAGGGCGGAGCGGCAACCGGAGGGCAAGGGCGAGTACTGGCACACCGTGTCGGTGCGCCGGACCCTGTTCGCCGCGGCCAAGGGCGGCTACCGGGTGCTCGACCAGCAGCGGGACGAGGGCTGGACGCCCGGCGCCACCGGCCCGGACCAGAAGCAGTGGGGCCGCATGCAGTCCCTCGGAGCCCGCCCGGCCACCGAGGAGGACCGGCAGGCGTGGGAGCGGGCCGGGTCGCCCACCTCCATCGAGGTCACGGCCCCCGGGAAGCCCAAGCCCATGATCCTGAAGACGTCGCCGGGCCGGGCCATGACCGGCCGCAGCCCGCTGCCCGACGGGGACAAGGTCTTCTGGCTGGGCCGCAACGTCTCGGTGAAGGACCTGCGCGAGCTGCCCGGCGACCCGGACCGGCTCAAGAAGCGGCTCCTGGCCTGGAAGGGCCATGCCACCGACGTGCCGATGGTGGGCGACGGGTGGCTGTTCGTGGTCAGCGCTGGGTTGATCATGGACATGCCGGTGACGCCCGAGGTGCGCGGTGCCGCGTTCCGGATGCTGGCCGAGCTCGGCGACGTACGGGTCATCGAGAACGTCACGGACGCCGAGGGGCGCACGGGCACAGCCGTGGCGATCAACGAGCCGACCGTCGACGGCGGTGTCACAGAGCACCGGCTGATCATCGACGAGGAGACCGGGTCGGCCCTGGCGAGCGAGTACGTCGCGGTGAAGCCGCGCGGCTTCCAGACCGGTTTCGAGCCCGGCACGATGTGGAACTCCAACGCGGTGGTCAAGGCGGGCTGGACGGACGAGAAGCCCGAGTGACCTTCACGGGTTGGAGCGGTCGGCCCAGGCCGGCCGCTCCTCCCGCCCGGCATCGGTGCTCTCCTCGGGGAAGTGGCAGGCGACGCGATGCCCCGAGCCGGTCAGCGCGGGCTCCTCGACGGCGCATCGCTCCCGGGCCTTCCAGCAGCGGGTACGGAAGCGGCAGCCCGACGGCGGGTCAGCCGGGCTGGGCACGTCACCGGTGAGCACGATCCGCCTCCGCTTGCCCCGCTGCGACGGACACGAGATCGGCACGGCCGAGATGAGCGCCTTGGTGTAGGGATGGGCGGGTCGTGCGAAGATCTCCGCCCGCTCGCCCTCCTCCACGATCCGGCCCAGATACATGATCGCCACTCTGTCGCACAGATGCCGCACGACCGACAGGTCGTGCGAGATGAACAGGTAGGCCAGGCCCAGCTCGCGCTGCAGCTGGGCGAGCTGGTTGACGACCTGCGCCTGGATCGAGACGTCCAGCGCGGAGACGGGCTCGTCCAGCACCAGCACGCGCGGGTTCAGGGCCAGCGCCCTGGCGATGCCGACGCGCTGGCGCTGGCCGCCGGAGAACTCGTGCGGGTAACGGTTGGCATGCTCGGGCGACAGGCCCACCAGCTCCAGCAGCTCGCCGACCCGTTCCCGGCCGCCGCGGCGGTAGCGGCCCTGGGTGCGCAGCGGCTCGGCGACGATCTCGTGCACGGTCAGCCGCG
This sequence comes from Nonomuraea sp. NPDC003709, assembly GCF_040610775.1. NCBI lineage: Bacteria > Bacillati > Actinomycetota > Actinomycetes > Streptosporangiales > Streptosporangiaceae > Nonomuraea > Nonomuraea sp. NPDC003709. The sequence continues at coordinate 89,514 of NZ_JBEXMW010000011.1, read as the reverse complement.
GCGACAGCGACGAGTACGGGTCCTGGAAGACGATCTGGATATCGCCGCGCAGCGGCCGGAGCTCGGCATGCGACATGGCGGCCAGGTCGCGCCCGCCGTACAGGATGCGGCCGGAGGTGGGCTCGGCCAGGCGCACGACGAGCCGGCCCGTCGTGGTCTTGCCGCAGCCGGACTCGCCGACCAGCCCGAGGGTACGGCCGGAGAGCAGCGCCAGATCCACGCCGTCCACGGCCCGGACCGCCCCGCTCCGCCCGCGCAGGATCCCGGTACGGATCGGGAAGTGCTTGACCAGGCCCTCGACGGCCAGCACGGGTTCGCTCACACCGGCTCCTCGTGGAAGTGGCAGGCCGACAGGTGACCGGCGGCCACCACGACCGGCTCGGGACGTTCGGCCCGGCAGGCGGCGCGGCCGGCGGCCAACGCGCAGCGTGGCTCGAAGGCGCAGCCGGGCGGCGGCGCCAGCAGGTCGGGCGGGCTGCCCGGGATCGGCACCAGGTCCACCGTCGCCGGCTCCAGACGGGGGCGGCCGGCCAGCAGGCCGCGCGTGTAGGGGTGGCGGGGCGTGGCGAAGACCTGGTGCACGTCGCCGTGCTCGACGACGCGGCCCGCGTACATGACCGCGACCCGGTCGGCCAGCTCGGCGATCACGCCCAGGTCGTGGGTGATGAGCACCGCCGCCGCGCCGGCCTCCCGCCTGGCCGTGTCGATCAGGCCGAGCACCTGGGACTGGACGGTGACGTCCAGCGCGGTCGTCGGTTCGTCGGCGATGAGCAGGTCGGGCTCGTTGGCCAGGGCCATCGCGATCATCGCGCGCTGGCGCATGCCGCCGGAGTACTCGTGGGGGTGCCGGCCGTACCGGGCGGCGGGGTCGGCGACGCCGACGGAGGCCAGCAGCTCCAGTACACGGGCCCGCACGGCGGCGCGGCCGAGGCGCGGCTGGTGCAGCCTGATGGCCTCGGCGATCTGGGCGCCGACCGGGACGACCGGGTTGAGCGCCGTCATCGGGTCCTGGAAGATCATCGCGATGCGGCTGCCCCGGATCCGGCGCAGCCGGCGCGCGGGCAGGGCCAGCAGGTCCTCGCCGTCGAAGCGGACGCTGCCGCGCACCACCCGCCCCGGCGGCCGGACCAGGCCGAGCACCGACATCGCGGTGACACTCTTGCCCGAGCCGGACTCGCCGACCACGCCGAGGATCTCGCCCGGCCCCACCTCCAGGCTGACTCCGTCGACGGCGCGCACCACGCCGTCCCGCGTGCGGAACTCGACCGCGAGGTCGTCGACCGTGAGCAGCGGCGTCATCCGCGGGCTCCCTTCGGGTCCACGGCGTCGCGCAGGCCGTCGCCGACGAAGTTCACGGCCAGCACGGTCAGCGCGATGGCCAGGCCGGGCGGCAGCCACAACCACGGCATGGTCTGGATGAGGGTGAGGTTCTGGGCGTCGGTCAGCATGTTGCCCCAGCTGGCCCGTGGCGGCCGTACGCCGAGGCCGAGGAAGGACAGCACCGCCTCCAGCAGGATCATCTGCGCCACCAGCAGCGTGCCGGCCACCGCGACCTGCGGCAGGACGGCGGGCAGCACGTGCCGGCCGATCACCGTCAGCGGCCCGGCGCCGAAGGCGCGCGCCGCCTGGACGTACTCCCGCTCGCGCAGCGACAACGTCAGCCCGCGCACCACGCGGCAGGCGGTCGGCCAGTTGCACGCGGCGAAGACGAGCACGAGCATCGCGGCGCCCGGCCCGAGCACGCCCGCCAGCACGACGATGACGACCAGCGACGGGAAGGAGAGCACCACGTCGGCGGCGCGCATGACGACGGCGTCGACCGGCCCGCCGAACATGCCGGCCAGCGCGCCGAGCAGCGTGCCGAAGGCGACCGCCGCCAGCGACGACAGCAGGCCGACCAGCAGCGAGACCCGGCCGGCGTGCACGAGCCTGGCGAACACGTCGCGCCCCGAGGAGTCGGTGCCGAGCAGGTGCGCGGCAGACGGCGGCTCGCGGAAGGCGGCCAGGTCCACCGCGTTCGGGTCGTGGCCGGCCACCAGCGGCGCGGCCAGCGCCAGCACGCCGACGGCGGTCAGGAACACGGCTCCGGCCAGTGCCATGCGGTTGCGCCGGAAGCGCCGGGCGGCGAGCGAGCGGGGCGAGGCGGGGACGACGGTCGTGGTCATGACAGGCTGATCCTCGGGTCGGCCACCGCGTAGAGCAGGTCGGCGGCGAGGTTGCAGACCAGGACGAGCACCGCGACGAACATCGCGAACCCGATCACCACCGGGTGGTCGAGCTGGCCGATCGAGCTGACGGCGAGCTGCCCCATGCCCGGCCAGGCGAAGACCTGCTCCACGGCGACCGCCCCGGCCAGCAGCTGCGGGATGGAGATCATGACGACGGTGATGAGCGGGACCAGGGCGTTGCGCAGCGCGTGCCGCATCAGCACCCGGCCCGGACCGGCGCCCTTGGCCTCGGCCGTGCGCACGTAGTCGGCGTCGAGCTCCGCCAGCAGCCCGGCGCGCACGTACCGGGTGAACGGCCCGGCGATGGACAGCCCGAGGACGGCCGCGGGCAGCACCAGGTGGGCCAGGATGTCGGCGGCGCCGCCGTCGCCCGGTGTGGACATGCCGGAGGACGGCACCCAGCCGAGCCGCAGCGAGAAGAGGTAGATCGCGGCGATGCCCAGGAAGAAGCCGGGCACCGAGATCGCGCCGAGGCCGGCCACGGTGGTGGCGTGGTCGACCGCGGTGTTGCGCCGGATCGCGGCCAATGTGCCCGCCGCCACCGCCAGCATCAGGCCGATCGCCAGGGCGGTGCCCATGAGCAGCACGGTGGGACCCATCCGCTCGCCGAGCACCTCGGCGACCGGCCGGCGGCTGACGAAGGAGTGGCCGAGGTCACCGCCCAGCACGTCACGCAGCCAGATGCCGTACGTGACCAGAACCGGCCTGTCCAGACCGAGTTCGGCGCGTTTGGCGGCGACGAACGCCGGGCCGCCCGAGGCCAGTCGCTCGGGGTCGACCATCATCCGGACCGGGTCGCCGGGCGCGGCGCGGACCAGGAGGAACACGCCGACGCTGATGAGCAGGAAGACGGCGGCGTTGGTCAGCAGCCGGCGCACGAGGTAGGCGAGCATCAGCCGGCCAGGGTCCACTCGTCGGCGTTCCAGAAGCCGGTGGTGAAGTCGCCGCTGGGCTTGAAGCCGCGCAGCCGCGAGCCGGTGGCCCACAGGGTGTCGGGGTTGTACAGCCACAGGTACGGGACCTGGGCGTTGTCCTTGCCGGCGGCCTCCTGGTAGAGCTTGGCGCGCTGGGCGCGGTCGGTGCGGGCGTCGGCTCGGGCGGCGAGGGTGTCCAGCGACTCGTCACAGAAGTTACTGACATTTCCCCCGCTGGGGTAGAAAGCGGCGCAATTGATGATCGTGACGCTGCTGGAGGGGTCCACGGCGTAACTGCCGCCGCCGAAGAGCGCCAGGTCGAACGTGCGCTTCTCGTAGGATTCCAGCAGTTCGGCCGCCTGCACCTGCTTGAGCTCGACGGTCATGCCCACCGCGCTCAGCGCGCCCTGCACCACCGTGGCCGTCACGTCGCGGTCGCGCTGGCCGGGGATCCACGACAGCGTCACCTTCTGGCCGGCCTTCCAGCCCGCCTCGGCCAGCAGCGACCTGGCCCTGGCCGGGTCGTAGGCGTACTCCTCCAGCGTGCCGGGCAGCGCCCAGGGGGTGACGAACGAGGAGTTCTGCACCCGGCCCCGGCCGGCCAGGAGCTTGGCGACCAGCGCCTCTCGGTCGATCGCGTGGAGCATCGCCCGCCGTACCCGGGGATCGGCGAAGCGCTTGTCGCTCTGGTCGACCGCGATCCTGATGAAGCCCGGGCTCGGCTTCGCCGAGACGGTGACGCCCTTGAGCCCCTCCACCGCCCGCAGGTCGGTGGGGGAGATCTGGACCAGGTCCATCTCGCCGGTGCCGAGCTGCGCGGTCGCCACGTCCGAGCTGATGGGTTTGAGGAAGATCCTGGGGATCGCGACGGGCTTGCGGTAGTGCGGGTTGGCGGCCAGCTCCACGTACTGGTCGGTCTGGTAGGTCACGAAGGTGTACGGGCCCATGCCGACCGTCGGGTGGTTGAAGAAGGTGCTGCCGGCGATCTTGTCCACCGGCTCCATGCCGAGCACGTGCTCGGGCAGGATGAAGGCGAACGGCCCGGCGATCAGGCTGAGGAAGCCGATGTTCGGCCTGGCCGGCCTGATCACGAACGTGGTGTCGTCCGGGGCCTCGAAGGCAGCCCCGGCCAGCTTGCCCGCCATCGCGCTGCCGCTCTTGGCGTCGGCCAGCAGCTTGTAGGTGAACAGCACGTCTTCGCTGGTGAACGGCATGCCGTCGCTCCACTTCAGGCCCGCGCGCAGGTGGAAGGTGATCCGGTCCTCGTCCACCTCCCAGCGCTCGGCCAGGCGCGGCGCGTAGGCGTAGGAGTCGTCGACGGTCAGCAGGTTGTCGAAGATCAACGTCATGACCTGCTGGTCGGGGCCGGTGGGCGGGTCCAGCGGGGAGAAGCGCTTGGGCTTCTGGTACAGGTGGATGTTGATCGCATTGTGCGCGGAATCCTGGACGGGGGAGTCGGCCGGGCCGGAGCAGCCGGCGGCGAGCACGAAGACGACGACGGCCAGCGCGCCTGACAGGCGGTTCATGGGAGCCTCCTGAAAGGATCGTGCACATACAGTGACGATAAAAATACTTACAGTAATATAGGCTCAACGCAAGCGGGCTGAGTTTGTGTAACGTTCCACTGAGCCCTCGGGCTGGACTTCGGCGACCGCGCGCGTTGTCCGGGTCGTTCCGCTTCGACGGGCAGGCGCCGGCCCGGCGGCCTTGATGTTCTCCTCCAGGTGGGCGACCTTCGCTTGAGCGTCAGGCGCCTTCGCGGTAGAGATCGGCGAGCAGGGCGACGGCGGCGTGCGTGGCGGGGTGGGGGTCGTGCCGCCGCCAGATGAGGTGCACGGGTACGGGGTCGGCGTCGCGCAGGGGGCGGTAGGTGATGCCGTCGCGACGATACTGGTTGGCGGTGGCCTGCGGGGTGACGCCGACGCGGCGGCCGGTGGCGATGGCGGCGAGCCAGTCGTCGATGTCGTGGGTGTACTCCGTCGCGGGGCGGGCGCCTTCGGGCCACAGGTCCAGGGTGGTGGTGCCGGTGCGGCGGTCGACCACCAGGGTGCGCTCGCGGATCTCGTCCAGGCGGATGCTGCGGCGTCCTGCCCAGGGGTCGTCGGAGGCCAGGGCGAGGTAGCGGCGCTCGTGGCCGACCAGCGCGTGGGCGTAGCGGCGGGTGTCGATGGGGGTGCGGACGACGGCCAGGTCGCACAGACCCTCGGCGAGGCCGCCGGTGGGGGTGTTGTGGCGGATCAGGTGAAGCTCGATGCCGGGGTAGCGGTCGTGCCACCGGCGCTGGAACTCGGCGGTGTGCCGGCCCATGGCGGACCAGGCGTGACCGATGCGCAGCCGGGTGTGGCCGGTGGTGGCCTGGTGGACCAGCTCGTCGGCCTCGGCGAGCAGGTGGCGGGCGCGGGCGAGGACCTGGACACCGGCGGTGGTGGGGGTGAGGCTGCGGCTGGTGCGGTGCAACAGCCGCACCCCGAGGATCCGTTCCAGCGCCAGCAGGGTGCGGGAGACCGCCGCCTGGGACAGGCCCAGCTCGATCCCGGCGTCGGTGAAGCTGCCGGTGTCGACGATCGCGACCAGGCAGCGCAGGTGCCGCAGCTCCAGCTCCTTACGACCATCCATGCGTCCAGAGTATAGATACGTCCTTGGATGCATTTTGCGTATGCTTCGGCGTACCGGATGGTTGTGCCATGGCACTCGAAGCAGGCACGGAGCCGGCCGCTCCCGCGTCGCGGCCGAGCTCGACGCGGTGGTCCGGGATGGCGCTGATGGTGGGCAGCGGGCTGTCCAACCAGGTCGGGGCGTCGGTCGCCGCGCTCGCCCTCCCGGTCCTCGGGCCGGTGGGAGTGGTGGCGGTGCGCCAATGGGTGGCCGCCGCGGTGCTGCTGAGTGCCGGCCGGCCGAGGCTGCGCTCGTTCAGTGCCGCGCAGTGGCGGCCGGTGCTGGGGCTGGCCGTGGTGTTCGCGACCATGAACCTGACGCTCTACGCGGCGATCGGCCGGATCGGGCTCGGACTCGCGGTCACCCTGGAGTTCCTCGGCCCGCTCGCCGTGGCGCTGGCGAGTTCGCGCCGCCGTACCGATCTGGTGTGCGCTCTCGCCGCCGCGGCGGCCGTGGCGATCCTCGCCCGCCCCCAGCCCAGCACCGACTACCTCGGCATCGGCCTGGCTCTGGTCGCCGCCGTCTGCTGGGGCTGCTACGTCCTGCTCAACCGCACCGTGGGCGAGCGCCTGCCCGGGCTGCAGGGATCGGCCGCCGCCGCGGCCGTCTCCGGCGTGCTCTACCTGCCCGTCGGCGTCGCCGTCCTGTGGCTCCACCGGCCCACCGCCGGTGCCCTGCTGTGCGCGTTCGCCGCGGGGGTGCTGTCCTCCGCGGTGCCGTTCCTTGCCGACCTGCTCGCGCTGCGCCGGGTCCCCGCCCACTTCTTCGGGATCTTCATGAGCGTCAACCCGGTGTTCGCCGCCCTGATCGGCATGGTCGTTCTCGACCAGCGCCTTGACGCGGCCTCCTGGCTGGCCATCGCCATGATCGTCACCGTCAACGCCGCCGCCGTGGCTCCCAGGCGCTGATCGCCGTCGTACGCCGAGCCGGCCGATCAGGTCGTTGGCCCTGTTCAAGGGGGACTTGTGGCCCTGGGGCGGCGCGGCGGCGCACAGTGGGATGAGGGGAGAGGGGAGAGACATGCGGCAGCTCAGCGCGCTGGACGCGCAGTTCCTCAACTTCGAGACCGCCACCAACGTCGCGAACGTCGGCGGTCTGGCCGTGCTGTACAAGGACCTGTCCAGGAAGAAGATCCAGCGCAGGCTGGCGGAGCGGATGGCCGGGGTGCCGCAGCTACGGCAGCGCCTGGTCCGCGTGCCCCTCGGCCTGGATCACCCGTACTGGGCCGACGACGGCGAGGTGGACCTGGACCATCACGTCCGGGAGCTCACCCTGCCCCCGCCCGGCGACGACGCGCAGCTGGGCGAGCAGGTGGCCCGCCTGCACGAGCGCCGCCTGGACCGAACCCGTCCCCTGTGGGAGATGTACCTGATCCACGGCCTGGCCGGCGGCCGCTGCGGCATCTACGCCAAGGTCCACCACGCCGCCGTCGACGGGCTGACGGGGGCGGAGGTGCTCGCCGCGCTCATGGATCCCGTGCCCGAAGCGGCCTCGTACGAGCTCGAAGCCCCTCCGGGGCTGTGGCGCATGCTGGCCAGGAGCGCCTGGCACCTTGCGGGGAACCCCGCGCACCTGCTGCGGTTCGCGGGCGAGGCCCTGCCGGTTCTGGACCAGCTGCCCGTCATCTCCCGGCTGCCCGGCGCGAGCGGTGTCGCGCGGCTGATCCGGCGCGCACCCCGGCCCGAACTGCCGGACATGGAGGCCCCGCACACCCCGCTCAGCGGCCCGGTCTCCTCCCGCCGCCGTTACGCCTTCGCCGAGCTGCCGCTGAAGGAGATCAAACGGGTCAAGAACGCCTTCGGCGTCACCGTGAACGACGTCGTGATGGCGCTCGTGGCTTCCGCGCTGCGGCGCTGGCTGCTGGCCCACGCGGCGCTGCCGGAGATCCCCCTGGTCGCAGGGGTGCCGTTCTCCGTACGCGGCCAGGAGGGTGTGAACGAGGGCAACCAGGTCACCATGATGATCACACAGTTGCCCACGCACGTGGACGACCCCCGCCGGCGGCTCGAACTCGTGAGCGAGGGGATGCGGCAGATCAAGGAACGGTTCGCCCTGACCCCCGCGCGCCTGCTGCGTGACCTGAGCGAGAGCATGCCCGCCGCCCTCAACGGCCTGGCCGACCGCGCCGCGCTTGATCTTCTGGGACGTACGGGGCCGCCTGTCAACGTGGTCGTCTCCAACGTTCCCGGCCCGCAGTTCGCGCTGCGGATCGCCGGGGTCAGGCTGCTGGCGCACTACCCGGTGTCCGTGGTCACCGACGTGAGCGGCGCCGTGAACGTCACGGCCTTCTCCTACAACGGGCGCCTCGACGTCGGATTCACCGCCTGCGGGGAGCTGGTCCCCGACGTGTGGGCCTTTCCCGGCTACCTGCGCGAGGCCCTGGACGAGCTCAGCCCGAGTCCGAGGAGGGTGGGAGCCCGCAGGAAAACCTGAGGGCTCAGAGGCCGTGGATGCGGCGGCCCGTGATCTGGTGCGGGACGATGCGGATGTAGAGCCGACGCTCGCCACCCGCCCATGGGGTGATGTCGGCCCGGATGACCTCGTCCTCGGGCACGTGGTGGGCGGGGCCCTGGACGAGGACGCTCCAGCCCTCCCTCTGGGCCTCGTCGATCCGGTCGACCTGGAAGCCGATCTTGATCTCCACCCCTTCCACGCCGCTGCGCAGGTCCTGGTCCATGGGGCCGCCGTGGGCGGTGCGGAAGACGATGGCGCCGTCGTCGACCTTGTAGTTCACGGGCAGCACCGTGGGCCCCTCCGGACCGTTGAACGCCACCCTGCCGATGCCGCCCGGGGCGACCAGCCGCAGGCACTCCTCGGGTTCGAGGATTTCCAGGACCGCGTCGGCCGAGCCAGGGCCAGGGCCGGGCGGGCGATCGCGGCCGCCGCCCAGCAGGTCCTCGGCCGTCGTTTCGAGGGCGGTGGCCAGGCGGGTCACCGTACCTGTGTCAGGAGTGCCCAGATGGCTTTCGAGGTGCTGGACGTATCCGGCGGACATGTCCGCCCGGTCGGCCACCTGTTCGGCGGTGAGGCCGAGCCGATGACGGTGATAGCTGATGCGACGCGCGAAGTCGCCGGTGCCGGTCATGAGCGTGTCCTCCCTGGTCATGTCCACGAAGCTAGCCAGTCACCCGCTCGGCGGACAGGGTCCTTCGGCCCTTGCCGGACCGACCTCCGGCCCTGCTGCGGGCGGGCGCGAGCGGGTCGGATGGAGGGTGACGAAGGAGGCGTATCGTGATCATCGTAGGAGCCGACGGATCGGAGAACTCGCGCGCCGCGCTGGAATGGGCGGCCGACGACGCGTACCGCATGCGGGTGCCGCTGCGGATCGTGCACGCCATGGACCGCTCGCCGTACCAGATCCGCAAGTACCCCATCGACGCTCTCCCCGATGCGCTGCGGCGCGAGGGGCAGAGGATCCTGCGTGAGGCGGAAGTGCTCGTGTGCGCGCGCCAGCTCACCATCGAGGTCACGACCGAGGACCTCGAGGGCACGCCCGCCGAGGTCCTGCGCGAGCAGGCCAAGGACGCCACCGAGGTCGTGGTCGGCAGCCGGGGGCTCGGCGGGTTCACCGGCGCGCTGCTGGGCTCCGTCAGCATGCACGTGGCCGGCCACGTGCCCTGTCCCGTCGTGGTCGTACGCGGCGAGCGGCGGCCGGTGTGCCAGGAGGTCGTGGTCGGGGTGGACGACTCGCCGGCGTGCGAGCCCGCGCTGGCCTACGCCTTCGAGCAGGCGAATCTGCGCGGGAGCGCGCTGCGGGTGGTGCACGCCTGGCAACTGCCGGTGCACGCCTTCGCGCCGGAGATCAGCTACGACATGGACGAGATCCGTACGGCGCAGCATCAGGTCGTCCGCGACCGGGTGAAGATCCTCAGCGCTGGCCACCCGGAGGTGAAGGTGGTCGAGGACGTCCAATCCGCCCATCCCGTCGAAGCGCTCACCGACGCGTCCGAGCGGGCGGACCTGCTGGTGGTGGGCTCGCACGGGCGTGGGGCCCTGGGCTCGATGCTGCTCGGCTCGGTCAGCCGGGGTGTCCTGCACCACGCGCACTGCCCGGTGGCGGTGGTCCGCGCCTCATAATCGCCGGCCAGGACCTTGGTCACCCGCCATCGGGGACGTTGGCCACTGCCGGAGGAGGCCGGGCCGGCGGATCGTGAAAGCGGAGGTGGAGTCATGTCGCTCGAAGTCAAGGACGTCATGGGCCGGGTGGCCATCGCCGTGCTGAAGGAGGCCTCCTTCGCCGAGATCGTGGAGGCCATGGAGCGGTTCGCGGTCGGCGCGGTCACGGTGATCGACGCCTACAGAAGGCCCGTGGGAGTCGTCTCCGAAGACGATCTCCTCCTCAAGGAGGCCGGCACCGTCAGCTACGGCGTGCCGATCTTCGAGTCTCGCCGGCGGCAGCAGGAGCACCGGAAGGCCGCGGGCATGACCGCCGTTCAGCTCATGACCTCCCCGGCGATCACCGTCACACCGGACACCTCCGTGCGGGACGCGGCCCGGCTGATGCACGCCGAGCGCGTCAAGCAGCTCCCCGTGATCGACATGAACACCGGACGCATCGTCGGCACCCTTCACCAGCGCGATGTGCTGCGCGTCTTCACCCGCCCTGCCGAGGAACTGGCAGCGGACGTCAGAGCCGTCCTGCCGGATCCCGAGGCGTTCACCGTCGGCATCCACCAGGGCGTGGTGACGATCAGCGGCGTGGTCGAGTGGAAATCCCAGGCCCTGGCGTTGACGGAGCAGATCCGGCTGATCGAGGGGGTCGTGGACGTGAGATCCGAGGTGACCTTCGACAAGGACGACCTCCTCATCGTCCAAGGGGCCTTCCGGGACGGCGGCTGAGGGACGAAGGTCCCGGCGCCGCGGGCCGTACGGCACTGCCTCGAAGAAGGCGAAAACGGTGTGCTTGGGATGTGACAAGGACGACCGATCCCCACCGAAAGGGGGCCGTCATGAACACCACCGTCAACAGGCCCGGCACGGACACCGGCACCGCCACCACCCGCCGTCCCGTCGACTACGTCTGGGCGATCGCCCGGATCTCGATCGGCTGGATCTTCCTGTGGGCGTTCCTGGACAAGACCTTCGGCTGGGGATTAGCCACCCCGGCCGCCCGCGCCTGGATCTCCGGCGGCAGCCCGACGACCGGGTTCCTCAAGGGCACCGGCGAGAACGCGCTGGGCGGCTTCTTCGGCTCGCTGGCCGGGCTGGCGTGGGTGGACTGGCTGTTCATGGCCGGTCTGCTGGGCATCGGCCTGGCGCTGGTCCTGGGCGTCGGCACCAGGATCGCCGCGGTCGCCGGAGGCCTGATGCTGGCTCTGATGTGGGCGGCCGAGCTGCCCCTGGCCAACAACCCGTTCATGGACGAGCACATCGTCTACGCGATCGTCCTGGCCGGCCTCGCCCTCGCCGACGCGGGAACCACCCTCGGACTCGGCAACCTCCCCATCGTCCGGCACAACCCCTACCTCAAGTAGCCGGCGACCTCCACGCCCACCCCTCGGAAGGGGTGGGCGTCGCGCGTCGCGGAGCCCGATGGTCTCGCGCCTTCCCGCCGGACGTGAGCTGGAGATGCGGGTACGAGGACCAGGGAAAGGGTGGCGACGAACAGAGCGGTCGTCGTGGAGTCGATGGTTCGCGGACCGGGTGGTCGGCGCTCGCCTGGGCCGCCGACGACGCCGGACGCAGGCGCTGGAGCACGCACCGGCGCAGGCGGTCGTCCGCCGGGCGCGCCTTCGCGTCCTGCACGGCAGGCGATCTCCGCTCACGGCTCCGAACCCGGCCGGGTTACGGGCCGTTGCCCGTTGACGAGGTCGCTGAGATCGGGCAGCACTTGGTGCTCTGGCGGGAGCAATACCCGGACATCGAGCTGATCGAGTCGATCGTCGATGAGCACCCCGTTCTGGCCCTGGCGGCGGCGCGCCGGGTTGCCCGCGGAGGCGGGGCTGGGTCCGGCCACCTTCTACGCGGACCTTGCCGTCCCGCAGGTCGCGGCCTCCGGGCTGCGCCGTCGCTCGCCTTCAGTGAGAGGTGCCAATCGCGCTGAAGGCGAGCGCTGCCGGTGCCTGTCCGGCCTCAGCGGACAGGAGAGCTTTTCCCGTCACGTTTTTCCGGCGGTTGTTCGGCTCAGCTGCTGCCCGCCGGCCGTGTCGCTCGTGGTCCGATGGCTGATGGCGGTGGTCTGGTTGCTTACCGTGCCGTTTTTGGTGATGGGAGAGCCGGTCCTGAGGTCGGTCAGGATGACCGGCTCGATCTCTTCCAGATAACCGTTCTGCAGCAACCAGCTGATCGGGACTTCTTCGCTTGTCTGAGGAGCTTCGGGAATGTATTTGCTGAGCACGTGATATTGCGTGCCGCCGCCTGGCTGCTCGAAAGCGGGCGCCGCCGGGCCCACGTCGACGCGGAACGACTTGAGCACCCGGAACGCATGATAATTGCACAGGTGCTCGGGATCCTGCGGGTTGGTGTTGAGATTCCGCGGTGGCAACGCGCGCCTGGTGTACAGGTCGCCCAGTGGCGCCAAGAATGACCCGGTGTAGCCGCCGAAACGGTCGAGTCTCATGCCAGGCTGGAGAAACGTCGTCTTGAGCAGCAGTCTGCCGTTGGGATAATCGCCGGAACGGGCGAATCCGGAGTCGGGCGGGAAACGATAGTTGTTCACGACGTAGTCCCAGTAGCGTCCGAGGAAATGCTGGGGACTCAGACCGCCCAACGGCACGTAGCCGCGCAGGAGGTTACTGATATAGCCGGTCTGGGGCAGGAGCTTCGGTCCCAGATCCGGGTCGCCGGTTACGTACGGTGATCCGCATACCTGGCCGCTGCTCTGCGTGCTCCCGTTTTCGGTCTCGCTTTTGTCCGGAGGCGCCGTGGGGCGGAAGGCCATGGGTTGGACGAGCTGGGTTGCTGATGGGGCGGCGTTGTCGGCATGCGCGGTCACGCCGCTTTGGGTGTCGGCCAGCGCGCATATCGCGGCAGCCAGTACGGCGCTTCGTCGATGAAATCGCATAATTTATCCGTTGGTTGCACTTGGGAAGTGAAAAAATAGATCACCGGCGGTGATCGGGTTCTACATTCCCAGTGCCGCCTGAGGCGCATCTTCGGCGTTATAAGGAAAAGGTAAAGATGTTGCGACAAAAGTGGTAAGGATTGTCATTCATTGAATTTATTGCGCATGTTGGTCTTTGTCGGATATGTGCCGATCTCGCGACGCCGTCGTGGGGGAGTTTGGCGGTCGAGATGGCGAAGGCGATCATGCCTAGGCGGTCGCGGTTGTTCATCGGGTGGGCGCCGGGGGCGAATGGCCCAACGGTGCGGGCGGTTGTCGCTGCCGATCGACTTGGTCGCCAGGGCGGGTCGGCCTGTTCCTCGGCGAGGTCGCACTTAGGTGGATATCTAGGAAGGCCGACGTGTGGCCGGGCGGCACGTTGGCGCAGATCGCGGCCAGGTAGGCGAAGTAGAGCCATCAAGCGGCGCGGCTCGGCCCACTTGGCCACGAGCAGTTGATCTACACTGTAAAGGGGTGCGCGATGTGGTCCCCCGTGATGTGGCCACGCGGGGGTCACGCACCGACGTGGCCGTACCATGCGCCGACGGTGGACCTCAGGATGCGAGAAGCCGAAGGAGGCGCGGACGACGATGACCTGGTGGACGATGGTCCGGTTCCTGCACGTGTTGTCCGCGGCGTTGTGGGTCGGCGGGCAGCTCACGGTGTCGCTGGTGGTGCTGCCCCTGGCCCGTCGCCTGCTGGAGGATCAACCGCGGGCCGAGGTGCTGACCGCGGTCGGCCGCCGCTTCGGGATCATCACCGTGGCCGCGTTCTTGCCGGTCCAAATCGGCACCGGCGTCGCGCTCGCCTGGCACAAGGGCGTCACCTGGTCCTCGCTCACCGATCCCGGTTATGGCCGGATCCTGGCCGCCAAGCTGCTGCTCTTCTGCGCGGTCATGGCGGCCGCCGGTCTCCACGGCTGGGCCTCAAGCGCGGCCCGTCCCCGGCTGGCGCGGACCATGGCAGTGGCCTCACTGGTGGGGTCGCTCGGTGTCGTCCTGCTGGCCACCGCCCTGCCCGCGAGCTGAGCCGCACCTCGTGACCGCATAGGGGACAGGACGGGTCACGCACTCGGTCCGGACTCGCCAGTCGGCCCTGCGGACCGTTCTACCGACCGCCGCAGCGGCTCTGTCCTCGCTGTCAGTGCTCAGCGGCGCCCGCCGCCCGCTCTGCCGATGTCCCTTCCGGATGAGGTTGGCGGGAGGACACGTGCTGGCCTGCGGCCCGTCATGTTGATCCGAACGGGTTCGGCTGAAGGTCATTCAGGTCTTGTTGTCGGTGAACCGCGGGCGCACGGCCGGCGGGTCCGCTCAGGTAAGGAGTTTCGCGAGCTGGGCCATCTCTGTTGGTGGGTCGATCACCGGCTGGATGAGCAGTTCGTCGATGCCGGCCTGTTCCAGGGTGGTGATGCGGGCGCGGAGGTCGTTGTGGGTGCCGACCAAGGCCAGGGTGTCCATCAGTGAGGGCAGGATCAGGTCCCGGTCCTCCGGTGCGATGCGTTCGAGGTAGTTGGGGTAGAGCTTGGTGTGCCGGTCGGGTGCGGTGGCAGTGGTGCCGCGCCGGTCGAGGAGTCGCCGCACCGCCTCGCGTTCCTCGGGGCCGAGTTGGTCGGCGAAAGCGTGTGCGTCGGCGGCGGTGTCGGCGGCGAAGGCCAGCAGCGACAGGACGATGTGGCCCGTTGCGTCCCGGGCCGCGTCGCCGCGGGGGTCCTCGTCCTCGTCGAGCATGTGCAGCGCGGTGACCACGTAGGAGTCCATGCGGGAGTCGGGGTTGCGTGGCGTTTCGTGAGCGGCGTGGCGGCGGGCGTCGTGAAGTGCCTGCCAGGCGGTGGGGTCCAGCAGGCCGAAGGAGATCAGGCCGGTGCCGCGGCGGCCGGCGACGGCGGCGGCCTTCGGTCCTAGCGCGGCCACGACGAACTCGATCGGGTCGGCCGTGTTCGCGTGCGCCCCGGTGTGCAGGAATCGGACGTTGCGGACTCGGTCGCCTTCGCGGTACTCGATGGTGCGTCCGGCGCACAGGTTCTGCAGTGCGGTGGTGAAGTTCTCCATCGTGGCTGCTGTGGTCGGCCGCATGCCCAGGGTGCGCCGGGCGGTGTTTCCGGTGCCGATCCCGCAGATGATCCGGCCTGGTGCCAGGGCGTTGAGGCTGGCGAACGCGCTCGCGGCGGCCGGGGCCGAGCGCAGCGCCGGTGAGGTCACGCCGATGCCGAGCCTGATGCGGCTGGTGGCCTTCGCGCACAGTGCCAGGGCGATGAAGGGGTCGCCGTGGACCATCGGGGTGTCGTTGAGCCAGAAACTGTGCAGGCCCAACTCCTCGGCCTGTACAGCGAGGTCCTCCACACCGGGGTGTGCGGTGACCACGACGCCTGCACGCATCAAACCTCCAAGGCGCAAAGAAACGAACGTACTCAGCCTGACACCAGATGGTGGATCGAGCACGTCGAGGTCGATTGGACAGTCGGCACCGAGCGGTTGCGGGTGCCGTTCAGCGACATCGAAGGCGGAACGCGACAACTCAACCTGAACATCGACAAAAGGTTCAACTGCCACCGACAGCCGAACCGATGGCGCTCGCCGATCCGAACCGAGGTGACGACACAGAACCTCGAGGGTACGCCCGCCGCCGTTACGTGTGAGCAGGCCAAGGGCGCGCCACTCGGCAGTCATGGGACTGTTCGACACCGCCACCGCTGTGTCGGCCCGGCCATCGGCGGCCCGTAGAACGGCATCCGCTGCGGCCAGGCGGGCGTGACTGACGTCTGCTCAGGCACGCTGAAGTGATCATTCTGGCTTGTAGGCCCGCAGGCGGGCGGACAGGGCGGCGGCCTGGGTGCGGCGTTGCATGTTGAGCTTGGCCAGCAGGTTGGAGACGTAGTTCTTGACCGTCTTCTCGGCCAGGAACAGTCGTTCGCCGATCTGCCGGTTGGTCAGGCCTTCGCCGATCAGGTCGAGGATGTGGCGTTCCTGTTCCGTCAGCGCGGCGAGGGGGTCCTTGCGGGCGGCCTGGTCGCGCAGGCGTTGCAGCATGGCGGCGGTGGTCTGCGGGTCGAGCAGGGACTGTCCCGAAGCGACCGTGCGTACGGCGCCGACCAGGTCGGAGCCGTGGATCTGCTTGAGCACGTAGCCGGACGCCCCGGCCATCACCGCGTCGAACAGCGCATCATCGTCGGCGAACGACGTCAGCATCAGGCACGCCAGCCCGGGCACCCGGGAACGGACCTCTCGGCACACGTCTACGCCGTTGCCATCCGGTAACCGCACGTCCAGCACCGCGACGTCGGGCTTGAGCGCGGGGATGCGGGCGATGGCCGACTCGGCCGAGCCGGCCTCTCCAATGACCTCGATGTCGTCCTCGGAGTCCAGCAAGGCGGCGACCCCACGCCGTACGACCTCATGGTCGTCAAGGAGAAACACACGAATCATGCGTCCGACGCTAGTCACACGATCCACGATCACAAAGAGGCCAAAGTCCCTATCCGGGCGCACCCGAGGCGCTCGATCGTCGGGGGGTGACGCACTCCATGCCGCGATGGGCGTACGCGATCGGCCGCTACACCGAAGGGGGCGGCCCAGCACCCGCTTCCGGGCTGGGCCGGTCACGTAGGCGACCTCCTCACGGGCTCATCGCGCTGCGGCGGCGGAAGTCCGGAGAAGAAGCGTCAAGAAGGGACGTCGGACCCTGTTCCTGGCCTCGCCCGTACAGCAGGCTATCGCGGTGAACTACAGGACGACAGGCGGTCTGCTGGTCCCTGCCACTGTCCCCGGGTGGGGGCGTGCGGCGCCTGGGCTCGTCATCGTCGCGCGGGTCCTGGCGGCTGGCGACGACGACGGCGACCGGCCGCTCGACGCCGCTCTCGTCCATGATCCGGGTGGCCCTGACGTCGGAGGCCGGACTCCGTTTCCCCGTGGCGCCGCTTTTCAAGGCGGCCTGGAGACCCCGGGAACGGAGGGTAGGAAGCGTTTTTGTGGGATGCCAGACTGATCGATATGGAAAGCGAGCACCGTCCGTTGATGCCGCACATGCGGCTCGATGAGCTGCTGGCCGAGCTGCAGGTAAGGCTCAACGCCGTGCTGGCCACCCGGGATCGGGTGCACGCGCTGCTCGAGGCCGTCGTGTCCGTGGGCAGCGACCTCGACCTGGAAACGGTGCTGCGGCGCATCGTGGAGACCGCGACCAAGCTGGTCGACGCCGCCTACGGCGCGCTCGGCGTGGTGGGCCAGGAGAACACCCTCATCCAGTTCATCCCGGTCGGGCTGAGCGAGGAGGAGATCGCTCGTATCGAGCACTGGCCGCATGGGCTCGGCCTGCTCGGGTTACTGATCAAGGACGCCCGGCCGCTGCGGCTGCGCCGCATCGCGGATCACCCGGAGTCGTACGGCTTCCCGGCCGGCCACCCGCCGATGGGCACCTTCCTCGGTGTCCCCGTACGGGTGCGTGACGAGGTGTTCGGCAACCTCTACCTGACCGAGAAGCGCGGCGGTGGCGAGTTCGACGAGGAGGACGAGGCGATCGTGATCGCGCTGGCCACCGCGGCCGGCGTCGCCGTCGAGAACGCCCGCCTGTACGAGGAGTCGCGGCGGCGCGAGACCTGGCTGCAGGCCTCTTCGGAGGTGACCACGAGCCTGCTGTCCGGCGCTGAGCCGGGTCAGGTGCTCGCCGTGGTGGCCGCCCGCGCCCGCCAGATGAGTGACGCCGACCTGGTCCAGGTGCTGCTGCCGGACCCGGCCGGCGACTCGCTGCGTGCGCAGGTCGTGGAAGGAGAGGGCGCCGAGGAAGTGCTGGGAACCGCCTTCGGGATGTCGGCCACGCTCGCCGGCGACGTGTTCGCCCAGGGGGAGCCGCTGACCGACGCGGACCTGCAGAGCGCTCCCTACCTGGACTCGCCGCTGCGGCGGCTGGGTTACGGCCCCGGGCTCATGATCCCGCTCGGCGCCCCGCCGAAGGTGCGCGGCGTGCTCGCGCTGGCCAAGCGGGACGGGCGGCTGCCGTTCAGCGCCGCGGACCGGCAGATGCTGCATGCCTTCGCGGGCCAGGCGGCGATCGCGCTGGAGCTGGCCGAGGCGCGCCGGGACGCGGAGCGGCTCGGCCTGCTGGAGGACCGCGACCGGATCGCCAAGGACCTGCACGACGTGGTGATCCAGCGGTTGTTCGCGACCGCGATGACGTTCATGAGCACGGTGCGGCTGGTGGACCATCCGGAGGCGGCCAAACGGCTGCAGCGCGGCATCGACGAGCTGGACGAGACGATCAGGCAGATCCGCTCGTCCATCTTCGCCCTCCAGGTCTCCCACGACCAGGCCGCGCCCAGCCTGCGGGGACAGATCGTGGACCTGGTGGAGGGCGCCGGAAGCCATCTGGGGTTCATGCCGGGCCTGCGGATGGAAGGTCAGGTCGACACGCTGGTGCCCGAAGGCGTCGCCGAGCAGCTGCTGGCCGTCCTGCGCGAGGCCCTGTCCAATGTCGTACGCCACTCCCACGCCACCCGCGCCGACGTCTCGGCCGAGGTGTCGAGAGACGGCGTCACCCTCGTGGTCTCCGACAACGGCGTCGGCCTGGGCGAGGGCGGACGCCGAAGCGGCCTGCGCAACATCGAGGAACGGGCAGGCCGCCTGGGCGGCGCCGCCGAGCTGGAGAGCCCGGGCCCGGACGGGAAAGGCACGCGGCTACGCTGGCAGGTCCCTCTGTGAGATCACTGGTGTCGGTCGGGTCGGATCGCCTTGGTTATGCGGGTGCGCACGGAGCGCAGGGCCTGCCTGAGTTCGGCCGGTTCGATGCCGGTGATGTCGGCGTCGAAGGTGAGGAGCAGTCCTGCCAGTCCTGGCCATGACCATGCGCCGAGGGTGAGCCGGCACGTGGTTTCGGTGACGTACCCGACCGTTGATCCGCCGGGGGCGAATCGGGCGACGGTGGAGGCGGGCAGGGCGAGGATGGCTGAGCCGCGGCATGGCCATTCGGCGGCGGCGTCTCCGCGGTCGTGTGCGGTCATGACGAAGGCGACGGGATCGCCGTGCGGGATGTCACGCCGGTCGAAGGGGATGTGCGTGGGCATGTGTGGTTCGATGCGATCCATGCGCATCGCGCGCCATCGGTCCGCATCCGGGTCGAAGGCGACCAGGTACCAGCGTGCGGCCCAGACCACGAGGTCGTGCGGCTCCAGCGTGATCGTGACGGGTTCGCCGTCACCGGTGTAGTCCACGCGAACGAGGTGTTGCCGGTTGATCGCGCTGCCGACGGCGCGGACGATCTCGGCGTCGATCGGTGGCGCGGGAAACTCCCAGTAGTTGCGGGCCGTAAGGACGGTGAACGCTTCGGCGTGCACGCGGCTGCGCGCGGGCATCGCCTGGTGCAGCGTGGCCAGAGCACGGACAGCGTTCTCGCGGATGCCCGAGAGGACCGTCGGCACGGTCTGGAGCGCGACGGCCGTGGCGACGGCCTGGTCCTCATCGAACACGACCGGCGGCAGGCGGGTAGCACGACCGAGCCGATATCCGCCACCCGCTCCGCGGACGGCCTCGATCTCGTACCCGAGATCCCGGAGCGTATCGATATCGCGACGCACGGTTCTCACAGACGTTCCGAGCCGGGTGGCGAGCTCCTCGGCGGTCAGGGTCGCACCGATCCCGAAGATGGACAGCAGCTTGAGCGTCCGCGCGGAGGTGGCAGCCATGATTGTCCGATTCTCCCACCGATAGCGGTCACTCGATGGCAACTATGCCCGCCATGGTGACCGGCATGACCGATTCACCGAGCCCCCGAGAGGGCACCCTCACCACTGAGGCATCTCCGACGGGCGCGACCATGGCGCTGTTGGTGGTGCTCTTCGGTTCCTTCATGGACCTTCTCGACGCGACGATCGTCACCGTCGCGGCCCCGGCGATAGCCCAAGACCTGGGCGCCGGCGACGCCCAGATCCAGTGGACGATCGCCGCCTACATCCTCGCCCTGGGCGCGGGCCTGATCACCGGGGGACGGCTCGGTGATCAGTACGGCCGAAAGCGGCTGTTCATGATCGGGCTGGCCGGGTTCATGGTCACCTCGGCGCTGTGCGCGCTGGCCGTCGATCCGGGGATGCTCATCGGCATGCGGGCCGGGCAGGGACTGACCGCCGGGATCATGGTCCCGCAGGTGTTCGGGATCATCCGGGCGTCATTCGCTCCGGGCGAGCGCGCCAAGGCGTTCGGCGCCTACGGAGCGGTCCAGGGCCTCGCCTCGGTCGCCGGCCCGCTGCTGGGCGGGCTGCTCGTCGACATCGACCTGTTCAACCTGGGCTGGCGCACGATCTTCTGGATCAACGTGCCCGTCTCGATCCTGGCGCTCATCATCGGTGCGAAGGTCCTGCCGGAGTCCCGTTCCGCCTCGACCGCGCGACCGGACCTCCCCGGCGCGCTCCTCGCGGCCACGGGCATCCTTCTCCTGCTGCTGCCGATCATCCAGACCGAGACATGGGGATGGACCTGGGCCGGCTCCGCCCTCCTCGCAGCCGGAATCATCGTGCTCGCGATCTTCCTCGCCCACGAGCGCCGCCTCACCAAACGCGGGGACGAACCCGTCTTCGACCCGGCCCTGCTGAGAATCCGCGCCTTCGCAGTCGGCCTGAGCGCTTCGGTGCTCTTCTTCGGCGGCATCGGGTCGTACTTCCTCACTCTCTCGGTCTACCTCCAGAACGGAACCGGCCGAACCGCATGGGAGACCGGCCTGGTGATCCTCCCGTACGCGCTCGGCTCGATCATCACCTCCGGCCTCGGCGTCGCTCTCGCCGCCAAGGCGGGCAGAACGCTCCTGATCGCCGGCTCGCTCACCATCGCGGCCTCTCAGCTCGTCCTGTGGTACATCGTCAAGGACGGCAACGATCCCGGATACTGGCTCCTCGCCCTCGCGCTCTTCATCGGTGGCCTCGGGCTCGGTCTCGCCGCACCCATTCTCGTCAACGTCGTCCTCGCCGGCGTCCCCGGACGCAACGCGGGCGCCGCGGGCGGGGTGCTCTCCACCGTCAACCAGATCGGCGGCGCCGTCGGCATCGCCGTGCTCGGCACGATCTTCTTCACGTCCGTCACCGGTTCAGCCACCGGAGCACCGGTGCTGCCCGACTACGGTCACGCGCTCAGCATCGTCCTGATCGCCTCCGCCGCGCTTTACCTGATCACGGCGCTCGTGATGCTGGCACTCCCGAAAGCCCCGCACTCCTCTGCCGGACCGAGGTGACCCAAACGCCCGGTCATGGACGCGGACGGCGGCAGCCCAGGCCGCATGACAACCGGTTACACCCGGGCGAGCTGGGCGGCCGTGATGGGACGCAGGCTGTCGAGGAGCGCGAACAGCTCCTGAGGGGTCATGGCCATGCCGGAGGCCTGGACCAGAGCGCTCCCGTGCCGGGCGAACGCCGCGACCTCCCCGCTCGAGTCCTCACGAATCCACCGGTCACCCTCTGACGGGGTGCAGGAGACGCCGTCTGTGCCCCATATGAGGACAGGGAAAGGCGAGCCGCACGCGGTCTTCGGCGTGGCGGCCGTGGCAGGACGGAGGAAAACCTGGACCTCCGTCCGGTCCGGGCGCGTGTACTCGAGCAGGATCGCCGTCCCGTCCTCCTCGCCGGTCCACAGCTCGGCTCGCATGATGGAGTAGCCCGGCATCTCCGGCGCGAGCAGCGGGATGCCCGACCGCCGGAAGGCCAGGGCCTCCTGCCAGTCGTTCAGCGGATCCCGTACCTGGCCCGCGATCACGTGCACCGACAACAGCACGCCGGTGACCGTGATCGCGACCCACCGGTCACGGGCCCACCAGGCTGCCGCCACGTACCCGAGCACCCCGGCGACGACCCACACCCCAGTGGTCCACATCTCGTCGAAGCCGAAGAGGTAGAAGTCGGGGATGACCTGCATCAGCGCCGATCCCAGCACGGGCGTCGCGATCGGCCCGGCGACCGCCACGGCACCCCAGCGCGGCATCCGCAGCAGTGCCGCGCCCGCCGCACCGATCGGGAAAGGAACCAAGAGCATCAGCGCACTGTTCAGCATCGTGCCGAGCTCGTGCTCCTGTGCGATCGTATCGGCGTAGATCAAGGCCACGACCGCCCCGACCATGAGCCCTATCACTGCGCCTTTCAGCGATCTCATAGCGCAGCATCCCACCACGAAACGTGGACAACCCGCAGCCGCGCCTGCTGGGGCACTGTGGGACTGGGCTCACGACGCTGCGGCCTCGATCGCGTCACCTGACGCGCACTCGCACGGTGGGCGAGCCGCTTGTCACACAGGTGATCAGGTCAGGATGGAGAATCGTTGATCAAGATCGAAGATCCTGAGGAGGCGGAAGACGCGATCGGGAACATGGGACAGATGCAGCTGTCCGCCGACGTCTCGGGCCTTGGTATCGGCCCGGATGAGCGCTGTGAGTCCTGACGCGTCCATGAACGACACGTCGCCCAGGTCGACCTCGGTGGTCGAAGTCGGGCCGTTCATCGTGCCGAAGAGCAGCTCCTGCAGAGGCAGCGCGGCGGCCAGGTCGACCTCTCCACTGACCATGATCTTCGCGGCGCCGTTCACCGCCTGCTCGGAAAGTTGAAAGTGTTCCATATATACGCCTGGACTGGCATGTTTCCCGTTCATATCCGCCTCCAGCCGGATCCCCCTCGCTCCATGCTGTCGGGGCTCCGGCGGCCGCAGTAGGGCCGAAAGTCCCGGTCCTTGTCCTCCGATGGTCCTCTGGGATGGCGGCTGACCAGGGCGGATGTGGACGACGAAGAGATCGTGGGCGATCCGGCCCGCACTCACTGCCGATCATCAGGGGCGGGACGGGTACGGGAGACGAGGCAGCGTGCGGATGGTCGCGTACGGCCTATGACCAAGCCGGTTGAGGGACGGCCAGGGCCCGGACCGCGTCCTCGTCGACCTCCACGCCCAGGCCGGGACCGGAGGGTACGTGAGCGGTGCCGTCGCTGATCACGACGTCTGGACCGCGTACGTAAGGTGATCGGACGAACTGGGGGCCGTTGAGGTCGGCCGGGTGGGTGATGCCGAACGCCGCGAACAGATGGAGGGAGGCCGCCAGGCCCAGGGCGGAGTCCGTGAGACCGGAGCCGACGAGACCGATGCCGCTGTCCTCGGCCAGAGAGCAGAGGCGGCGGGAAAGTAGGAGGCCGCCGGTTCGCTGGACCTTGGCCACGGCCAGGTCGAGGGCGCCGAGACGGATGAAGGTGGCCAGGTCGGACGGGTGGACCAGGCTTTCGTCGAGGGCGATCGGGATCGGGCTCCGGTCGCGCAGCCGGCTCAGGCCGATCGGGTCGTTGGCCCGGAGCGGCTGTTCGAGCAGGCTGACCGCCAGCGGCTCGATGCGGCGTGCCAGGCGGAGAGCCTGGTCGAGGGTGTAGGCCTGGTTGGCGTCGATCCAGAGCGGCGCGTCGGGCGCGCGGGCGCGGACCGCCGCCACGCGTTCGGCGTCGTGTTCGAGCGAAGAGATGCCCACCTTCGTCTTGAACGCCTGATATCCGGCCGCCAGGCCCTCTTCCGTCTCCTTGGCCGCCGTTTCGGGGTCGGCGCCCGACACGATCCAGGCCAGGGGGATCTCGTCAACCCGGCGCTGGCCCCAGAGCTCGCCGATGGAGACGCCCAGGGCCTGGCCGACGAGATCATGCAGGGCCACGTCGACCGCCGCCTTGGCCAACGGGGCACCGAGGGTGTATCCGGGACTGATGGCCCGCTCGAAGCGGCGGATCGCGCCGTCGAGGTCCCAGACCGGATGGCCGACCAGGGCGGGGGCCAGGTATCCGCGGATGGTCGAGACGATGCTCTCCGTCGTCTCGTAGGTCCAGGTCGGGGCCGGAGTGGCTTCGCCCCACCCGGCCAGGCCGTCCGCGCCGACGCGGACCAGGACGCGGGCATGCGCGCCGCCCGCGCGGGTGACGGTGCCACCGGAGATCTTGAAGTCGCGGAGCGCGGGCAGGTGCAGGACGAAGCATTCGACCGAATCCACGGTCATTCTCGGGCCAGGCACTTTCCTCCTTCGAAAAGGAATGAATTCATTCCATGAAGTCGCACTTCAGACAGGGTTGATAGGCAGGAGGAAATCACGAAATAAACGGCTGGACAACTCTTGACCGTCTCTTTCTGCTCAGGCATGATTCCGGCCATGACACCGCCGATCGGATCAAATTCATTCTCTCAGGGAATGAAATCGGAAAAGGTGGCGGCCGCACTGCGGGAGCGGATCGCCGACGAGGGCTGGTCCGTCGGCAGCCGGCTGCCGACGGAGCGGGAGCTGGCCGCGACCTTCGGCGTCGGGGTCAACACCGTCCGGCGGGCGGTGGGGATCCTCGTGGACGAAGGCGTCGTGGTGCGGCGGCAGGGTTCGGGCACCTACGTGGCGAGCCGGCCCGCGCCGACGGGCCGCAGGCTCATCGGCGTGCTCGTCCCCTCGACCTCGTACTACTACCCGCGGGTCATCGAAGGCATCGAGCGGGCGCTGACCGCGGCCGGCGCCGGAGTCATTCTCGCCAGCTCCGAGAATCAACCCGGCCTGGAGCACGCCCAGACCCGCAGGCTTCTCGACAGCGGAGTCGAGGGGCTCATCCTCGTGCCGAACCTGAACGTCATGGACGACCCTCAGGCGCACATCGAGACCCTGCGCAAACTGCCCGTCCCGTACGTGCTGGTCGAACGCCGTCCGACGGTGCTGGAGCCGGACGACCCGACCTCCTACGTCGTCACCAACCATGTGGGCGGCGTCCACGCCGCGGTCCGGCACCTGGTCGGGCTCGGCCACTCCAGGATCGGCTTCGTCGGGCGGGTCAGAACGGGGACGGCCGACGTCGTCACCGATGGATTCGAGCGCGCGATCCGGGCCTTGGGCGTCGAACGGGTCGCCGAGGCGGTCGTCAGGCGCACGGAGTGGCCGGCCGAGGAACTGTTCGCCTTCGCCCGGGACTGCCGCGACCACCGCGTGAGCGCCGTGTTCTGCCATGGCGACCGCGACGCCGCGTCGCTCGTCGTCCAGGCGCGCAGGCTCGGCCTGCGGGTGCCGGAGGACCTGGCGCTCGTCGCCTACGACGATGACGTCGTCGACCTCACCGACCCTCCGCTCACCGCGGTGGCCCCGCCGAAGCCGGAGGTCGGAGCGCTGGCCGCGGAGCTGCTCCTGCGCCGCATCGACGACCCCGCCGCCCCGGCCCACCGGATCGAACTGCAGCCCCGGCTGGTCGTGCGAGGGTCCTGCGGCGGGACCCCCACGACTCCTTAGCCACCCAGAACGACCTTTTCGTCGCCTCAGACGACGCGTCACCCCACGGAGAGCAGGTACCCCCATGCCTGAAAGAGAACGTTCCAGAATCGCCGCGCTCGGGACGGCCCTGATCCTGACCCTGGCCACAACCGCGGCCTGCGGCGGAGGCGGCGACGAGACGGCCGGCGGCAAGGTCGCCCTGACGCTCGGCTACTACGCCGAGGTCGGCGGCCCCGCGGACGGCCTGATGCGCAAGCTGGTCGACCAGTTCACCAAGGCCAACCCCGGCATCGAGGTGAAGATCGAGTCCGCCGACTACGACCAGTTCTACAAGCGCCTGCGCACCCAGCTCGCCGGCGGCCGGGCGCCCGACGTATGGCTGTCCGATGGCGTCCTCGTCCAGGAGTTCAGCGGCCGTAACAGCCTGCGCGACCTCACCGCGTACGCCTCCGACATCAACCCCGCCGACTACTACGGCATCGACATCATCAAGAAGGGCGACCCGCGGGGACGCCTGTTCGGCTTCCCGCAGGGCGCCCAGTCCACCGCGCTGTTCTACAACAAGGCGATCTTCGCCAAGGCCGGGGTGGAGCCGCCGACCGCGGACTGGACCTACGACGACCTCCTCGCCGCGGCCAAGAAGCTCACCCGGGACACCAACGGCGACGGCAAGACCGACATCTACGGCTTCCGCGCCTACTCGCCCAGTTTCGTGGAGAGCTGGTGGCCGATGGTCAAGGCCTTCGGCGGTGACGTCCTCGCCGACGACGGGAGGATCGCGATCGACAGCCCGCAGAGCCGCGATGCCCTCACCTGGATGAACAGGGCGATGCATGAGGAGAAGGTCGCCCCCGACCCGGTGACGACCGAGGCCCTGGGCAAGTCCCAGATCCTGTTCCCGAGCGGCATCGTGGCGATGCAGTTCGGCATCTACGCCCGGATCCAGACCGCGGCCCAGGGCAAGATCGACATGGGGGTCGTACCGCTGCCGAAGGGGCCGAACGGGCAGCGCGGCGACCTCGCCAACATCAACTCCTGGGTGGTCAACCGCGCCTCGTCCGAGCCCAAGGCCGCGGCCGCCTGGAAGTGGATCAAGTTCTTCGCCGGCGAGGGGCCGCAGGCCGCGTGGATGTCCACCGGCGAGGCCATCCCGATCAACAAGAAGGTCGCGCAGACCCCGGCGTTCCTCAACCCCGGCACGCCTCCCACCGACCGCAAGCCCTTCACCGACGCCCTCGCGGACGCCGATGACATCGGCCTGAGCCCGGTGTGGAGCGAGTACACCGCCGCGATCACCAAACAGGTCACCAGCGCGCTGTCGAAGCAGACCGGGATCGAGGACGCGCTGAAGACCGCGCAGACCGACGCCCAGGCTGTCGTCGACCGGTTCAAGCCGGCCGGATGACCCGGCACATCAAGGAACGGGAAGGGGGGCGAGAAGTGACGATCACGACCGGATCCGGAAAGGTCGCCGAGAGGCTGTGGGCGAGCCTGTTCGCCTCCCCCTACCTGGCCCACCTCGTCCTGCTCACGGCCTGGCCCGTGCTGGCCCTGAGCTATCTCAGCTTCACCGACTACGACACCGTCTCCCCGCCGAACTGGATCGGCCTGGACAACTACGCCAGGCTGCTGAAGGACGAGCACTTCTGGAACAGCCTGCTCAACACGGGCCTGTTCGCCCTCCTGTACGTGCCGGCGCAGACGGTCCTGGCGCTGGTTCTGGCCGCCGGCCTCAACCAGCGGTTGACGTTCATGCCGTTGCTGCGCGGCGCCTATTTCGTCCCGGTCGTCTCGTCCTGGGTGGTCGTCGCCTACGTCGCCGACGCGGTGTTCAACCCGCGCACCGGTTCGGCCAACACCGTCCTCGGCTGGTTCGGCGTCGACCCGCAGAACTGGCTCGACAGCCCCGCGCTGGTCATCCCGACCCTCGCCCTGGTGGCGGTCTGGAAGGGCGTCGGCTACATGATGGTGCTCTTCCTGGCCGGGCTGCAGTCCATTCCGAAGTCGCTGTACGAGGCCGCCGAGATGGACGGCGCCGGGCCCGTCCGCCGCTTCCGGCACATCACCGTGCCGGCCGTGTCCGGGACGACGTTCCTGGTCCTGGTGCTGTCGACGATCTCGGTCCTTCAGGCCTTCGAGCAGGTCTACGTCATGACGGGCGGCGGGCCGGGCGATGCCAGCGAGGTGACCGTCCTGTACATGTACCGGCAGGGCTTCGAGTACTTCCAGATGGGCTATGCGGCCGCCGTCGCCTGGGTGCTGTTCGGCATCACCCTCGTCCTCACCCTCGTCCAGCTCTGGCTGCAGCGGAAGTGGGTGCATTATGCCTAGCCGCGCTCTCCAGCGCCGGGTGCGGCCCGGCCGCCTGCTGGCCTACGTGTTCGTCGTCTCCGGCGCCGCGATCATGCTGCTGCCGTTCGTGACGTCCCTGTTCAACTCGCTCAAGTCCTACGCCGACTTCATCGCCATCCCGCCGACGCTGCTGCCCGACCCGCCGGTCTGGTCGAACTACACCGACGTGTGGGCCCGGGCCCCATTCGCGTCGTACGCGATCAACAGCTTCGTCATCGCGGGACTGGCGACGGCCGGGGCCGTGATCAGCAGTGCGATGGTCGGGCACGCGATGGCCCGCATGCGCCTGCCGCTGCGCAACGCCCTGCTGACCGCCGCGCTCGCCACGCTCATGCTGCCGACGGTGGTGACGATCATCCCGACGTTCATCATGTTCCGCGAATTCGGCTGGCTGGACACCTTCCTGCCGCTGATCGTCCCGTTCTGGCTCGCCACCCCCTTCGGGATCTTCCTGATGCGCCAGGCGTTCCTGGCCATCCCCACCGACTTCATGGAGGCCGCCGCCCTCGACGGCGCCGGCCTCTGGAAGATCTTCACCCGGATCCACCTGCCGCTGGTCAAGCCGTCCCTGGCGACGCTCGCCGTCTTCACCTTCATGACGTCCTGGGGCGCGGTCCTCGAACCGACGGTCTACCTGATCTCCCCGGAGAAGCTGACCCTCCCCATCGGGGTGATGGGCCTGCGCGGTCAGTTCGTCGGCAACGACCAACTGGTGACCGCCGGAGCCCTGATGTCGCTCGTCCCGATCCTCGTGGTCTTCGTCGTCGCCCAGCGCTACTTCGTGCGCGGCGCGGCGGCCTCCGGCCTCAAGGGCTGACCTCTCCCAAGCCAAGGAGTTGTTTGTGCTTACCAACGAGCCCTCGTTCCGGCTCGGCCTCATCGGCACCGGCATCGTCGGCGACCTGCACCTGCGGGCCGCGCGGAACCTGCCCCAGGTCACGGTCGGCGCGGTCTGCGACATCCGCGCCGACGCCGCGCGGCGCGCGGCCGAGGAGGCGGGCGCCACCGCCTACACCTCGCACCGGGAGATGCTCGCCCGCGAGCGGCTGGACGGCGTGATCATCACCTCGCCGCACAACCTGCACGCCGAGATGACCGTGGACGCGGCCGCCGCGGGTGTGCACGTCCTGGTGGAGAAGCCGATGGCCACCACGGTCGCCGACTGCACCGCGATGATCGAAGCCTGCGAGGCCGCGGGGGTGACGCTCGCCGTCGGGCACGTGCTGCGCTTCAGCGCCCATGCCCGTCAGGTCGCGGCGCTCCTGGCCTCCGGTGAGCTCGGCCCGGTGCACGCGATCAGCCACCGCAGAACGGCCCATTACGAGCGTGGCTCGCGTCCCGACTGGTTCTTCGACCCGGTCGCGGCCGGCGGCGGCATCGTGATGAACGTCGGCACCCATGGTCTCGACCGCATCCAGTGGCTCGGCGCCGGCGAGATCGAGTCGGTCCACGCCCACCTGTGGAGGCGGCGCGGCCTGGACATCGAGACCGACGCGGTCGGCGTCATCGGCCTGTCGAGCGGCGTCAAGGCGAGCTTCCTGTTCACCAGCGCCGGTCTGCCCTACACCGACGAGACGCTCGTGATCTGCGAACGGGGCTCGCTGCGCTGGTCGGCCACCGAGGGCACCTTCGTCAGCGACGGCGGTGCCGAACGGCAGCTCACGCCGGGCGGGGACCACCCGGAGGCGGCCTTCACCGAGCAGCTCGCCGACTTCGCCGATGCCTGCACGACGGGCCGCCCGCCGCTGGTCGGGGGTGACTACGGCCGGTCCGTCGTGGCCGCAGTCCTGACGATCTACGAGTCGGCCGTCCGCGGCCGCCCGGAAACGGTCGGCGCCGCCTTGCTGAGGAACCCGGCATGAGCGGCCGCCTGGCCTTCAGCACCCTCGGCTGCCCCAGCGCGCCGGTCGAGCAGGTGATCGAGCTGGCACGCGAGCACGGCTGCGAAGGCATCGAGCTCCGGTGTGCCACCGGCGAGATCCTGCCGCCCACGGCCACCGACGCCGAGGCCCGGACGGTCGGGGCCCGGTTCGCGGAAGCGGGCATCGAGATCATCTGCCTCGCCTCCTACGTGCGGGTCGGGATGCCGGGCGAGGGGGCCGCGCTCGCCCGGCATCTGGAGCTCGCGCGCCTGGCCGGCGCGTCGTTCGTACGGGTCTTCGGAGGAGACCCGGACGACCCCGGGGTGGCGGGCCGCGCCGTCACGACCCTGCGGGCCGGGGCCGGGAGCGCCGCACGGTCCGGGGTGCGGATCCTGCTCGAGACCCATGACGCCTTCCTCACCGGACGCGCCGTCGCCGACGTGCTCTCCCAGGTCGGCTCTCCGCACGTCGGAGCCCTCTGGGACGTCGTCAACCCGTGGCGTGCGGGTGAGCCCCCGGCCGTCACGGCCGAGGCGCTGCGCCCCTGGCTGGCCCACGTACAGGTGAAGGACGTCACCTCCACCACCGACCTCGCGCCCGTGCTGCCGGGCGCCGGCGCCGTGCCCCTCGACGCCTTCGCCGGGGAACTGGCCCGTCTCGGCTACGGCGGCTGGACCTGCCTGGAGTGGGAGGCCGCCTGGTACCCGCAGGCCGCGCCCCTGCACGAGGCGCTGTCCGCCTTCCGCTCGCTGATGTCGGAGGACATCCGATGATCGAGAACCTGAACGATCCGCTCGAAGCGCTCTCCACACCGTCCGAGGCCGTGGCCGACGGCCTCGCCCGCACCGCGGGCGACCTGATGCTGCTGGGCGCCGGAGGCAAGATCGGCCCCGGCCTCGCGGTGATGGCCCGCCGGGCCCTCGACGCCCGCCGTTCCACCGCCCGGGTGATCGCCGTCGCGCGCACCCTCTCCGGCGAGGACGAGGCGTTCATGAAGCAGGCCGGAGTGGAGATCGTCCGGGCCGACCTGCTCGACGACGCCGACCTGGCCCGCCTGCCCGAGGCCGAGCGCGTCGTCTACCTCGCCGGACGCAAGTTCGGCACGCACGGCTCCGAACCCGGCACGTGGGCGCTCAACACCTACCTGCCGGGACGCGTCATGCAGCGCTTCCCGGGATCCCGCGTCGTCGCCTTCTCCACCGGGAACGTCTACCCCCTCGTCCCGGTGGCCGGCGGCGGAGCCGACGAGGACACCCCTTCGAGCCCGGCCGGTGAATACGCGCAGTCCTGCCTCGGCCGCGAACGCATCATCGAGCACTTCTCGCGCGTCCAGGGCACCCCGGCCGCCATCGTCCGCCTCAACTACGCCGTCGAGATGCGCTACGGCGTCCTGCTCGAACTGGCGCAGGCCGTCCACCGGGGTGAGCCGATCGACCTGGCGACGGGCAGCGTCAACGTCATCTGGCAGGGCGACGTCAACGCCATGACGCTACGCCTCTTCGAGCACTGCGCCACCCCACCGCTGATCCTTAACATGGCCGGACCCGAGACCGCGTCGGTCCGCTGGCTGGCCGGACAGCTGGCCGCCCGCCTCGGGGTCACGCCGCGCTTCACCGGTGGCGAGGAGCCGACAGCCCTGCTCTCCAACGCCGCACGCTCGCACGCCCTGTTCGGCTACCCGACCGTCCCGCTGATGCGCCTGCTCGACGCCACCGCCCGCTGGGTGGCCTCCGGGGGAGCGGTGCACGGCAAGACCACCCATTTCCAAGAACGAGAAGGACGCTTCTGATGCCAGCCATCCTGGCGCCCTCCGCAGCACGCACCCTGCTGGAAGGCGTCATCATCCCCGCGCACCCCCTCGTCATCGCCGCCGACGGCACGCTCGACGAGCGCCGCCAGCGAGCGCTGACCCGGTACTACCTCGACGCCGGAGCGGGTGGCCTCGCCGTAGGCGTTCACACCACCCAGTTCGGCATCCGTACGGCGGGTCTGCTGGAGCCGGTGTTGCGGCTGGCCGCGGACGAAGCCGCCACGGCCGGCACCCGGGCGAGCGGCCCGGCCCCGGTGCTGGTCGCGGGCGTGGCAGGCGGTACGGCGGAGGCTGTCCGCGAGGCCGAGCTGGCCGCCTCCCTGGGCTACGACCTGGCCATGGTCATCCTGCGCGGCCTGGACCACCTGCCCGATCACGAGCTCGTCGCCCACCTGGCCGAGATCGGTGAGGTGCTGCCGCTCTGCGGGTTCTACCTGCAGCCGGCCGTGGGCGGTCGCGTCCTCGGCGTGGACTTCTGGCGCCGGGCGGCCCAGCTCCCGGCGCTACGTGCGGTGAAGATCGCGCCGTTCGACCGCTACCGCACGATCGACGTGGTCCGGGCGGTCTGTGAGTCCGGCCGGGCCGAGGAGATCGCCCTGTACACCGGCAACGACGACAACATCCTGGTCGACCTGCTCACCGAGTTCTCGGTGGAGGTGGAAGGCAAGCCGGTGGTCAAGCGCATCGTCGGCGGCCTGCTCGGCCAGACGGCGGTGTGGACCCACCGGGCCGTGGAGCTGCTGCACCGCGCCCACGCGGCGGTCAGGAGCGGACAGGTGGACGCCGAGCTGCTCACGCTCGCCGCGCGGCTCACCGACGCCAACGGCGCGGTCTTCGACGTGGCGCACGGGTTCGCGGGCTGCATCGCCGGAGTGCACGAGGTGCTGCGCCGCCAGGGCCTGCTGGCCGAGGTACGGCTGCTCGACCCGGCCGAGGGCCTGTCGCCCGGCCAGGCCGAGGAGCTCGACCGCGTCATCGCCGCCTACCCCGAGCTGGTGGACGACGAGTTCGTCGCCCGGCACCGCGACGCGTGGCTGGAAGCGGCATGAAGAAGATCACCGCCTTACTGGCGGCGCTGATCGTGGCCTCGACCCCGCTTCAGGCGATGCCCGCCACCGCTGCCGCCGACGGGCCCAACCTGGTGCCGAACCCCGGGTTCGAGACGACCACGCCCGCCACCGAAGCCTGCCCGGCACCCGCCTGGTGCACGCCGTGGCAGAGCTCCACCTACGCGATCGACACCACGGTGGCCGCGGAGGGCGGCCGGTCGATGCGGATCGACGGCTCGCCGACCAAGAAGATCGGCGGGTACGTCACCGTCCCGCTCAACCAGACCACCACCCCCATCGTGCACATCTCCGCCAAGGTGAAGCTCGACGCGATCACCCTGGCCGACTACACCGACTTCCCCGGCGCGGCCCGCGTCTCGCTCAACTTCAGCTACGTCGACAGCGCGGGGACCACCGTCTACACCGGCTCCGGCCTGCTCGGCGGCATCCTCACCGGCACCAGGGACTGGAGCACCGTGGAGGGCACCTTCAAGGTGCCGCCGCTGACCACGCGGGTCCAGATCATCAACACCGTGCAGACCTCCACGGGCACCATGTGGGTGGACGACGTGCGGGTGACGCCGGGATCGGCCTGGCTCTACCCCGAACGCGCCACCAAGAAGGCCGCGCCGGGCAGCGACGCCACGTTCCTGGTCACGGTCACCAACCGGCGCGCCGTGGCCGACACCCTGCGGCTCGCGGTGGACCGCGGCACGGTGAGCCCGGCGGTGACCGCAGAACTGAAGCCGGGGGAGTCCACCCTGGTCACGGTGACCGTTCCGGGCTCCGCCGTACTGACCGTCACGCCCAGTGGTGACGCGGCATCGGCACAGCGGGCCACGCTCACGGTGGAGGATGCCACCGCCAAGGGCGGCGAACCTCGGGTCTACGCGACGCCCGCGGAGCTGGACACCCTGCGCAAGCGCATCTCAGGGCGGCCGTGGGCGGCCAAGGCCTTCGACACCACCGTCAAGGCGGAGGCCGACGCCTGGCTGGGCAGGCCGCTGGACAAGACGGTCTTCCACGGCGGCTGGAGCGGCAACTTCAAATGCCCCGGCACCAACACCATGCTGACCTTCGACTACGACAGCCCCACGAGCCATCGGTGCCCGCTCGACGGCAAGACCTACGGCGGCGAGCCGTACGACAGCGCATGGGTGGAGATCTGGCACAACAACGCCGCGCAGGGCGCTTCCGACCTGGCACTCGCCTACCGGGTGACCGGCGGTGAGCAGTACGCCGCCAAAGCGCGTGACATCCTGCTCTACTACGCCGACCGGTTCCTGTCCGTGCCGCTCAACCCGCTCTACGGGCGCATCCACTACCAGTCGCTGGACGAGGCGGTCGCAGCCATCGGGCTGATCGACGCCTACGACCTGATCCGCGACGGCCTCACCGAGGCCGAGCGGGTGAACATCGAGGGCAATCTGCTGCGCCCGCTGGCCGAGCTGCTGATCTCCA
The DNA here is from genome assembly GCF_040610775.1 of Nonomuraea sp. NPDC003709. NCBI lineage: Bacteria > Bacillati > Actinomycetota > Actinomycetes > Streptosporangiales > Streptosporangiaceae > Nonomuraea > Nonomuraea sp. NPDC003709. The sequence goes on along the minus strand of NZ_JBEXMW010000011.1, from coordinate 55,928 downwards.
GCCCGATGGCGACCTCCAACTTCCAGGCCTGGACGGCCGCGGCGGTGCACGGGGTCGGCGCGGCGATCGACGACGCCGGACTGCGCGATGCCGCGCTGAAGGACACCGAGTTCCTGCTGGACAAGGCGATCGTGAGCGACGGCTGGTGGTGGGAGGGCTCGGCCAGCTACCACCTGTACGCGCTCCAGGCGCTCACCCAGGTCGCCATCTCGGCGCGGCAGAAGGACTACCCGCACGATCCGCGCTTCAAGTCGATGTACACCACACTCCTGCCGTACCTGTATCCGGACCTGACCGTCCCCGCGGCCGGTGACGGCGGCACCTGGGGACGGAGGTTCGGCCCCAACTTCACGATGTTCGCCGAATGGGCCTATGCCACCTACGACGACCCCGACTTCGCCGCCGGGCTCGGGCTGGCCTACCACAATCTCGGCCAGCCGCGAGGCGACCGGTGGGCGCTGCGGTACGGCGCCGACGAGATCCCGAAGAGCCCAGGTGTACGGCAGCGCAGCACCACCTTCCGCGGCCTGGGCGAGACCGTGCTGCGCGGGGGCGAGCCGGCCAACCTCGTCCCCAACGGGGACTTCACGGAGGCGGCGCTGGAGGACGCGGGCAAGCCGGCCTCCTGGGCGCTGACCGGGACCTGGAAGAAGGGCGCAGTGACGGGCCAGGCGACCCAGACCTTCCCGGTGGACGGCACCCGCCTGTCACATCTGCGGCTGTCGGTCCTGGGCCGCGGATCGGTCAAGCTGACCTTCCTCGATCGGAAGGGCAGGAAGATCAGCGTAACCGAGGGAGAGAAGGAGCTCCAGGTACCGGTCAAGGCGCGTGCCGTGCGGCTGGCGATCGACGGCAGCTTCGAGCGGCTCGACCTGTGGCTGGCCGACCTGGCCCGGGACGGCGGCTTCGAGGACGGCGGCACGTCCTGGGCCCGCGAGGGACGCACGGCGATCTCGCCGCTCGCCTATCGCGGCGGCTCGGCGGCGACGGCCACGCAAGGGCGCTGGAGCAGCGACATCCCGGTCACCGGCGGCCTCGTCGGCACCGTCGAGCTGAAGGCACGGGTCCAGGGGATCGGCCGGATCGAGCTGTCGTTCGTGAAGAAGGACGGCACGACCACCGAGCCCGTCTCCACAGCTTTCGCAGGCACCTGGAAGGCCGCCGGGGTGCACGGCGCGGTTCCGCGTGAGGCGGTCGCGGCGCGGGTGTCACTCGTCTCGGACAGGGGAGTGGGCTTCTTCGACGACGTCGCCCTGCTGTACGGCTCGGCGGTGGACCCCTTCCAGGCCGACGCGATCCGGATGGACCACGGCATCCCGGGCGGCAGCCACGGCCACGCCGACAAGCTGCACGTCGACGTGACCGGCGGCGGGCTGCAGTCGACCGATCTCGGCATGGTCTACGGCTCCGACAACGCCGACCTGACCAACAACTGGTACCGCGAGAGCGTCTCGCACAACACGGTCGTCGTGGACGGCCGAAGCCAGGACCGCACCATGCGCGGCTCGCTGAACTTCTTCGGCACCACCCCCGGGCTGCGGGTGGCCGACGCCGGAGCCAAGGACGGGGACGTGGCCATCCGCCGTGCGGACCTGATGACCGACCGCTACACACTCGACGTGTTCGACGCCTCGGGGACCACCGCGCACCGCTACGACCAGTCGTGGCACGGGCAGGGGACGCTGGAGGTGAGCGGGCCCGCCATGACGCCGCCGCCCTGCGGCGACTGCGTGCTCGACCCGGCCGACACCGACTTCGGCTACCACCGGCTCAAGCGGGTCGCCGAGGGCACGGCGGCGGACGGGCGGTGGCAGGCGCAGTGGAACTCCGACACGGCGGTGCTCTCGCTGCGGTCGCTGGAGCCGACCTCGACCGGGGTCCTGCACACCAGCGGGCCGGGCGAGGCCACCACCGGCAAGCCCATCCCGTTCCTGCTGGCCAGACGGGAAGGGACGGCGCGGACGCGGTTCACCACGCTGATCGAGACCCGCTCGCGGGCAGACGGACCGGCCGTGAGCGACGCCCGGCGAATCGCCGACGGGCACGTGCGGGTCGACCTGACCGCCGGCCTCCGCGACGACGTGCTCTTCGACTCCGGCTACGCGCTGCTCAGACGGGCCGCGAACGGCGCACCGGTCAGCGTGGACCTGATGCGCCGCGCCGCGGTCTCCGTGGACGGCATCGACTGGGTCAAGGTCTCGCAGCCGATCGAGCGGGCGTCGGTGGCCTACGCCGGGTCCGAGCTGCGGCTGACCGTGCCGCGCGGAGCGACCGGGCGGTATGAGATCTCGGTCCACGCACCAGGTGTACGAGATGTCACTTTGAATGGACAGTCCGTGAAATACGTCCGATCCGGCGACAGGGTCACCGTCGCCGTCACGGTCTCCTAGGAGCTCGCGATGGCGGCGCTCCTGCGGCCCTACCACCCTGCCGACCTGGCCGGAATCTACCGGGTGTGCCTGCTCGTCGACGGGGCGGGCCGGGCGGAGGCGCCCCGCTTCCACACCCCCGACCTGCCCGGTCACCTCTATGCGGGGCCGTACGCGGTCGCCGATCCCGGCCTGGCCATCGTCGTGGCCGACGAGCAGGGGATCGGCGGCTACGTCGTCGCCACCGCGTCCACCGAGAAGTTTCTTGGGTGGGCCCGCGAGCACTGGTGGCCGGTGCTGCGCGAGCAGTACCCCCGCCGTCCCGATCCCGGCGACGGCACCCTCGACCACCGCTACGTCGATGTGATCCACGACTACCCGGACGCGCCTCGGCCCTGGTTCACCAGCCACCCGGCCCAGGCGCACATCAAGCTCACCGCGCGACTGCGGGGCAGGGGCTGGGGCCACCGCCTCATGTCGGCCCTGATCGCGTCGTTGCGGGAACGGCAGGTGCCCGGCCTGCACCTCGGCGTCGCCGAGACCAACGTCCGGGCCCTGGCCTTCTATGCCGCGCTCGGCTTCACCGAAGCCGGGCGTCACCCCTGGGGACGCACGCTCGTCCTCGATCTCTGAACAGGAGCCAGCCCATGAGAGGAAAGGTCCTCACCGCACTCGTCTCCCTCTTCGCCCTCATCCCCGGCACCGCCCTGGCCGCACCCCGCGTCAACACCTTCGAACGGCCCGAGCGGGGCACCGCCTACACCCTGAGCCAGTGGGCGGCTGACGGCTGGAGCGCGCCCTGGCAGGAGGGCATGGACACCCGTACCTGGATCGACGGCTACAACTTCAACCACTCGGGCGGCAAGTCGCTGCGCGTCTTCTACCCCAAGGGCAAGATCGGACCGGCCGACTCCGGCGCCCAGGCGCCGCTCGCGCTGACCCCGGCCCGTGAGTACTACCTGTCCTACTGGGCGCGCTACAGCAGCGACTTCAGCTGGGGCACCACGGAGTTCGCCGGGAAGCTGGGACTCGGTCTGGCGGGCGGCGCCGCGTGCTCGGGAGGCCAGGTCTGCGACGGCTACAACGGCTTCAGCTCGCGCATGATCTGGCGGCGTAACAACGGCCAAGCGGCGATCTACTACTACCACATGGGTCACGCCGGGCAGTACGGCGACTACGCCGTGCTCAAGCGCAACGGCGCCGACATCCTCTATCCGCGGGGGGAGTGGTTCAACGTCGTCCAGAGGCTCAAGGTCAACACCGTCACCAACGGCAACGCCAACCCCGACGGCGAAATCGAGATCTTCTACAACGGCGTCTCGGCCGCCACCGTCACCGGGCTGCGCTTCGTGCGCATCGGCGATCTGATCGACCGGGCCTACTTCTCCTCCTTCTTCGGCGGGGCGGACACCACCTTCGCGCCCGCCAACGACTCCTGGATCTGGTACGACGACCTCAAGGTGTCGACCAACCGGGCCGACATCTGCGAGCTGGCGCCCGGCGGCTGCCACACCCGCACCTTCGAGGCCGAGAACTACAGCGCGATGAAGGGCGTCATCACCGAGCCCACGCCCGACACGGGCGGCGGGCAGCACGTCGGCTCCTTCGACAGCACCGACTGGATCGCCTTCGGCGGGGTCACCATCCCGTCGGCCGGGCGTTACCTGGTGGAGTACCGCGTCGCGTCGCCGAACGACGGCGGGGTGATCTCGCTGGACGTCAACGAGGGCGCCACCCCGCTCGGAAACATCGACGTGCCGAACACCGGGAGCTGGTCGAGCTACCGGACGATCTCCCGTGAAGTCGACCTGCCCGCCGGGACACACCAGTTCGGCATCTACGCGGTGACGGGCGGCTTCAACCTCAACAGGTGGAAGATCACCCGGCTCTACTGAACCGCTACGAGTTGGCACCCGGACAGGCCGTGATGGTGCGCGGCCTGTCCGGGCCGCAACCCGTCCACGCCATACGACCGTCGACGTCGTCCGCGCGCCGCCGTCAAGCCCTCCCGCGACCTGTGAGGAAAGCCGCATGAGCCTCGTCCCCTTGCCCGCCGCCGTGGTCCCGGCCCGCGGCGCCTTCGCCCTCACCACGGAAACCGGCCTGACGGCGCCGGACGCCCTGCACGGAGTCCTGGCGTGGTTACAGGGCGCCCTGCGCGCGGGGACCGGGCTGCCCCTGCGCGAGTCGGCGTCCGGCTCGATCCGGCTGGAACTCGAGCCCGATCTCGCCCCCGAGTCCTACCGGCTGCAAGTCACCCCCGACCACGTGCGCATCGAGGGCGGCGACCCCGCAGGCGTGTTCTACGGCTGCCAGACGCTGCTGCAACTGCTGCCGCCCGCCGTACACCGCCGCTCACCCACCATCCCCGGCACGGACTGGGTCATCGGCGCGACCACCGTCACCGACGCGCCGCGGTTTCCGTGGCGCGGCGTCCTGCTCGACGTCGCACGGCACTTCATGCCGGTGCACGGCGTGCTCAGGCTCATCGACCAGCTGGCGGCGCACCGGCTCAACCGGCTCCACCTGCACCTCACCGACGACCAGGGCTGGCGTCTGGAGATCGGCCGCTACCCCCGTCTGACCGCGGTGGGAGGGTGGCGTACGGAGACGCAGCTAGGTTCCGGGCCCGACGCGGGCACCGACGGCCGGCCGCACGGCGGCTATTACACCCATGACGACATCCGCGAGATCGTCGCCTACGCCGCCGGACGTTTCATCACCGTCGTGCCGGAGATCGAGATGCCCGGCCATGTCCGCGCCGCCCTGGCCGCCTACCCCGAACTGGGCGCCGGGGCGGAGCGACTGCCGGTGTGGACCCGCTGGGGCATCGACGATCATGTGCTCAACGCCGAGGAGCACACCGTCAGGTTCTTCTGCGACGTGCTGGACGAGGTGATCGATCTGTTCCCGTCGCCGTATGTCTGCGTGGGCGGCGACGAGGCCCCGAAGACCCGCCTGCGCGACGATCCCGCCTCGTGGGCCAGAGCCGCCGAGCTCGGGCTCGACAGCGTGGACCGGCTGCCGGGATGGTTCCTGGGACGCATCGGCCGCCACCTGGCCGGGCAGGGCCGCCGCATGCTCGGCTGGGACGACCTGCTCGAAGGCGACCTGCCGGCCGGGACGACGCTCCTGTCCTGGCGCGGCATGTCCGGCGCCGTCGTCGCGGCCCGCCGGGGACACGATGTGATCAGCTGCCCCGACAACCACGCCTATCTCGACTACCGGCAGTCCGACCTGGACACCGAGCCGATACCGCAGTCCGTCGTCCTGGACCTCGACCGCGTCTACGCCTTCGAGCCCGTGCCCGCGGAGCTTTCTCCCGAGGAGGCCGGCCATGTGATCGGGGGCCAGGCCAACATCTGGACGGAGTACATGGACTCCGGACGTGTGGTCGACTATTTCGCCTTCCCCCGCCTGGCGGCGATCGCGGAAGTCCTGTGGACTCCGGCCCGCCTGCGTGACCTGCCCGGTTTCCGCGAGCGCATGGAAACCCACCTGCTGCGCCTGGAAGCCATGGGGATCGAGTTCCGCCGGCCGCAGGGTCCGGAACCCTGGCAACAACGGCCGGGGATCGCCGGACGCCCCAGGACCGAGGAGGAACGCGACGCCCACATCGCCCGCATCACCGGCCGGTCGTGCCCCCCGGTAAACGCGTTGACGGGACACACCCCGTAGGGCCGCGGCGGAGGTCAGGCGGACTGGCGGACGACGAGAGCCGGATCGAAGATCACCGAGGTCGGCGGAAGGCCCGGCTCCTCGATGCGGGCCAGGAGCAGGCGGGCCATCTCGGCGGCCATGTCCTCGACCGGGTGGCGGACCGTGGTGAGCGGCGGACGGCAGGCGGTGGCCACGCTGCTGTCGTCGAAACCCACGACCGCGACGTCATCGGGAACCCGGCGGCCGTGCTGCCGCAGCGCGGGAAGGGCCCCCTGGGCCATGAGGTCGTTGCCCACGAACAGGCCGTCGAGGTCGGGATGTTCGGCCAGGAGCCGTTCCATGGCGGCCTCCCCGCTGCCGTAGGTGAACCCGCCCTCGGCGCAGGGGATGTAGGAGTGGCCGTGCGCCGCCATGGCGTCGCGGAAGCCGGCCAGCCGCTCCTGGCTCGCGGGCACGTCGAGCGGGCCGGAGATCGTGGCGATCCGCCGCCGTCCCAGTGCCCACAGATGGTCGGCGGCGAGCTTCGCCCCGGCCCGGTGGTCGACGTCGACGTAGCTGATGGGGATGGGCCGGGCCGGTTTGGCGAACAGCACCGTCGGCACCCGCGCCTCGACGAGGAGCGCGGGCAGGGGGTCCTCGGCGTGGGTGGACACCAGCGCGGCCCCGTCGGCGTTGCCCTGCCGGAGGTAGGTGACGATCTGGTCGCGACTCTGGTCGGTCTCGGCGAACATCAGGGTGGGATGCACGCCGCGCGTGCTCAGGAAGCTCACGACGCCGGCCACCACGCGCCCGAAGAACGGGTCGGTGAAGACGGTGAAGCGCTGATCGTCGTCGCCGTCCCCGGCACCGGAGACGACCAGCCCGATCGCGCCGGTCCTCCTCGTCACCAGAGACCGCGCCGCCGAGTTGGGCACGTATCCGATCGCGCTGATGGCGTGGCGCACCTTCTCCTGGATCGCGGGATCGACGTTGCGGATGCCGTTGATCACCCTGGAGACGGTGGCGCGCGAGACCCCCGCCACGCGCGCCACGTCTTCCAGGGTGGGGAGGGATTGCGATGCCGGGAGACGAGGGGTCATGTGCGTTTTATAGCAGAGGGGAGGGAGAGCGCTCTCCAAGGCGGGCACTCGAAGTGGCGGCCGGCGAGCAGCCCGCCGAGCAGGCCGACCAGGTGCTCGTCCCAGGTGGCGGCCAGCGCGGTCGGGCAGGGCAGGGTCAGGGAGGTGTCCCTCTCGTCCCAGCCCTCCCCGCGGACGCCGGCCGGGCCGTCGGAGAACGCCATGGCCCGCAGCCCGATGTCCGGCTCGGCGTCGGTGCGCCACACGCTCGCACCGGTGACCAGCCGCGCCTTCTGTTCCAGGTCGAGCTTGCTCACGAGGCGGTCGATGTCGTCGTCGGTCACACACGTTCCCTTCGTATTTCGATCTCGGTCAGCAGGCCGCGCTCGGCCGTCCGGCTTCGCACGATCGCGGCGGCGAGGTCCCTGGTGGCGCGGTCCGCCCCGGAGACCTGCTCCGATCGGGACACCAGGGCCGTCTGCTCGACGTGCGCGCGCAGCCGGGTCAGGAAGAGCCGGTCGAAGGCGCCGCCCGTGGCGGCCCCGAGCGCCGCCAGCTCGTCCGGGGTGGCCATGCCCGGCATGTCGTGCCCTTCGTGCGGGTTCCGCGCAGGCAGTCCGGTACGGCCGAGCTCGGCCCGCAGGCGTCGCAACTCCGCTGCGTGAGCCTGCCGGAGACGGCCCGCCAGCCCTCGTACGGCGGGCGAACCCCCGCGTCCCGCACCGAGGTCGAGCAGGAGCAGCGCCCGCTCCTCCATCGCGATCATCAGTTGCAGCCAGGCGGTGTCGGTGGCGTTGAACCCGGCGGCCGTGGCGGGCAGGACGGCGCCGGCAGCGGGCGGATGCGAGGCATGCCGGTCGGGTGATCCAGGTTCGGCGGAACGGGCGAGGCAGCCTCCCACCAGGGCGACCGCCGCCCCGAGCACCAGGAGCGGGGCCAGGGCCGCGAGGCCGTGTCTCATGCGAAGTCCCTCGGTCAGGTCGGGCCGTGCCGGGCACCGGGTCACGGCGCCCGGCACGGTGATCATGTCCCCGGGTGGGCCGGGCAGGGGTCAGGGCAGCTCGAAGTTCTCGGTGAGGGCGGCGCCGCGGTGCGGCTTGTACTGGTCGTATCCCCGCGGGTCGCACTGCAGGCCGCCGTTGATGCAGTGCGTCACCAGCGCGTCCAGGATGGCGGGGTCGTCCCAGGCGTTGAAGAAGTCGTAGTGCCAGGTGTAACCGCGCCCGCTGGCCAACCGCGCCTGCGACAGGTCGCCGCCGGCGGGGAAGGCGATCTTGAACTCCAGCATCGGCACCGCGACCGGGTGGCTGGCCGGGCAGTAGCCGCCGGCCGGGTAGGCCATGTGGCCCTTGTGGTCGGCGCTGTCGAGGTGGACGCCGTCCCAGCAGCTCGGCGCCTGGTACCGGACGTTCACCTGGGTACCCGCCGCGCACGACTGCGGGATGTCCCAGCTGTGTGAGATGTCCCCGCACTCGAAGCCCTCGACCGCGCCAGGGGAGTCACGGAACTGCTCCAGCGTCGCCGTCGGGCTGCCCACGACGAAGCGCAGGCCCTGCGGGAACGGCTGGACCCGCCAGTACTCCAGGATCCCGGACTTGTAGTAGATGACCTGGTTCCCGGTCGGCTGGATCAGCTGGTCGCCCTTGTAGAAGCTGGGGAACCAGTACGCGGACCGGTCGTGCGGGTTGGTGCAGGACGTGCCGCCGGCGAGCAGCGAGGTCGCCGTGCTGGCGGCGCTCGTCGTCCTGTTCCCGACGAAGGTGTGCATGTGGGACGCGCCGGGAAGGCCGGGGTAGACGATGGGGTCGTCGGGACGGTTGGCCGTCCAGGAGCAGTTGGCCTGGAATTCGTGGTGCGTCACCTGGTCGGTGAAGGTCGGCCTCGGCCTGGGGGTGGTCCCGTCGCCTCCGGCGCCGTACACCTTGAACTCCCACAGCGAGTAGCCGTAGCCCGTGCCGCGCGCCGTGCCGTACATCCGCACGTACCGGCCGGTGCCGGACACCTGGAGGGTCTGGCTGCCTCCGGCGCCGGACGTGGTGGAGTAGACATCGCTCCAGCTCTGCCCGTCGGGCGAGGTCTGGATCTTGAACGCCTTGCCGTAGGCGCCCTCCCAGACCAGCAGGACCTGGGAGATGGTCGCCGAGCCGCCGAGGTCGACCTGCAGCCACTGCGGGTCGGCCGCGAGGCTGGACCAGCGGGTCGCGGTGTCGCCGTCGACGGCCGCTCCGGGGCCGTATCCCGCTCCCTCCACCGAGGAGGCGGTGACGACGCGGCCTTGCGAGAGCAGGGCGTCCGCCGCGCGGGCCGGCGCGATCACGAGCAGCGCGGTGGCGACGACCGTGGCCAGCGCGCCGGCGAACAGGGCCAGGTTGAGCCTGGCGGGTCTTCGGGAGGATTTCATGATCTCTCCTTGGGGGAACCGTCGGACCGGCAAGGAGAGCGCTCTCCAACGAGAGTCGTACGCCGGGTCGCGCTTGTCAAGGCGCGATGACTCCGACCGGAAGGAGAAGTTCACCCGGCCGACACACTGGCATCCGCTCAAGGCCACGACCTGCGTACATTCGAATCGGATGTTTCGTACGGGTGAGCGGCGGATTTCCAGATCGCGGGAAATGGGCCTTGACTGGGTTCGATTTGCCGGGCACTCTCGCCGGTACGGAGAGCGCTCTCCCTCTGTCGCCGGTGCGGCGACCACCCCCCATGTTCGGAGGAGAGACAGTGCGTCCAGCTCGAAGTCCCGGCTTGTCGCGACCGGCCCTGGTCGTCGTCACCATGGTGGGGCTGCTCCTTTCCGGCCTGGCCTGGCCCGGCCCCGCCGCCGCGGCCGACACCCTGCTGTCACAGGGGAAGCCGGCGACGGCGTCCTCGTCGGAGGGGGCCGCCTACGCCGCCGCGGCCGCCGTCGACGGCGACACCGCCAGCCGGTGGTCGAGCTCGTTCAGCGACCCCCAATGGCTGCAGGTCGACCTCGGCGCCCCGGCGACGATCAGCAAGGTCGTCCTGATCTGGGAGACCGCGTACGGCAAGGCGTTCACCATCCAGACCTCGCCCGACGGTACGAACTGGACCGACGTCTACCAGACCGCCGCCGGCACCGGCGGCACGCAGACCCTCGCCGTCACCGGCAGCGGCCGGTACGTGCGCATGCACGGCACGGCGCGCGGCACCGGCTATGGCTACTCGCTGTGGGAGTTCCAGGTCTACGGCCAGACCGGCGGACCTTCGGGAGGCGACTGGACGGAGGTGTGGAAGGAGGACTTCACCGGCCAGGCCGGCACTTCCCCCGCGGCCGGTGACTGGATCCTGCGCACCGGGACCCAGTATCCGGGCGGCCCGGCGAAGTGGGGCACCGGAGAGGTCGAGACGATGAGCGCCTCAACGGCGAACGTGTCCCTCGACGGCTTGGGCCATCTGAACATCAAGGCGATCAGGGACGCCTCCGGCGCCTGGACCTCGGGCCGGGTCGAGACGCAGCGCACCGACTTCGAGCCGAGGCCGGGGGAGATGCTGAGGTTCAGCGCCCGCGTCAAACAGCCCGACGTCCCCGGCGCGCTCGGCTACTGGCCGGGCTTCCGCGCGACCGGCGCCGCCTTCCGCGGCAACCACACCAACTGGCCGTCGATCGGCGAGACCGACATCATGACCGACGTCAACGGCCGCGACCAGCTCGCCAACACCCTGCACTGCGGCACCGCCCCCGGCGGAGCCTGCAACGAGTACGACGGCCGCACCAGCGGCTTCGCCACCTGCGGCGGCTGCCAGAGCGACTACCACGACTACGCGCAGGTCATCGACCGCACCACGACGGACGAGGAGATCCGCTTCTACCTCGACGGCAGGCAGACCTGGGTGGTGCGCCAGAGCCAGGTCGGCGTGGCAGCCTGGAACGCCGCCGTCCACCACGGCTTCTACCTGCGCCTGGACCTGGCGATCGGCGGCTCCCTGCCCGACGCGATCGCGGGCCGCACCACGCCGGTCGCCGCCACCACCTCCGGCGGCGTGCTGAGCGTGGACCGCGTCGTGGTCGAACGGCGGTCCGGCACGACGCCCGCCGCCATGGCCGACCCGCCCGTTCCCGCCGGGCCGAGCACGGTGAAGGTCACCGGCTCGCAGGGCAACTGGCAGCTGCAGGTGAACGGGTCGCCCTACCTGGTCAAGGGTGTGACCTACGGCCCGCCGCAGGGAGCGGCCGACGCGTACATGCGGGACCTGGCCGCGATGGGCGTCAACACGATCCGGATCTGGGGCGTCGACGACACCGCCACCCCGGCGCTGCTCGACACCGCCGCCCGGCACGGCATCAAGGTCATCGTCGGTCACTGGCTCAACCAGGGCGCCGACTACGTGAACGACACCGCCTACAAGACCAGCGTGAAGAACGAGATCGTCGCCCGGGTCAACGCGCTGAAGAACCGCCAGGGCGTGCTGATGTGGGACGTCGGCAACGAGGTGATCCTCACCATGCAGGACCACGGGCTGCCCGGGGACGTCGTCGAGCAGCGGCGGGTGGCCTACGCCAGGTTCGTCGACGAGGTGGCCGAGGCGGTCCACGCCGCCGACCCGAACCATCCGGTGACCTCCACCGACGCCTGGACCGGCGCCTGGCCGTACTACAAGGCGTACTCCCCGGCGCTCGACCTGCTCGCCGTCAACGCCTACGGCGCACTCAAGAGCGTCAAGGACGACTGGTCCAAGGGCGGCTACACCAAGCCGTACATCGTCACCGAGGCCGGCCCGGACGGCGAGTGGGAGGTCGCGAACGACGTCAACGGGCAACCCACCGAGCCGACTGACCTGCAGAAACGCGACATGTACAGCGCGAGCTGGGACGCGATCCGCGGCCATCCCGGGGTGGCGCTCGGCATGACCGCCTTCAACTACGGGCTGGAGAACGACTTCGGCGGGGTCTGGCTCAACGTCCTCACCGGAGGGTGGCGGCGGCTGGGGTACCACGCGCTGAAGCAGGCCTACACCGGGCAGTCCTCCGCGAACACACCGCCGCGGATCACCTCGATGGCCGTCGGCTCGCAGACCGAGGTGCCCGCCGGGCGCACCTTCACGGTGGACGCCGTGGCCACCGACCCCGACGGCGACCCGATCCGCTACAACCTGATGTTCAGCGACAAGCACGTCACCGGAAACCGGGGACTGCGGCACGTCTCCTTCACCCAGACCGGCCCGGGACGGTTCTCGGTGACCGCCCCCGAGCAGCTGGGCGTGTGGAAGGTGTACGTCTACGCCTACGACGGCCAGGGCGGCGTCGGCATCGAGCAACGCTCGTTCCGCGTGGTCCCGCCGGTCGTGGACGGGACGAATGTGGCACGCGGGAAGCCCACCACCGCCTCCAGCTTCCAGCCGACCGGCGACGGCGGGCCGTTCACCCCTGATCGCGCCACCGACGGCAGCTTCACCACCAGGTGGGCCAGCGAGTGGGCCGATCCCCAGTGGATCACTGTCGACCTCGGCCAGGTCACCGCGCTCAAGCAGGTCCAGCTCGGCTGGGAGGCCGCCTACGGCAAGGCCTACCAGATCCAGACCTCGGCCAACGGCGCCGACTGGGCCACTGCCTACGGCACCACCACCGGCGACGGCGGTTTCGACCAGATCCCCCTGAACGCCTCCGCCCGGTACGTCCGGCTGAACCTCACCCAGCGAGGCACCGCGTACGGCTACTCGCTGTGGGAGTTCGGCGTCTACAGCTGACGCGCCCGGTGACCCGCTCCACCACCCCCGATGAAAGCGAAGGACATGAGACACAGGTCAAACCCGGCCGGGCTCGCGATCCTGGCCGCCCTGCTGGTCACGCCCGCGGTGGTCACGCCCGCGTCCGCCTCCTCGATCTCCCAGGGCGGCGCGGCCGCCCTCGCCGACTGCCAGTCCGCCAACGCCGCACTGAACAGGCCGGCCACCGCCTCGTCGATCGAGGGCGCCGGCACCCCCGCCTCGGCGGCCTTCGACGGCGCCCCCGGAACCCGCTGGTCGAGCGCGTTCAGCGACCCGCAGTGGATCCAGGTCGATCTGGGCGAGGTGCGCGACATCTGCAAGGTCGATCTGTCGTGGGAGGCCGCCTACGGCAAGGACTTCACCATCCAGGTGTCCGCCGACGGCACCACCTGGAGCGTGCTGAAGACGGTGACCGGCGGCACCGGCGGCAACGCTTCCTACGACGTCACCGGCTCGGGCCGCTACCTGCGGATCAACGGCACCGCCCGCGGCACCGGCTACGGCTACTCGCTGTGGGAGGTGGCCGTGCACGTGACGGGCGGCGGCACGCAGCTGCCCGGCGGCGGCGACCTCGGCCCGAACGTCAAGGTCTTCGACCCGTCCATGTCGTCGGCGACCATCCAGGGACAGATCGATCAGATCTTCAAGCAGCAGGAGGCCGCCCAGTTCGGCACCGGCCGGTACGCCTTGCTGTTCAAGCCCGGGAGCTACGACGTCAACGTCAACACCGGCTTCTACACCTCCGTGCACGGTCTCGGGCGCAACCCCGACGACGTCACCGTCAAGGGCGTGAGCGTGGACGCGGGCTGGTTCAACGGCAACGCCACCCAGAACTTCTGGCGCTCCACCGAGAACCTCGCGGTCACGCCGTACGACGGCACCAACCGGTGGGCGGTCGCGCAGGCCGCGCCGTTCCGCCGCATGCACATCCGCGGCGGGCTCAACCTCGCGCCGTCCGGGTACGGCTGGGCGTCCGGCGGTTACATCGCCGACAGCAAGATCGACGGCACTGTCGGGTCGTACTCCCAGCAGCAGTGGTACACCCGGGACAGTTCGATCGGCGGCTGGTCCAACAGCGTGTGGAACATGGTGTTCTCCGGCGTGCAGGGCGCGCCGGCCACCAGCTTCCCCGAGCCGCGCTACACCACGCTCGACACCACCCCGGTGAGCCGCGAGAAGCCGTACCTCTACCTGAACGGGAACGACCCCGCCGTGTTCGTCCCCGGCAAGCGCACGAACGCCCGCGGCACGACCTGGGCGAACGGCCCGACCTCCGGCACGTCGGTCCCGCTCACGCAGTTCTACGTGGCCAAGCCCGGGGTCGGCGCCGCCACGCTCAACCAGGCGGTCGCGCAGGGGCTGCACCTGCTGTTCACGCCCGGCATCTACCACCTCGACCAGACCGTCGAGGTGACCAGGCCGGACACCATCGTCATGGGCCTCGGCCTGGCGACGCTGGTGCCGGACAACGGCGTCACCGCCATGCGGGTGGCGGACGTGGACGGGGTGAAGCTGTCCGGCTTCCTGATCGACGCCGGCACGGTCAACTCGCCGACGCTCCTGGAGATCGGCCGCCAGGGCGTCCACACCGACCACTCGGCGAATCCGATCACCGTGCAGGACGTGTTCGCCCGGATCGGCGGGCAGTTCGCCGGGAAGGCGACGGCCGGCGTGGTGGTGTACGCCGACGACACGGTCATCGACCACACCTGGATCTGGCGGGCCGACCACGGCGACGGCGTCGGCTGGGATGTCAACGCCGCCGACTACGGCCTTCGCGTGTACGGCGACGACGTGCTGGCCACCGGGCTGTTCGTGGAGCACTTCAAGAAGTACAACGTGGAGTGGTCCGGCGAGCGCGGACGGACGATCTTCTTCCAGAACGAGCTGCCGTACGACCCGCCGAACCAGGCGGCGTACATGAACGGGAGCGTCAAGGGCTGGGCCGCCTACAAGGTCGTCCCCTCGGTGAACACCCACGAGGGCTGGGGCCTGGGCAGCTACTGCGTGTTCACCGGCGACCCCAGCATCCAGGTGGACCACGGCTTCGAGGTCCCGGTGAAGGCGGGCGTGAAGTTCCACGGCCTCCTGGTCGTCTCCCTCGGCGGCAAGGGGCGGTACAACCACGTCATCAACGATACCGGCGCCCCGGCCTACGGACCCGACACCATCCCCTCGACGGTCACCACCTATCCGTGACCTGCGCGACGTGCCGGGCGGGGTGGCCCGGCACGTCGCGGGGAAGTGTGGGTCAGCGGTTCGACTCCACGTTCTCCAAGAGGCGGCCGAGCAGCCCGTCCAGCGTCTCCTGCTCCTGCGCGTCCAGAACGTAGACCATCTCCGCCTCCACCTCCGCCCGGATCCGCATGGCCTCCAGCCACAGCTCGTGGCCTTTGTCGGTCAGCTCCACGTCCACCCGCCGCCGGTCCTCCGCGCTGCGCAGCCGCCGTACCAGCCCGGACTTCTCCAGCGTGTCGAGCCGCCCGGTCATCCCGGCGGGCGAGAGCATCAGCTCGACCGCCAGTTCGGACGGCGTCGCGCCCCCGCCATGGGCGACCAGCCAGTGCAGCGTCTCGAACTCGAAGTCCTGCATCCCCACCTGCGCCAGCGCCGCCTCCTTCGTCTGGCGCAGGTGCTTGACGAGGAACTGCATCCGCGTCACGACCCCCTCGACCCGCTCGTCGTACGGCGCCTTGCCCCGCCACCGGGCGAGATGACGATCCACTGAGTCCACAGACGACAACGATACGCCGGCAAGTATTTAGTTGACGAAATATTAGCTGGCGAAATAATCTGGCGGACCATGAGACTGCTGATCGGCCGGGCCGTGTCCGCCCTGGCCACCGCGTTGATCCCGACCACGATCACCCTCGCTGTGCTGCGCGCCACCGGTGATGCCGGGGCCGTCGGCATGGTGCTGGCGTGTGAGGCGATTCCGTTGCTGGTGTTCCTGCCGGTGGGCGGGGTGGTGGCCGACAGGGTCAGACCCGAGCGACTGGCGCTGGTCACCGACCTGGTGCGCGGCCTGACGCAGGCCGCCATCGCGATCGAGTTGCTGACCGGTGCCGCCAGTGTGCCTCACCTGGCTGTGCTGGCCGTGCTGGCGGGTGTCGCGGTCGCGTTCGGGCTGCCGGCGGTGCCGAGGCTGGTGGCGGCCGCGGTGCCCGGGCCGGAGCGGCTACGCGTGAACGCCCGGCTCGGCGTCGCGACCAGCCTGGCCGCCGTGCTGGCTCCCGCCCTGGCGGGCGGCGTGGTGCTGCTGGCCGGCCCCGGCTGGGCCGCGCTGCTCACGGCCGCGCTGTTCGCCTGCTCGGCGCTCACCCTGGGCGGAGTACGTACGGCCAAGCGCCCCAGTGCCCAGAACGCCACGTTTCTCAACGACCTGAGAGAGGGATGGGGCGAAGTACGGCGGCGGCCGTGGTTCCTGACGACGGTCCTGGCCCACGGGGTCTGGCACTTCATGGCCGGGCTGTTCCTCACGCTCGGCCCGCTGGCGGCGGTCAAGGAGCTGGGCGGTGAGGCCAGTTGGGTGCTGATCGTGCAATGCGGCACGGTGGGGCTGGTCGCGGGGGTGTTCGCGGTGCCGAGGCTGCCCATCCGGCGGCCGCTGGTGGCCGTGCAGGTGGGTGCGGCACTGTACGTGCTGCCGATGGCGGCCCTGGCGCTGCCGGCGAGCGCGTGGGTGATCGCGGGGGCGTACCTCGTGGCGATGTTCGGGCTCGGCGTGCTCAGCCCGCTGTGGGAGACCGTGATCGCCGACGAGATCCCCGAAGCGGCGCTGGGCCGAGTACGGTCGTTCGACCAGCTCATCTCGTTCGCGACCCGGCCGTTCGGGCTGGCCATGGCGGCGCCGCTGGCGGGGCTGGCCGGCGCGCGGGGGCTGCTGCTGACCGGCGCCATAGCCGTCGCCGTGGCGAACCTGGCCGCGATCGCCACCATTCCCCGCCGCCGCCCCAGAACGTCCGAAGCGAGTGGTCACGTGACCGTTCGTCGGGGTTGAGATCCGAAAGAGTCGCTCTGGCGGCAGGACGCCAGGGCGCGGTCACGGCCGAAGGTCTGCCGCCACGGCCCGAACGGGCGGGCGGCGGCCCCGACGCCGGCTGTGGCCGACAACGGAAGCGGATCCGGCAGCCGGGTGGCCGCATGATCAGGATCGTGCCGGCCGACGACCACCCGGTGGTGCGCAGCGGCCTGCGCGCTGTCGGCAGTTGATCAGCGGCGCTCGACCTCCGGTCGCTCCCAGACGTGCTCGGGTACGCCGCCCGCCCGGGTGGCGAAGGTGATCGGCTCAGGCCCGCCCTCCCGGGCGACCACGATCGTGACCTCCGGCTCCAGGACCAGCGCCTCGGTGCTGTGCAGGACCGACGGCTCGGCGCCGTGAAAGGCGATCACCGCGTCGCCGCTCCGCGAGGTAGTCGTCCAGTTCGACAGGAGACGGCCCGGCGGCGGACAGTGCCACCTGTCCTGGTCGGTCGCCATGCCGCCGACGATACGGCGCGCCGCCGACCCGATCGAGAGGGTCCGTGGCGGCGGGTGTTCGGGTTCGTCATGCCCGGGCCCTGGCGCGACGACGACCTCACGATCGGCCTGGCCTCATCCTTTTCCCACCTGATGCTGGACCGCGGCCGATGGGGCCAGGTGCGTCAGATCCGCCGGGTGGCCGCACCCGTGCTCCGGCATCCGGCGGCCGAACGGGCCGGCTTCGGCGTCCCCCTGTCCTCCAGAGCCCACCTCGCCGTCGCGGCGCGCGTCCTCATTCCGGACAAGGCGTCGCTGGGCTGATCGCCTCGCCCCGGACGTCACTCAGCGTGATTCCGGCGCCCGTGACTGATCGCCGACCCTGATCGACCAGGCAGGCGAGTGGACGGTGGCCGCCACCGAGCGTGATCAACCTATTTTGCTACAAGTTCCGAAATTGTTCCGTGACGGGTCCGCTGCACAGCCGAAACACGCCCTACCTACCGTCCTAAACAGCTGCATAGGCGCCATCCGGCCCCTCTGATGAAAAAAGCTACTTTCGCCGGAAATCCCCCCACTGTGATCAGCGCCTTCGTGTGACAGGAGCCCCGAGTGTCCAACCTCTCCCGACGCGGTGCCCTAAGGCTGACCGCCGGCATAGCTCTCAGCCTCACCCTCTCCCTGGCAGGCTGCGGACGCAGTGACGACGCCGCCGCGATCGGCACCGCCAAGCCCATCGACGCCTCCCCGGCCACCGGCACCATCAACGTCTGGGCCGCCCAAGGCGACGCCGACGTGCTCGACAAGGTCATCGAGCCGTTCAAGGCCGCGAACCCGGACGCCACCGTGAAGTTCACGCTGATCCCGAACGCCGAGTACTACACCAAGCTCCAGTCGGCGATCGCGGCGGGCAAGGGGCCCGATGTAGCCCAGTTCTTCTCCGAGTCGCAGGCGCAGTTCCTCGATCCGTCGATCCTCCGGCCCGTGCCCGACGGCCTCGTCGACCCCGGTGGCTTCTTCAAGAGCCTCTGGGACGCGGGCGTGGCCAAGAACGTCGCCTACACGGTGCCCTGGTACGCCTACACGTACGCGCTCGTCTACCGCTCCGACCTGGCGGAGAAGGCGGGTGCGAAGGCGCCGGCCACGTGGGACGGCATGGTGCCGTTCCTGAAGGCGCTCCAGGGCGCCGGCGCCGGGCACGGCCTCGGAGCCGACATCGGCTGGGACATCTTCAACGGCCAGGACGTCGCCATGTACGCCTGGCAGGCGGGCGGCTCGCTGCTCTCCTCCGACGGCAAGTGGACGCTCGACACGCCGGCGATGGCCGACGCGCTCAAGTACAACGCGTCGTTCTTCACCTCGGGCGTCGCCGACCCCAGCGGGCCCACGTTCCTCGACTCGCAGCCGTACTTCGTCGAGGGCAAGACCGCCGCCATGATCACGGGCCCGTGGGTCATCGGTCAGCTCGACACCGCCGCGAAGAAGCCCGGCTGGACGGCGTCCCACGTCGCGACCGCGCCGCTGCCGGCCGGGCCGTCGGGCGGCACCTCCTTCTCCGCGGGCGGCAGCTGGGGCGTGCTCGCCACCAGCGGCAACGCGGCCGCGTCGTGGAAGCTCGTCCGGCACCTCTCGCAGCCGGGCACCCAGGTCGCGCAGTACAAGGCGTACAGCTCGCTGCCCGCCGTCATGTCCGCCTGGGAGGACCCCGCCATCAAGGGCCAGCCGCTCCTCGGCGCCTTCCTGACCCAGCTGACGAACACCCGGACGTTCCCGCAGGTGAGCACCTGGCAGCAGGTCGCGACCCGGCTGGGGAAGGAGATGGAAGCGGTGGCCAAGGGCAAGGGCACCGCCGAGCAGGCCGCCGCGAGCGTCCAGGCGTACGCCGAGAGCCTCGGCACGGGTACGCGGTGAGGCGCACATGACCACCACCGTCGCGCGCCGACCCCGGGGCTCCCGCCGGACGGGTGTCGCCTGGCTGTTCCTCGCGCCGTTCGCCATCGTGTTCCTGCTCTACACGGCTGTCCCCACCGTCGCCGCGCTCGGGTTCAGCCTCACCGACCTGCGGGGCACGGATCTGCGCGATCCGTTCGCCGTCGACTTCACCGGCCTGGAGAACTATCTCCGCCTGTTCCAGGACGAGAGCTTCCTGCGGGACATCCTCAACACCGCGCTCTTCGTGGTGGTCGGCGTGCCGCTGACCATGGGGATCGGGTTCGCCCTGGCCTTCGCGCTCAATACCGGCATCCGGCGGCTGCGCGGCGTGTTCCGCGTCGTCTTCTTCGCACCGGTCGTCACGAACATCGTGGCCGTCGCGCTGATCTGGCAGTACGCCTTCAACGCCGGCGGCACCGTCAACAAGGTGCTCGGCGCCGTCGGATTCGCCGGACCGAACTGGCTGGACGACCCGAACCTGGCCATGCCCGTGGTCATCCTGCTCGGGATCTGGCGCAACTTCGGCACCGCGATGGTGCTGTTCCTCGCGGGTCTGCAGGCGGTCCCGCAGGACGTGTACGAGGCCGCCGCCCTCGACGGGGCCGGCCGGTGGCGGCAGCTGAGGAACATCACCCTGCCGCTGCTGCTGCCCACCACGCTCATGGTGTCGGTGCTGCTGACCGTCTTCTACCTCCAGGTGTTCGACGAGCCGTACCTGCTGACGAACGGCGGCCCGCTGGGCTCCACCGAATCGGTGGCGCTGTACACCTACCACCAGTTCGGGTCCGGGGCGCTCGGGACGTCCTCGGCCGCGTCCTTCGTGATGCTCGTCCTCGTGATGCTGGTGAGCGTCGTCCAGTTCCGGCTGCTGAGGCCCCGCGCATGAGCACCATCGCCACGGTGCGGGACACCGAGATGATCAGCGCCCGGGTCGCCGTGCGCCGCCGGTCCGTCACCCGGCCCCTGCTGTACGGCGCGCTGGTGCTGTGCGCGCTGCTCACCATGCTTCCGTTCGTCTGGGTGATCAGCGGCTCGCTGCGCAGCCTCGACGAGATCCGCTCCGACCCCGGCGCCTGGCTCCCGGCCCACGTCACCCTCGGCAACTTCACCCGGCTGTTCGCCACCGAGGGCTTCGGCGGGTACATGGCCAACAGCATCGTGGTCGCGATCATCGTGGTGGGAGGCAACATCGTGGCCGCGTCGGCCGCCGGCTACGCGCTCGCCAAGCTCGACTTCGCGGGCAAGCGGCTCGCCTTCGGCGCCGTCATGGCCGCGATGATGGTGCCGTTCACCGCGGTGTTCGTCACGCAGTTCGTGATCACTGTCGACATGGGTCTGGCGGACACCCTCGCCGGCATCGCGCTGCCCGGCGTGGCGATGCCGATGTCGGTCTTCATCATGCGGCAGTACGCGATGTCGATCCCCGGCGAACTGCTCGAAGCGGCCCGCATCGACGGCGCGGGCGAGTTCCGGATCTTCTTCCGGATCTTCCTGCCGCTGGCCGGCCCCGCTGTCGCGACGATCACGATCATGTCGTTCCTCGCCTCCTGGAACAACTTCATCTGGCCGCTCATCGTCGCTCAGAGCATGTCCAGCTACACGCTCCCGGTCGGCCTCGCCGCCACCAGCCAGGCCGCGTCGCACGTCACCGACTACGGGCTGCTCCTCGCGGGTGCGATCGTCGTGATGCTGCCAGTGCTGGTGCTCTTCCTGTTCCTGCAGCGCTACTTCGTTCAGGGCGTCGCCGGAACGGGGATGCGGTGAGCCGTGTTGGATGATCGGATGGACTCATACGACGCGCCCGGCGAACCGGTCACCGTTCATGCCCCCGCGGGCACGATCATCGGCCGCCGCGCCGGCCAGGTAAGGCGCTTCCTCGGCATCCCCTACGCCGAAGCACCCACCGGAGTGCGGCGGTTCGCCCCGCCGGTCCCGCGTGGCCGGTTCCCGGAGCCGTTCGACGCGTCGCGGCACGGCGCCACCTCGCAGCGCGTGCCGCTGTTCGCCACGACGACCATCCCGGAGCCGTCGATCCCGGGCGACGACGTGCTGAACCTCGGCATCGTCACCCCGGCCCCCGACGACGACCGCGGGCCTCTCCCCGTCATGGTGTGGATCCACGGTGGCGGTTTCCTGGCCGGGAGCCAGGCCAGCCCGTGGTACGACGGCCGCGCCTTCGCCCGCGACGGCGTCGTCTGCGTCACCGTCGGCTACCGGCTGGGCGTCGACGGATTCGCCCCGCTGGACGGCGTCCGGCCGAACCTCGCGCTGCTCGACCTGCTGCTCGCCCTGGACTGGGTGCGGGAGAACATCGCCGCTTTCGGCGGCGATCCCGACCGGGTCACCATCGCCGGCCAGTCGGCCGGGGGCGCGGCGGTGCTCGCGCTGCTCTCCTCACCCGCGGGCAGCGGCCGCTTCCACCGCGCGGTCAGCCTGTCCGGCGGCATCTTCGGCGGAGGCGCGGACGCCGCCCGCGACCTCCTCGAACGGCTCGGGCGCAGGCTCGGCGTGCCGCCGACGGCCACCGGATTCGGCAGCCGCACGGTGGAGCAGATCCAGCAGGCGGTCATCGACCTGCGGGACGAGGGCGGCGGCGGGCTCGTGCTCGGGCCGTGCGTCGGCGACGACCTCCTGCCGGTGCCCATCGCCGACGGGCTCGCCGCCCATGGGCACGACGTGCCCGTGCTGCTCGGCGCGACGGCCGACGAGTTCGACGGCGGCGTCGAGCAGGAGGCGAGAGCCGCCGCCCGCGCGGCGGGCACCCGCTTGACGGACGCTCTGTTCCGCTCCGCCTGCGCGCGCACGGCGGCCGCCCGCCGCCAGGCCGTCGCCGGGACCTGGCTGTACTCCTTCGAATGGCCGTCTCCCGTGCTCGGCGGTGCCGCGCACTGCGCCGACCTGCCGTTCTTCTTCGACGTGCTCGACGCGCCCGGCGTCCCCCAGGCGCTCGGACCGAACCCGCCCGCCGACCTGGCCACGCTGATGCACGCCGATCTGGCCGGGTTCGTGCATGGCCGGGAGCCGGCCTGGGCGCGGGCGACCGGCGGGCCCGGCGATCCGGCGCGCGAATACGGCCGGCCCGGGGCGGCCCTCGCGGCCGACACCACCGGCGTGTACGACCCCGTCGTACGGGCGGCGGAGGAGTGCTGATGCCCGGGATGAACCAGAGCGCCGTCCGGCGGGTCAACACCTCGGTCACCCTCCGGGCACTGGCCGTGTCGGCCGGGCCGATCACGCTGGCCGAGCTCGCCGAGCAGACCGGGCTGTCCCGCCGTACCATCGAGCTCATCCTGGACTCGCTCGTCGAGGCGGGCTGGGTGACCGAGCTGGACCGCGTGCCGACCAGCGGCTACGCCGGGCGCCCCGCCCGCCGCTACGAGCTGCGGGCCGAACACGCGCTGCTGGCGGCCGTCTGCGTCACCACCTCCGACGTGTCCGCGGTCATCGCCGACGTGCGCGGCCGCATCGTCGGCCGGGCGCACCGGCTGCTGCGCTCCTACCAGGATCCGCAGGCCACCCTCGACGACACGGCGGCGCTGGTGCTGGCGGCGCTCGACGACGCGGGCGGGTCGGCGGACCGGCTGCGCGCCGGCGCGGTGGCCAGCGGCGGTGCGATCGACGACGACGGGGTCGTCCGGCGTCTGGTCCACACGACGCGCTGGGAAGGCGTGCACCTGCCCGAACAGCTCAGGCAACGCATCCGGATCCCCTGGTTCGCGGACAACGACACCAACCTCGGCGCGCTCGCGGAGCGCTGGCGGGGCGTCGCCAACGACCACGACAACGTCGTATGGGCGATCCTCGGGAACCGGGCGGGCCTCGGCATCCTCATCCGCGGAGCCGTGCACCGCGGTCTGGACGGCGCCGCGGGTGAGATCGTCGAAGCGCGGTCGATACCGACCGGCTCCATCGAGAACCGCCCGGTGGCCTGGCTGACCTCACCGCAACCGGCCGAACGCAGCGTCGCGCTCGGCCGCATCGACGCCGCCCGGGCGGGTGACGCGACCGCGCTGGCGGAGGTCGACGAATTCGTGGAGAACATCGCCTCGATCCTCACCACCTTGTCGTGGACCATCGCACCGTCGCTCATCGTGCTCGGCGGCGGCCTGGAGGACGCGGCCGACGTGCTGCTGCCCCGGGTGCGCGCGGCGATGCGCGACGCTCGCGCCCCCGCGGTCGAGTTGCGCGCCACCGGACTGGGCCGCGACGCGCCGCTCGTCGGCGCGGTCAAGCTGGCCCTCGACCGGATGGACACCGAACTGTTCGGCCCACTCACCCCGAGTCAATGATCCGGCACGAGCTTGGAGTCTCACTGTGACCGACACCCCCGGCACCGATGTCCTCATCGTGGGCAGCGGCATCATGGGATCCGTCGTGGCCCGGCTGCTGCGCGAGGCCGATCCCGCGCTGGACATCACGATGGTCGACGGCGGCACCGCGATCGGGGAGGCCCCCGGCCTGCACCTGCACGACCTCGACGACCCGGTCCTCTGGTCGCGCTACAACGACCGGGTCGCCACCGGCATCCAGGGCATGTACACGGGCGCCGAGGTGGTGCGCGAGGTCGCGGGCGGCCTCACCGACCTGACGCCCGGCATGTTCCACGCGCTCGCCTTCGGCGAGGACGCCGAGGCGATGCCGGCGACCGCGCTCGCCTGGAACGCGGGCGGCATGGGCGTGCACTGGACCGCCGCGACGCCATGGCCCGCCGGAGCCGAGGTGTTCGACTTCGGCGACCCGGACCGCTGGGCGGCGGACCTGGACACCGCCCGCCGGGTGCTCGCCGTCACGCCGTCCGCGATCGGCCCGACCGAGGTCGGCCGGACGGTGCTCGACGTCCTGCGCCGGCGCTTCGACGGCGTCGGACCGGGGGACCGGCGACCGCAGCCGATGCCCATGGCCGTCACCGCGACGGCGTCGGGCCCCATGCCGCGCACGGCCCCGGGGACGATCTTCCCCGCGATCGCGGCGGGCGGGGACCCGGGATTCACCCTGGCGACCGGCACGCTGGCCACGACGCTCCTCGTCTCCGGCGGGCGGGTCGCCGGGGCCCGGCTGCGCCGCGTCGCCGACGGAGCCGAGTGGGAGCTCCTGGCGGACACCGTGGTTGTGTGCGCCGACGCGCTGCGCACTCCGCAGCTGTTGTTCGCCTCGGGCATCCGGCCCGCGGCGCTGGGCCGCTACCTCAACGAGCACGCGTTCATCACCGCCCGGGTGCTCCTCGACCTCGACCGGTACGGCCTCGGCCGCGGCGACCTGCCCCTGCCGCGCCCCGGCGAGTTCAGCACGGACTCGCTCTGGCTGCCCCAGAACGGAGCGGCACAGCCGTTCCACGGACAGATCATGAACCGCACGTACGTGGACGAAGGCGGCGACGCCCTCGCGTACTCCGTGGGCCTGGGACTGTACGCCCCCGTCGAGTCCCGCCCCGAGAACCGGCTCGTGTTCTCGGAAACCCGGACCGACCTCGCCGGAATGCCCCGGATCACCGTCGAGTTCGGCTACTCCGACGCCGACCGCGCGCTCATCGGCCGCGCGCTCGACGAGGTCCGGTCGATCGCCGAGGAGTTCGGCTCGTTCGATCCCGCGACCGAGCGCGCGCTGCTGCCGCCCGGCTCGTCGCTGCACCAGACCGGCACCGTCCGCGCCGGTCTGGCCGACGACGGCACGAGCGTGTGCGACCCGGATGGCCGGGTGTGGGGCTTCGACAACCTGTACGTTGCGGGCAACGGTGTGATCCCCACCGCGATGGCCGCCAATGTCACTCTGACCGGCGCGGTTACCGCGGTGCGGGCCGCTCGCGCCGTCGCAGGACGACACGCGGCGCCGGCCGCACACCGAGAGGAAGCACGCTCGTGATCGACATCGCCAAGGAGTACCGCGTTGCGCTGCCCGCGTGGATCGACGACGAACTGGCCGCCGTGCCCGCCCTCGTCCCCGGCCGCGACGACCGGATGCGCCTCGTGCACCGCCTCGCCGACCGCAACTGGCGCGAGGGCAACGGCGGCCCGTTCGCCGCGATCGTCGCCGAGCCGGAGTCCGGCCGGATCGTCTCGGTCGGCGTGAACGTCGTGCTCGCCTCCGGCGTCTCCAGCGCGCACGCCGAGGTCGTCGCGCTCGGACTCGCCCAGAGGGCGGTCGGCGGCTGGGACCTCGGCGGCGACGGGTCGCCCGCACACGAGCTGGTCGTGAACTGGCGTCCGTGTATCCAGTGTTACGGCGCGGCCATGTGGTCCGGGATCCGCGGTCTCGTGGTCGCCGGCGAGGGCCCCGAACTGGAGGAGATCACCACGTTCGACGAGGGCCCGCTCGGGGCGGACTGGGCCGAGCAGTTCGAGGCACGCGGCATCCGGGTCACCCGGGACGTGCTCCGGGACGAGGCGCTCGCCGTGTTCCGCGACTACCGCAAGGCCGTCGACACCGGCGGCGTCACCGTCTACAACGCCCGCGGAGGCACCGAATGACGCTGGGGACCACCGCCGAACCCCGCTTCGCCACCGACATCATCACCTTCTACCACCCGGGGTTCTGGGGGCTCGACTCGGCCGGTGCCTTCCGCGAATGGGCACTCAAGAACCCCGACCGGTTCTGGGAGCGGGTGCTGGACGCGCTGGCCGAGGCCGGCATCAGCGGCATCGAGCTGACCTTCGCGCCCGGCGACATCGACTCGGCCCTGCGGGCCTTCGGCGACGCGCCGTCGTTCCGCCGCGAACTCCAGGCTCGCGGCCTGTCCGTCGTGAGCGCCTTCATGGCCGCGAGCGAAGCACCTGACTGGCGGGACGGCGACAACCTGCCCGCGATCGTCGCCGACGCCGAGCGGCACGCCGCCTTCCTCGCCGACGTGGGCGCGGAACTCCTCGTAGCCGGGCTGCCCATGCGCCAGACGTTCGGGACGCGCCCGCCCTTCTTCGTCGACGCCGCGTACATGACCCGGATGGCCGACATCGCCCACGTGGCCGGCGAGGCCGTCGCCCGGCACGGTGTGAAGCTCGCCTTCCACACCGAGTCCAACAGCACCCTCTGGTACGAGAGGGACATCGACCTGTTCATGGCGTTGACCGATCCCCGCTACGTGTGGCTCTGCCCCGACTCCTGCCACATCGCGCTCGGGGGCGGCGACCCCGTCGCCGTCGCGCGCCGCCACGCCCAGCGCATCGCGCTGGCGCACTGGAAGGACGCGGTCAAGCCCATCGACGTCGAGCTCACCATCGACGAAACGGTCTTCGCGCAGCAGCAGCCCTACATGACCGAGCTGGGCACGGGCATCGTGGACTGGCGAGGGTGGGCCGAGGCGATGTCCCGCACACCCGGCGCCGGCATCGTGCTCATCGAGCTGGACGAGGCGGCCGACCCCGTCGCCGCGCTCCGGGCCGGGACGGCCGTCGTGCGCGCGGCCAGGACGCGGCCGTCTCCGGCCTGACCTGGGCGTCGAGCCGGCCGACCGCAGTAATGACAAGGGGTGGTCGAGCCGACATTGACACCGGCTACCGGCTGTCGCAAGGTGAGCGCAGGCTGACAGAAGGGTTCCCATGTCGTCTGAGCGCCTTCCGGGACCGTCGAACGTCCCTCCGCCTCCACGCCGGGGCGACAGCTCGGTGCACGACCTGTCGAGGGCCACGGGTGAGGACGGCGGGGGCTCCGCGTTCCGCCGTGCCCTCGGCTCGCCCCGCACCCACGAGACAGTCCGGGCGCTGGTCGACGCCGGCGGCCAGATGCGCATCGCGGACCTGCAGGACCGGGCTGGGCTGTCGTTCCTGCAGTTCACGGCGGTGCTGGCCGAGCTGACGGAAGAAGGGTTGGTGACGGTCAAGGGACCTCCCGGCGACGAGGTCGTCCACCTGTATCGCGAGGTGTGAGCCATGTGGGTGCCCTTTCTCGCGGTCGTCCTCATCGGCGCGCTCGTCGCGCTGGCCGAGCTGGTGTCGCGGTATCGCGACAACCCCGCCGGGGCGCTGTGGTCGGTGCCGGCGGCCTTCTACGTCGCCGTCAACGCGGGCGGCGCGGCGGCGGCGTTGTGGACGGTCACGCAGTTCGGGTGGACCTTCGGCGCCACGGGGGAGAGCGTCACGTTCACGCAGGTGCTGGCGGCGGGGTTCGGGTCGGGGGCGCTGTTCCGCAGCTCGCTGTTCAACGTCACGGCGGGCAACCAGGTGATCGGGGTCGGGCCGAGCGCGGTGCTCACGGTGATCCTGTCGGCCGCCGACCGGGCGGTGGATCGGGGGCGGGCCAGGATCCGGTCCAAGGGGGTCGGCGAGATCATGGGCGGGTTCCCGTTCGAGCGGGGCGCGGACGCGCTGTTCCATTACGCGGTGGCGGCGCTGCAGAACTTCACGCCCGCCGAGGTCAAGGTGGTCGAGGATCGGATCGCGTCCCTGCGCTCGGGACGGGAGGCCACCCTTCCCGAGCAGGTCAAGTCGTACGTGCTGGGTCTGTCGTTGCAGGCGCTGATCGGTGAGAAGGTCCTGCGGGAGCTGGTGGAGTCGTTGCGGCCCGCCTTCGAGCAGGCGCCGCCCGCCGAGCAGGCGCTGCTGGACGTGCTCCGCGCCAACGGCACGTCCGAGCTGCGCAAGCTTCAGGCACTGTCGGGGCTGCAGCTGTTCGAGTTCTCGCGGGTGCTGGACGGGCTCGTCGCGGCGGGGCGGGTGGCCGTGGACGGCGGGTCGGGCCAGGAGATCGCAAGCTTGGCGAAAATGACGCCTTGACGTACGAGGGCTCGCGCCGTCAAGCCGCCGCGAGGAGCGGCATCAGCCCGGTGATCTCGGCGAGTTCCTCGGTGGTCGGTTCCCAGTCGCCGGCGGCCGCGTTGGCCCGGACCTGCTCCGGGGCGGTCGCGCCGGCGATCACCGAGCCGCAGCCGGGCAGCGCGGCCAGCGTGCCGATGGCCACGTCCAGGAGGGACCGGTCGTGCTTGTCGGCCCACGACGTCAGCGCCTCCACCCGGTCCAGCTTCTCCGGCGTGACGAGGTGGGGACGCTCCGCGAGCCGGCTCCCGGCCGGCGGCTCGTGCCCGCGCCGCACCTTCCCCGTCAACAGCCCGTGGGCCAGCGGGAAGTACGGCAGCACGCCGACCCCGTAGTGCAGGGCCGCCGGCACCACTTCGCGTTCGGCGCCGCGCTCCAGCAACGACCAGTGGTTCTGCGCCGACACGAACGGTGCGCATCCCCTCGCGCGGGCCACGTGCGCGGCCTCGGCGATCTGCCAGCCGGCGAAGTTGGAGCTGCCGACGTAGCGCACCTTGCCCTCGCGCACGAGCTCGGTCAGGGCCTCCAGCGTCTCCTCGATCGGGGTGACGCCGTCGGGGAAGTGGTACTGGTAGAGGTCGATGTGGTCGGTACGCAGGCGGCGCAGCGACCCCTCCACCGCCCGCCGGATGTACGACCGGCCGCCCAGCGTTCCGCCCGCCGCACCCTGGTCGCCAGATCTGCCGAACTTGGTGGCCAGCACCACCTGGTCCCGCCGGCCGGCCAGCACCTCGCCGAGGATCTCCTCGGAGGCGCCGTGCATCGCGCCGTACGCCTCGGCGGTGTCGAAGAGCGTCACGCCCTCCTCGATCGCCGCGTCCACCACCTCCCTGGTACGGGCCACGTCGATCCGCGAGCCGATGTTGTTGCAGCCCAGACCGACCACCGACACCCGCAGGCCAGAATCGCCCAAGGTCCTGTAACGCATGATCCGAAGTCACCCTTCGCTCGAACGGGCCGCCGGGGCAGCGCCCCAGGTGACCGGCAGGCGGTCCACCCCGTACACCGCCATGCGGTCGCGGGTCGGCACCTCGGCCGCCGGAACGGCCAGGCGCAGGTCGGGAAAGCGCTCGAAGAGCGCGGTCAGCGCGATGCGGAGCTCGGCCCGGGCGAGATGCTGGCCGAGACACTGGTGGATGCCGTGCCCGAAGGCCAGGTGCCCGGTCGCGGAGCGGGCCAGGTCCAGGGTGTCCGGGTCGGGGAACCGCTCCGGGTCCCGGTTCGCGACCGGCAGCGCCAGCACCACGGTCTCGCCGGCCGCGATGACCTGGCCGCCGAGCTCGACGTCCGTCAGCGCGGTGCGCCGTACGTCGAACTGGAGGATCGACAGGTACCGCAGGAGCTCCTCGACCGCCGGTTCGGCGAGCTCAGGGTCCGCGGCCAGGCGGGCTCGCCGGGCCGGGTCGGCCAGCAGCACGAAGGTCGCGAGCGCGAGCATGCTCGACGTGGGGAGATGGCCGGTGGCCAGCAGCACCATCCCGAGGTTGGTGAGTTCGTCGTCGCTCAGGCCGCCGGTCGCCACGGCGTGCGCCAGCAGTCCGTCGTCCGGCGGGCCTGATCCGGCGCGCAGGCGCTTGAGGAGGCCGCGTACCGTCTCCGTGATCGACATCACGGCCTCGGCGGTCTGGCCCGGTGTGGAGTCCAGGTCGTTCATCACTCCCGTGGCCGCCTGGATCACGTGCCGGTCCTGCGCGGGGACGCCGAGCAGCTCGCAGATGACCAGCGCCGGAACCGGGACGGCGAACGACGCGACGAGGTCGGCGGGCGGCCCGGCGGCCGCCATGGCGTCGAGCGCCTGCGCGGTGTACCGCCGGATCGCGGGCGTCAGCTCGGCGACGCGGCGCGGGCCGAAATGGCGGCTCAGCAGGCGGCGGTACCGGGTGTGTTCGGGCGGGTCCATGTGGGGGAAGATCCCCGGCTCGGCGGGCGTCGGCCGCTGCTGCGCGCGCTCGCGGCCGACCGGCTGGTGCAGCAGCTCGCGCCGGGTGCTGAAGCGTGGGTCCGCCAGGATGGCGCGGGTGACGGCGTACCCGGTCGCCACCCAGCCCACGTGCCCGTCGGGATAGGCGAGCCGGCTGAGCGGGGCTCGCTTCCGCAGCTCGACGGGCGGGTCGAAGGGATTGGGCCGGTCGGTCTCCAACGGCTGGGCCTTCCGACCATCGCTCATCCGGCAACCTCCCACCTGCGCGCCGGTCCGGCACGCCGTTGATCATCGGCGCTGATGATTATGCATGGTGCGTCCGAAAAATGACACCACTAGTCATTTATGGATCATCCGATTAGCATCGGCGCTGACCGCCCGGAGGCACATCTGTCAACACTCACGTTGCGAACCGCCGTGAGTATCGCCGGTCTGTAGTGGCGACCCGGCAGCTTTTTCAGCAGTCTCTTTCTCTCCTCCAGCAGAGGTGTTAATGGCGTATCTGGATGCGCAGGTCGCAGTTGTCGGTGCGGGACCGGTGGGGCTCATGCTCGCGTGTGAGGTGGCCCTCCACGGCGTTCCGGTGGTGGTGCTCGAACGGCTGCCCGCGATCGAATGGCGCCCGAAGGCCGAGGGCATCACCGGACGGGCCATCGACATCATGGACCGTCGCGGTCTCATGATCGGGGTGACCGAGGCGCCTGCCGCGCCGCTGACGTCCGAGCAACAGGATCGCATCGCCGAGGGGGAGCGGCGGCCGGACAGCCTGCTCCCCAAGGCGTTCCCCGGCGCGCGGCATTTCGCCACCATGTTCCTGCTCCGCCCGGAGTCCCCCGACCTGCTGGTGCCCCAGCAACTTCTGGAGGAGGACCTGGCGCGGCGCGCGGCGGACCTGGGCGTCGAGGTACGGCGCGGCCACACGGTCACCGGTTTCGTCCAGGACGACGACCGGGTGTGTCTCGACGTCGAAGGCCCGGACGGGCCGTACCGGATGGAGGCGGAATGGCTCGCCGGCTGCGACGGCGGCCGGAGCGTGGTCAGGAAGCTGTCGGGCATCGCCTTTCCTGGCACGGACGGCGTCACGGCCGGATACCGCGCCTTCGCCGAGATCGACGACCCGGAATTCCATCTCCCCGGCTGGTTCCGCAAGGACGGCGGGCTCCTCGTGTACGAGGAGGGACCGCCCCGGTTCATCACGCTGGAGTTCGACGGCCCACCGGCGAACCGGGACGCCCCCATCACGCTCGAGGAGTTCCAGGAGTCGCTGCGCCGGCTCAGCGGCACCAAGGTGACGGTCACCGAGGTCAAGAAGATCACCCGCTTCACCGACAACGCGCGGCAGGCCGAGACGTACCGCAGCGGGCGGGTGCTGCTCGTCGGCGACGCGGCACACGTCCACTCGCACTGGAGCGGCCCGGGACTGCGGCTCGGGCTGGGAGACGCCCTCAACCTCGGCTGGAAGCTCGCCGCGGTCGCGCGCGGCTGGTGCCATGAGGACCTGCTCGACACCTACAACTCCGAGCGGCACCCGATCGGCGAGCAGACGCTGGAGATCCAGCGTGCCTCGATCGCGCTGATGCGCCCCGGCCCGTACGTCGACGCGTTGCGCCGGCTGCTCACGGAGCTGCTGCTCCGCGACGAGGCGAACCGGCAGCTCACCTCCCTGATCGACGACCTGCACATCAGCTACGACATGGGCGACCCGTCGCTGACCGGTCCGCTGGTCGGGCGCTACAGCCCGGATCTGCGCCTACGGTGCGCCGACGGCCCCGTACGGCTCGCGGAGCTGCAACGCACCGGGCGGCCGCTGCTGCTCGACCTCGGCGCCGGCCCCGAGCCGCGGGCACTCGCCGAACCCTGGGCCGACCGGATCGACGTGGTCACGGCCGAATGCGCCGAGGCCCCGGCGGACGCCCTGCTGATCCGTCCGGACGGCTTCGTCGCCTGGAGCACGCCCGGTGACCCGGCATCGCTGCGAGGCGCCCTCACCCGATGGTTCGGCCGCCCAGGACAGGAGGCTTCGCGATGAGTGACCCCAAGCTGACCACGCTGCCCGGGTCGGCGCCGCTCGCCGAGGCGATCGACGTCGTCGAGCGGGACGGAGCGGTGATCATCGAGGACTTCGTCGACGCCGGCACGCTCCGCGGCCTGTGGGACGACCTGGGTCCGGACCTGGAACGCCAGGCGGACGGCGACGGCCGCCTGGTCGGCGAGAAGACCCGGATCCTGCCGGGTCTGATACGCCGGAGCGGGCACTCGATCGCGATCATGCGCCAGCCGCACCTCCTCGGCTGTGCGCGGCACTTCCTGCAGCGCCCGGTGAAGGCCTGGCTCGGCGAGCAGCGCGTGGAGCTGGTCCCGACGATCCAGCTCGGCATATCGCGGGCGATCCAGATCAGGCCCGGCGTGCCGCTCCAGGGGCTGCACCGGGACGACACGGCCCACCTCCGTACCCACCCGGGTCCGGAGAGCCGGGTGCAGGTCATGGTCGCCGCGAGCGAGTTCACCGCGCGCAACGGCGCCACCCGCGTGATCCCGGGCAGCCACCGGTGGGACGACGAGCGGGCGCCCCGCGACGACGAGGCGGTCCCCGCCGAGATGCGGCCCGGCGCCGCGTTGCTGTGGCTCGGCAGCACCTACCACGGCGCCGGCGTCAACGCCTCCGACGCGCCGCGCACCGGCCTGTCGTACGCCTACGACCTCGGCAACCTCCGCCAGGAGGAGAACCATTACCTGTCCTTGCCGCTGGACACGGTCCGCGGCTACCCCGAGGACATCCAGCGGCTCCTCGGCTACGAGGCCTGCCCTCCCATGTGCGGGCTGTACGAGCTGAGCGATCCGATGCTGCTGCTCCGCGACGGGGCGGAGAACCCCGCCGCGACGGCGGGCCCCCAGTGAGGCCCGACGGCCTTTCGCACCGCTGAAGGAGGACGCATGCGAACACCCGACATTTTCCTGCGCAGTATCGGCGTCCATCTGCCGCCGGTGGTCAGCGTCGAGACGGCCGTCGCCGAGGGCCGCTACCCGGCCGACGAGATGGAGTACTTCCGCCTCGGCGGCGCCGCGGTGGCCGGCGACGTACCGGCTCCGGAGCTCGCGCTCCGCGCGGCCCGCCACGCCTTTGAGCGCTCCGGCGGAATGTCACCCCGCGACCTGGACCTCATGCTGTACGCCGACGTCTGGCACCAGGGGCCGGAGGGCTGGCAGCCGCAGTACTACCTGCAGCAGCACCTCATCGGCGGCGACGTCCTGTCCCTCGAGCTGCGGCACGGATGCTGCGGGCTGTTCAGCGCCCTGCAGCTCGCCGCCGGATACCTGCGGCCGGGCGGCAGCGCGCTGCTGGTCGGCGCCGACAACCACGGCACCCCGCTCGTCGACCGGTGGCGCATGATCGAGGGCAACGTGATGGGCGACGCCGGGTGCGCGCTGCTGCTCACCACGGACACGGGCTTCGCGGAGCTGCGCTCGGTCAACGTGGTCGTGCTCCCGGAGGCCGAGTCGGTCAACGACGGCGGCGTGCCGATGTTCCCGCCGGACGCGACCGTGGGCCGGCCGCTCGACTTCGCCGCCCGCAACCGCGAGTTCCGCAAGCGCCTTTTCGCCCGCGACGGCGCCGACGTCATGCTGGCGATCCAGACGACGCTGATGGGGCTGGTCGACCGCACGCTCAAGGAGGCGGGGATCACCCTCGACGAGGTGGCGCGCGTGGCCTTTCCCCACGGGCGCTGGGACGACCTGGAGCACCGGGGGGTGAACTGGTTCGGGCTGACCTTGGCCGACACCACCTGGGACTACGGCGCGAGCGTCGGGCACCTCGGGGTCAGCGACCAGTTCGTCGCCCTCGACCACCTGATGGCCGTCGGAGCGCTGGCCCGCGGCGACTACCTG
Organism: Nonomuraea sp. NPDC003709; assembly: GCF_040610775.1. Lineage (NCBI taxonomy): Bacteria > Bacillati > Actinomycetota > Actinomycetes > Streptosporangiales > Streptosporangiaceae > Nonomuraea > Nonomuraea sp. NPDC003709. The sequence goes on along the minus strand of NZ_JBEXMW010000011.1, from coordinate 22,177 downwards.
CTGCTCGTCGGGGTGGGCGCCGGCACCACCATGGCCTGCGCCGTCCTGCGGATCCTCGACGTCCCCCAGGAGTACGCCCCCGGCGGGCCCGGCTGAGCAGGCGCCCGCATCGAGGATCGAGTTCGACGAGCCCGGGAGGCGGCATGGAGACGGCGGACATGTACATCAGCGGGGTCGGGTCGTACCTCCCCGCCACGGTGAGCGTGGAGCGGGCCGTGGCGGCGGGGTGGTATTCGGCCGAGGAGGTCGAGCTGCACCGGCTCGCCGCGGTCGCGGTGGCCGGTGACGTCCCGCCGCCGGAGATGGCGTTACGGGCGGCGCGGAGCGCGGTGGCCCGCAGCGGGCGTTCCCCCACCGAGCTGGACCTGCTGCTGTACGTCTCGACCTGGCATCAGGGCCCGGAGGGCTGGCCGCCCCAGGCGTACGTGCAACGCCACCTGGTCGGCGACGGCGTCCTGTCCACCCAGCTCAAGCAGGGCTGCAACGGCATGTTCGCGGCCCTGGAACTGGCCGCGAGCTACCTGCGCGCGGCGCCCGGCCGCCAGGCGGCGCTGCTGGTCGCCGCCGACAACTACGGCACCCCGCTTGTCGACCGGTGGCGGATGCTGCCCGCGGCCGTCGCCGGTGACGCGGGCAGCGCCCTCGTGCTCGACACCGAGCCGGGGTTCGCCCGGCTGGCGTCGGTGTGCACGATGTCGGTGTCGGAGGCCGAGGAGATGCACCGCTGCGCCGAGCCGCTGTTCCCGCCCGGCGTCACCGAGGGCCGCACGGTGGACTTCGGGGCGCACAACGACGTGTTCCGGCGGCGCGCGGTCGTCGAGGGCGACGGCACCGGGGTGCTCGTGACGCTGGACGAGCGGATGGCCGAAGTGATCGACCGGGCCCTGTCGGAGGCCGGGATCAAGCCGGACGACGTGACCCGGGTGGCGTGCATGAACACCTCCCAGGAGATCGCCGACCAGATCTGCGAGCACCGGCTGGGCATCCCGGCGTCCCGGTCGGCCTGGGACTTCGGCCGGACGATCGGCCACTGCGGGGCCAGCGACCAGATCCTCGCGCTGGAGCACCTGGTCCGCGACCATGCCCTCCAGCCCGGCGACCACCTGCTGATGTTCGGCTTCGGACCGGGCGTGACGATCTCGGCCGCCGTCGTGGAGATTCTCGAGTCGCCCGTGTGGGCGCGGATGCGGAGTGACGTGTGATGGATCGACCGGTCGAGATGATCGCGCTGATCGGGATCGGCTGCCGCCTGCCCGGCGGCGTCGGCTCGGCGGAGGAGTACTGGAACCTGCTGTGCGAGGGACGGGACGCCAGTGGACCGGCGCCCGCCGACCGCTGGCGCGACTACGCCGACCGCGGCCCGTCGTACGCGGCGGCGGTACGCCGCACCCTCGCGCACGGCAGCTTCCTGGACGGGGTGGCCGACTTCGACGCGGAATTCTTCGGGCTCTCGCCGCGCGAGGCGGAGCTGATGGACCCGCAGCAGCGGCTCGTGATGGAGACCGCGTGGGAGGCGCTGGAGCACGCCGGGGTGTCGCCGGACGCGCTGGCCGGCACGGACGCCGGCGTGTACGTGGGCGTCTGCACCGGCGACTACGGGCATCGGCTGCTGGAGGACCTGCCCGACATCGAGGCGTGGACCGGGATCGGCGCCGCCGGCTGCGCGGTCGCCAACCGCGTGTCGTACGCGCTCGACCTGCGCGGCCCGAGCCTGGCGGTGGACACGGCCTGCTCGGCGTCGCTGGTGGCGGTCCACCTGGCCGTGCAGGCCCTGCGGGCCGGCGAGACCGACGTGGCGCTGGCCGGCGGGGTCAACCTCATCCTGTCCCCGGGCGAGACGCTCACCCTGGACGCCGCGGGCACCCTGGCACCGGACGGGCGCAGCAAGTCATTCGACGCCGCGGCCGACGGGTACGGGCGGGGCGAGGGCTCGGTGGTCGTGGTGCTCAAGCGGCTCGCCGACGCCGTACGCGACGGGGACCGGATCCTCGCGACCATCCGCGGCAGCGCGGTCAACCAGGACGGTCGCACCGCGGGCATCATGGCGCCGTGCGGCCAGGCGCAGGAGCACGTCATGCGCCGCGCGCTGCGGCAGGCGGGCGTCGAGCCGGGCACGGTCGGCTACGTCGAGGCGCACGGCACCGGCACCGCGGTCGGCGACCCTCTCGAAGCGGGCGCGCTGGGCGCCGTGTACGGGGCGGGCCGGCCGCCGGAGCAGCCGTGCCTGATCGGCTCGGCCAAGTCCAACATCGGTCACCTCGAGGGTGCCGCCGGCATCGCCGGCCTGGTCAAGGCCGTCCTGGCACTCGAACGCGGCGAGATCCCGCCGAGCCGGCTCGACACCCCCACGCCGGCCGTCGACTGGGAGGGCGCCGGGCTGCGGGTGGTCGGCGCGCCGACGCCGTGGCCCGGCTCCGCGCATCCGCGCCGGGCCGCGGTCTCCGCCTTCGGCTACGGCGGCACCGTCGCCCACGTCGTCCTCGAAGAGGCGCCGCCGGCCCGGCCGTCCGCAGAAAGGACCGCCGGGCCATCCGCCGAAGGGGCCGCAGAGTCGTCCGCCGAAGGGATCGCGGGACTTTCCGCCGAGGGGGACGCAGAGCCGTCCGCCGAAGGGATCCTGGGACTTTCCGCCGAAGGGGCCGCGGGCCGGCTGTTCCCGGTGTCCGCCGCGTCGCGGGCGGCGCTGCGGCAGGCCGCCGGCAACCTCGCCGACGTCGCCGGTGGCCTGCCGGCGGCCGACGTCGGGCACACGCTCGCCCTGCGCCGGGCCCACCTGCCGCACCGGGCGGTGGTGGCGGCGCACAATCCGGCCGCGCTGGCCGTGCGGCTGCGCGCCCTGTCGGCCGGCACCCCGCACGACGCCGTGACCACCGGACGGGTGCTCATCGACCCCGGCCCCGGCCCGGTGTTCGTGTTCTCCGGACACGGCTCGCAGTGGGCCGGCATGGGCCGGGAGCTGCTGGAGACCGAGCCGGCGTTCGCCGCGGTGATCGACGAGCTGGAGCCGGTGTTCTCCGTCGAGATCGGCTTCTCGCCACGGAAGGCGCTCACCGAGGACGAGCTGATCGACGTGGACCGGATCCAGACCATGATCTTCGCGATGCAGCTCGGCCTCGTCGAGCTGTGGCGTGCGTACGGGGTGCGCCCGCACGCGGTCATCGGCCATTCGGTCGGCGAGATCGCCGCCGCCGTGACGGCCGGGGCGCTGAGCCGCCTCGACGGGGCCCGGTTGATCTGCCGGCGGTCCAGGCTGTTGCGGCGGGTCGCCGGTCGCGGCGCGATGGCCATGGTGCAGCTGCCGTTCGATGAGGCGGCGCGGCTGCTGGGAGACCGTACGGACGTGGTCGCCGCGATCGCGTCGTCACCCGGCTCGACGGTCGTCTCCGGCGATCCGGACGCCGTCGCCGAGGTGCTGGCCGGCTGGCTGGAGGAGGGGATCCCGGCCCGCCGGGTCGCCTCGGACGTGGCCTTCCACGGGCCGCAGATGGATCCGCTGCTGGCCGACCTGACCGCCGCCGCGGCCGACCTCACGCCCGGCGCCCCCGGCATCCGGGTCTACTCGACGGCGCTGGACGATCCGCGGGCGGAACACGGCTTCGCCGGCACGTACTGGGCGGCCAACCTGCGCCGGCCGGTGCGCCTGGCCGACGCCGTCGCGGCGGCCGCGGAGGACGGATACCGCGCGTTCGTCGAGATCTCCCCGCACCCGGTCGTCACCCATTCGGTGCTGGAGACGCTGGGCGCGGGTGGGCACGAGGAGGTCTTCGTCGGCGCGTCGCTGCGGCGCAACCGTCCCCCGAGCGTCACCCTGCCGGCCAGCGTGGCCGCGGCGCACTGCGCCGGCCTCGAGGTGGACTGGCAGCGGCTCCAGCCGGCCGGTGGTCCGGTCGTGCTCCCCTCCTACCCCTGGCAGCACCGCAGGCACTGGCGTACGCCGTCGGCCCCGGACACCGCCGGCCGCGGCCACGACCCGGACACGCACACGCTGCTCGGCGACGGCGTCGATCTCGCGGGCACCGACGTACGGCTCTGGCGGACCGGCGTGGACGACCAGACGCGGCCCTATCCCGGCAGCCACGCCATCGAGGGCGTGGAGATCGTGCCGGCCGCGGTGCTCGCGGCGACCTTCTTCGCCGCCGCCGGAGGTCAGCTGCTCGGCGAGGTGACGATGTCGGCGCCGCTGCTGACCGCCGACCGCCGCGAGGTTCAGGTCGTGCGGCAGGGGAGCGAGCTGCGGCTGGCCGCCCGTGCCGCGGGCGAGCCGGACGCCGCCTGGCAGCTGATCGCCACCGCCACGGTGCCATCGACGCCGGGGGAGGCGCCCGTGCCACCGGCGCAGCCGCTCACGCCGGTGGAGCCGGGCCTGGTCGGGCAGCGGCTCGCCGCCGTCGGCGTACCGGAGACCGGGTTCGACTGGCAGGTCGAGGAGCTGCTGCGCGGCCACGGCGCGCTGCGCGCCCGGGTACGGTGCGGGCCGTCCGCCACGTGGGCGCCCGTCCTGGACGCGGCGATGTCGGTGGCGCCGAGCGCGTTCCCCGGCGACCCGTTGCTGCGCATGGTGACGCACGTCGATCGGCTGGTCACGCTCGGAGAGCCGCCGAGCACGGTGGACATCGAGGTGTGGCTCGACCCCGAGCGCGCCGACACGGTGCAGGTACGGGTGACCGACGGTGCCGGCGCCGTCGTCGGCTGGCTGTCGGGACTGCGCTACCCGGTGATCGACGTGCCGGCCCCCGCGGAGAACGGCGCCGACGGCGTGCGGCCCGCCGAGTCGATCGCCGACCTGGGGCCGGCGGAGCTGCGCGCGTTCCTGCTCGAAGAGGTCGGCGCGCAGATCGCCAAGGAGATGCGGCTGGCCCCTGCCGACCTGTCGCCGTACCGGCCGCTGGTCGAGCAGGGACTGGACTCGGTGCTGACGGTGGTGGTCCGGCGGCGGCTGGAGAAACGGTTCCGGTGCTCGCTGCCGACGACCCTGCTGTGGCGGCAACCGACCGTCGCCGCGGTCTCCGACTACATCGCCGGGCTGGTGTCCGCCTCAAACGGCAACGACAGCGCCGAGGCGGGCTGAGGAGTTCGGGCGGCAACGCGAGCGCCAGGCCGGCGGCTTCCGCGCGCAGCTCAGGATCGGAGGCGAGGAGTGGGCCGTGCCGGTCAGGCGCGCATGTTCGCGCCGCCGTCGATGGCCCACACCTGGCCGTTGATCCATTCGGCGTCGTCGGACAGCAGGAAGGCCACGACCGCGGCCAGGTCGCTCGGGCGGCCCAGCCGGGTGGTGGGGACGTGCTCCAGGAACATCTTCTGGAGCTGGACGTCGTTCTGCGCCGCCTGCGTCTCGCCCATGACCAGGCCGGGCATCACTCCGTTGCAGCGCACGCCCTCGGGGCCGAAGCGACCGGCGATGTGCCGGGTCAGCGCGTTGACCGCCGACTTCGAGGCCCCGTAGGCGGGGCGCTTGCGGTCGCTGGCGCTGACCGCGGCGCCGGAGGAGCAGTTGACGATGCCGCCGCCGCCGTTGGCCAGCAGGTGCGGCAGGACGGCGCGAGCGGTGCGGACGTAACCCAGGACGTTGACGTCCAGAGTCCGCTCCCACACGTCCAGGTCGGTGTCGAGCAGCGACCTGTCACGCCCGAGGGTGCCCGGCGACAGGTCCGCGCCGACGTTGAACAGGCCGTGCACGGCGCCGAACTCCTCGATGGTCCTGGCGGCCATCGCGTTGACGGAGTCCTCGTCGGCGAGGTCGAAGTGCACCGCGATCGCCGAACCGCCGGCCTCGGTGATCTTGGCGGTGGTGGCCTGCGCGCCGGAGAGGTTGATGTCGCCGACGACGACATCGGCGCCTTCCTCGGCGAGCCTGATCGCGGTCGCCGCGCCGATGCCGGTCGCCCCGCCGGCCACGATGATCGCCTTGTCCTTCAAACCGCGCATTGTCCGCTCCGATCGGCTGGGGCGATCCCATGGCCGCCCAAACCGTACACGTGTGTACGTTTCTGTCGCCGCTAAACGTACAATCCTGTACGGTTCGTGGCAAGTTAGGGTTGGACCGTGCAGGAAAGCGGGTGCCAGTGACACGGAAGGACGCCGTCCGCAACCGGGACCGGCTGCTCGACGCGGCGCGGCGGATGTTCGCCGAACACGGCCACGACGTCGCGCTGGAGGAGATCGCCAGGGTCGCCGGGGTGAGCCGCACCACGATCTACCGCAACTTCGCCACCCGCGAGGAGCTCGCGGCCACGGTCTTCGCCGACAACGTCGCCCAGATCGAGCACCATGCGGCCGGACTGCGGGGACAACCGGACGGCGCGGTCACGTTGTTCGACTTCGTCCTGGACATGCAGCTGGACAACCGCGGCCTCGCCCAGGTCCTGTCCAGCGCCGACCTGCAGTGGTTCATCGAGCACGCCCGCCGCATCGCGGCCTGCTTCGAGCCTCTCCTCGACGCCGGCCGCGCGGCCGGCGTCGTCCACCCCGTCGTCGACGTCGACGACCTGATGCTGGCCATCTCCATGGGGGAGAGCGCCGTGGCCACCAACGACGCCGCCCAGCGCGACAACCGTCACAAACGCGTACGAGAGATGCTGCACCGAGCCCTCTTCACCCGCTGACCCCGACACCTTCGGCGTGGGCTGGTAGATCTCTTGTACTTCGGAGAGCATGACGGAGTTTCCATACTCAGAGACGAACGGTACGAGAGTCGGGAGAGCGATGCGGGTTCCGATGACGATTGCGGACTTCCTGGACCGGGCCGAGCTGGGGTTCGCGGACAGCCCCGGAGTGATCGACGAGCCCGATCAGCCCGCACCGCCCGTGACGGCGTCCACGTACGGGCGGCTGGGTGAGCGGGTGCGGGCGTGGCAGGCCGGGCTGGACGCACTCGGCACGCGCGAAGGCGACCGGGTGGCGGTGATCAGTCACAACTCCGCCCGCCTGCTGGAGCTGCTGTTCGCGGTGCCGATGAGCGGCCGCGTCTGCGTCCCGGTCAACTTCCGCCTGAAGGCCGACGAGATCGATTACGTGGTACGGCAGAGCGGAGCCTCGGTCGTGCTGGTCGACCCCGAGCTTTGCGAGGTGACCGCGGGGATCAAGACGGACCACCGGTTCGTCCTGGGGGAGCAGACCGAGACGGAGCTGATGCGGTTCGACACGGAGCCGCGTCCCTGGTCGAACCCGGACGAGGACGCCACCGCGACGATCAACTACACCTCCGGGACGACGGCCCGCCCCAAGGGGGTTCAGCTCACCCACCGCAACATCTGGGTGAACGGACTGACCCTCGGCCTGCACACGCGCGCCTGGGAGCGGGACGTCTACCTGCACACGCTGCCGATGTTCCACTGCAACGGCTGGGGCATGCCGTTCGTGACGGCCGGGCTCGGCGTCAAGCAGGTGGTGCTGCGCAAGGTGGACGGAGCGGAGATCCTGCGCCGCGTGGACGAGCACGGCGTGACCCTGATGTGCGGTGCGCCGGCGGTGTGGAGCCTGGTGCTGGACGCCGCGGCCGGCTGGGAGGGGGAGATCCCGGGCCGTGACCGCGTACGGATCGTGTGCGCCGGGGCGCCGCCCCCGAGCCGGTTGATCCAGCGGGTGGAGGAGGAGCTCGGCTGGGAGTTCATCCAGATCTACGGTCTGACGGAGACCTCGCCGCTCCTGACCGTCAACCGCGCCCGGCCGCAGGACGACGACCTGCCGGGCGATCGACGGGCCCGGAGGCTTTCACGGGCCGGGCTCCCGGCGCTGGGGGTCAGACTGCGGGTCGCCGAGTCCGGGGAGGTGCTGGCGCGGTCGAACGTCGTGTTCGACGGCTACTGGGAGAAGCCTGAGGAGACGGCGAACGCGCTGAACGACGGCTGGTTCCACACCGGCGACGGCGGCGACATCGACGACGCGGACGGGCACCTGACGATCTCCGACCGCAAGAAGGACGTGATCATCACGGGAGGCGAGAACGTGTCCTCGATCGAGGTCGAGGACACCATCTTCAGCCATCCCTCGGTCGCCGAGGTGGCGGTCATCGGAGTGCCGGACGCCAAGTGGGGGGAGACGATCAAGGCGCTGATCGTACGGGCCGAGGGCGCGGCGGTGAGCGAGGCGGAGATCATCACGTACTGCAAGGAACGGATGGCCGGATACAAGGCGCCGACGAGCGTGGAGTTCCGGGACACGATTCCGCGCACGGCGACCGGCAAGATCCAGAAGTTCAAGCTACGCGAACCCTACTGGGCCGGGCATGACCGAGGTGTCAACTGACGTCAGGCACGGGCGACCATTCGCGGCCGTCCAGGAGCCGGGCGAGACAGGCGGTCGCCCGCCGCCGGTAGGCCGCGACCGTCTTGTCCGCACCACATCCGTGCGTTCGTTATAGTGAACATATCGTTTAGCTGATGGAGAGTGTGATGCAGGTCAGGGCTTATCTCGATGACACCTACGCGGAGCAGGCCGATACCCGGGTGATCGCTGTGGGGCGCCAGGAGGGGCGGCCCTGGGCGGCCGTGGAGCATTGCCTCTTCCATCCGCAGGGTGGTGGTCAGCCCGCTGACCGGGGGTGGCTGGAGGAGGTCGAGGCCGTACCCGTGTGGGATGAGCAGTCCGGGCTGATCGTGGCCGTGCCCGCCTCCGAGGAGGCCGGGTGGCCGGTGTTCGCCGAGGGGCAGCGGGTGCGGGCGCGGATCGATCTGGGGACACGGATGGCGCACGCGGCCTTGCACACGGCCGGTCATCTGATCGAGGCGGCGGGCCGTGCCCAGGGGTGGGAGCCGGCGGGGAACAACCACTTCCCCGGCCAGGCGCGCATCGAGTTCACCGCCCCGCGGGCTGATCCTCGGCTGGCCGATCCTGAAGGCCGGGAGGAGGTCATCGCCGAGCTGCGGAAGGTCGTGGCGGCGGCCATCGCCGAGGACCTGCCGGTGACCGCGGAGACGGACGAGCACGGGCGACGCGTGGTCCGCCTGGACAACCTGCACGCCGCGCCCTGCGGGGGGACCCATGTGCGCAGTCTCGGCGACCTCCGCGATGTGCTGCTGCCGGCGCTGAAGGTCAAGCGGGGCCGCATTCGTGTGTCGTATTCCGCCGCTCACGGGCCGCGATGATGGCCGCGGCATCCGGGCGGTCGACGAGCAGCAGCGCCGCGGCGGTGGGAGCGCAGATCCGTCGCCGTCGTGAACAGCGTGGGATGAGCGGCTCCGAGCTGGCGCGGCGTGCGGGCCTGAGCAAGGCGACGCTGTCGCAACTGGAGGCCGGTAAGGGCAATCCGACGATCGAGACGCTCGACGCGCTCGCGATCGCGCTCAGGATCCCGCTGACCGACCTGCTGGCCCGCGACACCGACCCCGGCCCGGTGTTCGTCCCCGGCACCGAGATCGCCGAGGGCGAGGTCGGCCGGGAGCTGCTACGCCGGATCAGCAGCGGCCACAGCCTGGAGATCTGGCGGCTGCGCATGCCCGCCCACACCGATCTGACCGGTGTGCCGCACGCGACCGGCACGGTGGAGCACCTGCTGGTCGCCTCGGGCCGGCTGACCGCAGGACCCGCCGACGCCCCGCGCCTGCTGGGGCCGGGCGATCTGCTCGCCTTCGCCGGAGACGCCCCTCATCTCTACCGCACCGACGCCGAACCGGCAGACGTCACCGTCGTCATCGCCTCGCCCATCGTGGGCTGAAAGCCACCCGGAAGCCAGGCCCGCACCATGAGCATCGCCGAGCGGCGCCTTTCCCTACGCTTCAGGGGGGCGTGACGCGGAGCCCGGGCCGTGACCGGGTTCGGTCAGCGAGGCGGTCAGGTGGTCGCGGAAGCGGCGGGCCGCCTCGGACACGTAGGCCCCCTCCCGCCAGAACAGCCGCAGTACCCGCTCGGCGCCGGGAGCGGCCAGCCGTACGGGAGAAAACCGCGCTCGCGACGCCAGCGGTGAGCGGAGATACCACGCGGGCCCGAACCCCACGCCGAGCCCGGCGCTGACCATCTCGATGCCCGTGGTGGCCTCGTCGATCTCACAGGCGACCACCAGTTCCAACCCGGCCTGGGAAAACAGCCGCTCGGCCAGCGTGCGCTGCCATATCCCCGGCCGGGTGGTGACGACGGGTTCGCCCGCGAGGTCGGCCATGGTCACCTCGCGCCGACCGGCGAGCCGGTGCCCGAGCGGCACCGCGAGCAGGACCTCCTCGCGGACCAGCTCCTCATGGTCCAGCCCCGGCCCGTCAAGCACCTCGGACGCCAGGCAGAAGTCGACCTGGCCCTCGCCCAGCCGCTCGGCCATGACATCCGGGGTCAGCTGGAAAAGGCGCACGGCGACGTCTGGATGCTCGGCGATGAAGCTCTTGACCGGTTCGGTGATCGTGAGCAGCGTCTCCGAGGCGAGCGAGACGCTGCCGCGGGCCAGGCCGGCGGCGTCGGAGAGTTCGCGCCTGGCGTCGTCCAGCTCGGCCAGCGCCCTGTCCACCCGGCGCAGGAACGCGGCGCCGAACCGGTTGAGGCGGATCCGCCGGCCCTGCCGGTCGAACAGCGGCACGCCCACGTCGGCCTCCAGCCGCGCGATGGTCCGGCTGATCGAGGGCTGGGCGACGCGGAGCTCCTCGGCCGCCCTGCTGATGTGCTCGTGGCGCGCCACGACCTGGAAGTAGCGCAGCGACAGCAGATCCATTATGCCTCTATAGCTATGAACTTATGGGAGAACTGGTCTTGGACAGCATATAGCGGCCCTGCCTAGGGTCGTCCGCGTGGATACTCCGGATCTGGTCACGACGGGCATGCACTGCCGGCGCCGCCCAACCGTAGTACCGCAGACGTGGTGTTCGATGTTTCGATCTTTGGAGGCTCCGTGCCCTTCGGGTATCTGTTCCCTGTAGCGCTCGTCGCGATCGGCACGCTGTTCGCGTTACGGCCGGTGCCGTTCTCGCGCCCGCTCGGCCCTACGAGCTACTACTTCGGTCTGGCCGCCAACGAGCTGCCGTTCGCGGCCTTCTTCTGGATGTTGCTGCTCCCGACGGCGCTGGCGTTCGCCGAAGGTGACATTGACTCGGCGGGCGGCTGGGCGGTCGTCGCCCTGGCCGCCGTGAGCGCGATCGGGCTCGTGCCCATCGCCTACCGCGCGATGGGCGAGCGGGCCAGGATCGAGCGCGCGATGGACCTTGGGCTGGGCGCGGGATGGCGCGCCGCCATCGATGCCGACCTCAGCGCCGGGCTGCGGCGCCGTCGCCCGTGGGCCCGCATCCTGTTCCTGCCCGTCTTCAAGCGCCGCCCGGACGTCCGGCGCGTGGCCAACCTCTCCTACGGCGACGCCGGCCGCCGCAACCTGCTCGACCTCTACCACCACCGCTCGCGCCCGCAAGGCGCGCCCGTCATGATCCACCTGCACGGCGGCGGCTACTCCGGGGGCCACAAGAACAGCCAGTCGCTGCCGCTGCTCTACCACCTCGCCGGCCAGGGCTGGGTGTGCATCAGCGCCAACTACCGGCTACGACCGCAGGCCCAGCACCCGGACCACCTGATCGACCTCAAGAAGATCATCGCCTGGGTACGCGAGCACGCCCACGAGTACGGAGCCGACCCGTCCACGGTGTTCGTCGCGGGCAGTTCGGCGGGCGGGCACATGGCGGCGCTGGCCGCGCTCACCCAGAACGACCCCGCCTTCCAGCCGGGCTTCGAGGACGCCGACACCTCCGTGACCGGCGCCATCTACCTGAACGGCTGGTACGGCACCTACTTCGACCAGGACCCCGAGTCCTCGCCCCTGGCCCACATCACACCGGACGCACCGCCGTTCCTCGTGGCCCACGGCGATCTGGACCCGCAGGTGCCCGCGGCCGATGCCCGGCACTTCGCCGACCGGCTACGCCAGACCTCGGCCGCCCCCGTCGTCTACGCCGAGCTGCGCGGCGGGAACCACGCCTTCGACCTGTACCACTCGCTCCGCTTCGAGGCCGTCGTCGACGCGATCGAGGCCTTCACCGCCTGGGTGAGATCACGGGAAAGGAAAGCCGTTTGAACGCCTCGCCGTGGCCAGGATGGTCCACTGCGCCCGGATCAGCCGACATCCCCGCCGAACGTCAGGGGATCCGGGAGCGTACGTCGTCGTGGTCGGGGGAGCGGCGGCGGGTGTCGACGGCGGGAGCCAGGAAGACGGCGGAGGCGACGAAGGCGAGCACCACGAGCATGGCCGTGCGCAGGCCCCAGTGGTCGCCGAGGAAGCCGAGGCCGGGCGGGCCGACGAGGAAGGCGACGTAGCCGATGGTGGCCACCAGGCTGACGCGGGCGGTCGCGTTCGGTCCGGTTTCTCCCGCGGCGGACAGCGCGACGGGGAAGCCCAGCGATGCGCCGAGCCCCCAGAACAGGACGGCCGCCCCGGCCAGCACCGCGTTGTCCGTGAAGATCACCAGGATCAGACCGAGTGCCCCCGAGACCGCGCTGGCGCGGATGACGGTGGTGCGGCCGAAGCGGTCGAGGAAGAAGGAGCCGCCGAAGCGGCCGATGGTCATGGCCGCGGCGAACCCGGCGTAGACGAGAGACCCGGAAGTGGCGTCCAGGCCGTGCCCGTCGACCATGAGCAGTGGCAGCCAGTCGTTGGCGGCTCCCTCGGCCAGGGCCATCGCCAGGACGATCGCCCCGATCAGGAGAAGCCTGTCGTCCTTCCAGACCTTCGATTCCGTGCCGCCGGACTCGGCCTGGCCTGGCGCGCCGATGCCGATGCCCGCGGGGAGGGCGCGCATGGCGTACAGGAAGAGCGCGGCTGCGATCAGGGTGACCGCGGCCAGATGCCAGTGCGCGGGAAGCCGGGCGGCGGTGGCCGCGATGCCGGTGCCCGCGCCGACGACGGTGCCCAGGCTGAAACAGCCGTGCACGGTGGGCAGCGTCGTCCTGCCGGTGATGCGCTCGACGTCGGCGGCGTCGACGTTCACGGCGACGTCACCGGCTCCCATGCCCGCGCCGAACCCGCACAGGCCCGCCATGACCAGCGGTACGGACGACAGGAGGGTGCCGGCGCTGATGACGGCCAGGCTCCCGACGACCATCGCGGTTCCGACGCCGATGACGGGTCTCGTTCCGTACCGGGAGGTGAGACGTCCGGAGCAGAGGATCCCGATCATGGCGCCCAGCGACAGGCCGAACAGGATCCAGCCCATCTGGCCGGTGGAGGCTTCCAGCCGGTCGCGGATGTCGGGGGTGCGGGTCACCCACGACGACAGCGCGATCCCGGGAAGGAAGAAGAGCAGGAACAGCGCCTGCCGGCGTCGGCGCGTGGCGAGGTCCATTGAGGATGGGTCTCCGTGGCAGTTGCGAATGGCTCGGCCGCGTCTACGCGTGATCGCGCATCCAGAGGTCGAGGAGTTCCTGGGTTGCGGCCGTACGGGGAGCGATGCTCTTCTCCTGGTGGTCCACCTCCACCTCGACCGGACGCAGATCCGGCACTCCTCCGTCGTCCTGGCCGGGACGCCACCAGTAGACCTGCGAGCTGATGCCCTTGTCTCCCTGCTCGTTCATGGTCCGGGTGACCGCCTGCATGCTCTCCATCGCCGCGATGAGATGGACGTCGCCGATCTCGTGTACCAGCAGGTACTCCGGCACGGGCAGTTCAGCGTGGGGGAGACCGCCGGCCTCCGCGAGCACGTTGCCGATGTCGGCGGTGAAGTCGGCGGCCCCCGGGAAGCTGACGCTGAGGGTGGTGGGGGCGACGAACCTGGCGGGAAAGCCCCTTGGTACGTACGCCGGTACGCCGACGGCGTGGTCCCCAGATACCGGGTGAAGTGCTGACGTAGGCCGGTGCCGGTGCCGAGCCCGCAGCGCTCGGCCACGACGTCCACGGGCAGGTGGGTGGTCTCCAGGAGCTCGCGGGCCCTGATCAGCCGTTGCTGGTTGAGCCACCGCATCGGCGGCAGGCCGACCTCCTGGCGGAACCTGCGTACGAACGTCCTGGTGCTCATCGAGGCGTACTCGGCCAGGCGCGGGACGGTGAGCGGCGTCTCCAGCCGCTCCAGCGCCCACTGCAGCACCGGCGCCAGCCCCCGGTCACCGGTGACGGCGGGGGCGGGGGCGACGTACTGGGCCTGGTCGCCCTCGCGGTGCGGCGCGATCACCATCCGGCGGCCCACCTCCGCGGCCACCGCGGCGCCGAAGTCGCGCCGGACGATGTGCAGGCACAGGTCGATGCTCGCCGCCGTGCCCGCGCTGGTCAGGATGTCGCCGTCGTCGACGTACAGGGCCCGCTCGTTCACGGTGACGCGGGGGTGGAGCCTGCGCAGGTCCTCGGCGTGCATCCAGTGGGTGGCGGCCTCCCGGCCGTCGAGCAGGCCGGCGGCGGCCAGGACGAAGGCGCCCGTGCACAGGGCGGCGATCCGGGCACCCCGCTCGTGCGCCTCGACCAGCGCGTCGAGGAGCTTCTCCGGCGGCCGGTAGGAGGCGTCGACACAGGCGGGCACCACCACGAGGTCGGCGTCGCGCAGGACCGACAGGTCGCCGGGCGCGCGCAGCCACAACCCCGGCAACGATTCCTGTTCTCCCGGCGTGCTGTTGCAGAGGGTCAGGTCGTACCAGTCGGGGGTCAGGTCGCGCCGGTCCCGGCCGAAGACCTCGCACGGCACCGCCAGCTCGAACAGCGGGCATCGGTCCAGCACAGGTACGGCCACCTGGATCGACGTCATGGCATAAATCTAGCGGAACGCGACATTTCTGCCACTAGTGAGAAGTCCGGGAGCTCACGACAGTGGTCGCATGAACGAGGACACAGGAACGCTGGACGTCGGCACCCAGGAGGGATCCCGGCTGCTCACCGCGGCCGCGGAGCTGGTCGTACGGCATCTGGGGACGGTCGCGGACGGGCCCGTCGCACCCGCCGGGCCGGGAACCGAGCAGCTCCGCGACTGGCTGGCCGGCCACGACTTCGCCCGCCCCGCACCGGCGGCGGACACGCTGGCCGAGGTCATGGGGATGCTGCGGCAGTGGGGCGTGCACACGACGCATCCACGCTATTTCGGGCTGTTCAACCCGACCCCCACCTGGTGGGGCATCGCCGGCGAGCTCCTGGCGGCCGGTGTCAATCCGCAGCTGGCCGCCTACAGCCACGCTCCGGCCGCCGTGGAGATGGAGCGGCACGTGCTGCGCTTCGTCGCCGGCCGGCTCGGCCTGCCCACCGCCGAGGGCAGCTTCACCGTGGGCGGCGCGGAGGCGAACCTGACCGCCGTCATCGTCGCGCTGACCCGCAGGTTCCCGGCCTACGCGGGCGGCGGCCTGGCCGGTCTGGCGCGCATGCCGGTGCTGTACGCCTCGGCCGAGAGCCATCTGGCCTGGCTCAAGATCGCCCACATGACGGGGCTCGGCCGTGACGCGGTACGGCTCGTACCCACCGATTCCCGGCACCGCATGGACCTGGCGGCGCTGCGCGAGACGCGCCGAGCCGATCTGGCCGCGGGGTTCGAGCCCTTCCTCCTGATCGGCACCGCCGGCACCACGGCCGGGGGTGCGCTGGATCCGCTGCCGGAGCTGGCGCGCCAGGCCGGCGAGTGGGGCCTGGACTTCCACGTCGACGCCGCCTGGGCGGGAGCGGTCGCGCTGTCCGACCGCCTGCGCCCGCTGCTGGACGGGGTGGAGCTGGCCGACAGCGTCACCGTGGACGCGCACAAGTGGCTGTCGGCGCCCATGGGCGCGGGCATGTTCCTCACCCGGCATCCGGACGCGCTCGCCGGCAGCTTCCACGCCAGCACCTCCTACATGCCCGCGCAGAGCGGCCAGGTTCCCGATCCGTACGCGACCAGCGTGCAGTGGTCGCGCAGGTTCGCGGGCCTGAAGGTGTTCCTCGCGCTGGCGATCGCCGGCCGCCCGGCCTACGCCGAGCAGCTCGAACGCGACGTCCGGCTCGGTGAGCTGCTCGCTCGCCGGCTGTCCGAGGAGGGCTGGCCGCGCGTCAACGACACCCCGCTCCCGGTGGTCTGCGTCGCCGACCCCGAGGCGGAGTCGCAGGGGCCGGAGCACAGCGCCGCCTGGCACGCCGCCGTCGCCGACCACGTCGTGAGCGGCGGCCAGGCCTGGCTGAGCACCGTACGCCTGGCCGGGCGGCCCGCGCTGCGGCTCTGCCTGACCAGCCACCGGACGACCGTCTCGGATGTCGAGGCCGCGGTCACCGCCCTCAACCAGGCCCGCAAGGCCGTTTGAGGGCGAATCCCGTCCGATCGGCACGGGCCTTCGCCCGGCCCGTGCCTGGACGTACCGGCGGGGCGCTTCGGCGACCCGAAGAACGGCGCGCACCGGCCGGGCGGCGATGGGCGGGGGGTGCGGGAATGCGGCGGGCCGCGGCGGTGTCGCCGCCGCGGCCCGCGTGCGGTCTCAGAGCTTCAGGCCCACCAGCAGCGGGTCGTGGTCGGAGGAGCGGAACGGGTCGGGCGCGTACAGGGAGGGCGGGTTGAACTCGGTGTTGTAGTCCATGAACCGGCCCTCGTCGGAGTTGATGTGCCAGATGGTAGCGCCGGTCACCAGCTTGCCCGCGCTCCTGTCGGCCAGCACGTGGTCGAGCTCACCGGACAGGCCGTCGAAGACGTAGCTGTAGCGGTCGTCCTTCTTGACGTACCTCTTGCTCAGGCTGGTCAGCCCGCCGTCCTCGAACGCGTGGATGGGGTCCTCCTCGCCGTAGGCGTTGATGTCGCCGAGGACGAGCACGTTCTGCAGCTTGAGGCTGTCGATCAGGGCCAGCACGGCC
This sequence comes from Nonomuraea sp. NPDC003709, assembly GCF_040610775.1. Classification (NCBI taxonomy): domain Bacteria; kingdom Bacillati; phylum Actinomycetota; class Actinomycetes; order Streptosporangiales; family Streptosporangiaceae; genus Nonomuraea; species Nonomuraea sp. NPDC003709. The sequence goes on along the minus strand of NZ_JBEXMW010000011.1, from coordinate 5,505 downwards.
TTGGCCTGCTTGACGCGCTTGGCGTTGTAGCAGGACTGCCCGTCGCCCTGGTCGGCGTCGGCGCCGGAGGCCGGGCCGTCGGCGTCGGTGCAGCCCTTGGACTTGAAGTGGTTCACCAGCACCGTGAAGGACTTCCCGCCCCCGCCGGCCTTGGCGAAGGTCTGCACCAGCGGCGGCCGGTTGAAGATCGGGTCGGACGACGACCGCGCCGGACCGGTCGGGGTGACCTTGGCCGGCTGGTAGATCAGCGCGGTCTGGATGAGGTCGGTGCCCGGGTTGGGGTGCGTGATCGCCTTGTACGTGCCGGCGCCGGCCTTGGCGTTGAGCGCGTCGACCAGGGTGTTGAGCGCCACGTCGTTGTTGCGCTCGACCTCCATCAGGCCGGCCACGGCCGGGTTGAGCGTCGTGATGTTGGCGACCAGCTTGGCGAGCTGGCGGTCACGCTCCGCGGCGGTGGTGGCGCCGCGGGACTTGAGCGTGGTGAACCAGTTGAGCGTGTTGAGGCTGGCCACCTGGACGTCGCCGCCGACCTTGGCGGGCTTCGCGGGGCGGGGGTTCTCCGCCTTGAAGACCACCGGCTTGGTCGGCTGGACGCGGTAGGCGTCGAAGCCGTACGTGAGGACGCCGGTCAGGTTCTTCACCTCGTCGCCGATCCGGACGGTGTTCGACCCCTCGGTGTGGTACGGCAGGGCGGGCGGGTTCTGCACGCTCGAGCCGTCGTCGAGGAGGACGGCGCGCCGCGCGTCCTTCTCGGTGTTCACACCCTCGCGGTCCGTCGGCTGCCACAGCCGGCCGCCGCCCGCGAGGGTGATCTCACCGAACCGGCCGAGGTTGTAGATCTCGGAGGCGGCGAGGTCGCCCTTGAACGTGACGAGCATGCCCTCGTAGCGCTCGAAGGTGACGCCTGGCTTGAGCGGCAGCTTCACCTTGGCCGGCTTGATCACGCCGGTGCCGCACACGGTCACCGCGGTGGCCGGCGAGATCTCGGTGAGGCCGTTGTACTCGATCGCCTTGCCGGAGACGAGCACCCGGTCACCGGTCTTGACCGGCGAGGAGGAGAACACGAACAGCCCCTCGGAGGTCGCCGGGTCGGCGTCGGGCTTGTCCGCCTGAACGTAGAAGCCGCCGAACTGGCCGGAGCTCTGGAAGGAGCCGGTGACGACGCCCTCGACCCGGACGTTCTGGCCCGCGACCGGGCTGGACTCGCCGCTTCCCTGCACCTCGGAGATCCGGTGAGTGGGCGCGGTGTCGCAGCTCTCGGTGGGCGTGACGGTCGGGGTGGGGGTCGGCGTCACAGTCGGCGTCACAGTCGGTGTGACGGTCGGGGTGGCCGTCGGGGACGGTGACGGGTCGCCGCCGCCACAGGGGGCCGCGGCGGTGGCGGTGTTGCGCGGCGCGGGGGCCGCGGCTTCGAAGTCGGCGCCGTTGTCGTCGGTGTCGGTGCAGCCGCCGCCCTTGCGGAACGCGCCGGTGGTGTTGGTGAGCGCGGGGGCGGGGGTGCCTTCGGAGAAGTTCGCGCTGCCGTACCCGACCAGGTCGGCGATCAGCGCGAGCTGGGCGTCGGCGCAGGGGGTGGAGGAGCCGTTGCAGGCCAGCCCGTCGCTCGAGCGGACCAGCGCCACCTTGCCCGCGGTGCCGCTCATGTTCACGGAGCCGACGCTGTCGGGCTTGGGCAGCGCGCCGCTGGGGGTGCTGCCGGCGGCGAGCTGTACGAGGTGGTACTGGCCGGGGGCGATGCTGCCGGAGAGGTCGGCCTTGTTGGAGGCGAAGTTCCCGGTGCCGGCGGCGCTGGTGTACTGCACGGACCAGCCGTCCAGGGACACGGGGGCGGCGCTGCGGTTGAACAGCTCGAGGTAGTCGTTGGTGAAGGGAGCTCCGGCGTTGCCGCCTCCGCCGTAGACCTGGCTGATGACCACGGTTCCGGGGGCCGCGGCCGAAGAGGGTGAAGAAAGGGCTGCGATCGAACCGGCGACAACGCCGGCCGCAACGAGGATCGCTGTGGCCCGGGACTTGACTGGCATGCGGGGGAGCGTAAACCGACAAACAGCCAAAAACTCTGTATTCAGCATGGATGGGTCATGAAATTTCAGGTGTTGATCCGTCAATGTGTGACAATCGCCCTCCTGACCTGGTAACGCACGCCGACACTGACGGGCTCGCCGCTGCTCGGCGGGCCCCATGACGCCGATCGAGCCCCCGCCCGGGACGGGTCTCATCGCCCGGGCCGTAAGCCGCCGCCCGGCTTGAACTGATCGTGAACAGATTTGCTGAACACTTGTGTTTGGATGCGTCCTTCCAGCATGATCTTGGTGTATCGCTCCCGGGTTTCAAGGAGGAACGGATGCGTCTTCGTGCAGGGCTTCTGGTAGCCGGCATGGCCGCCGCGATCGTCAGCGTGGTCAGCACCCCTGCTTCTGCCCAGGCGGCCGCCTGGACGTATATCGGCGTGTACACCAGCAAGCACAACTGCGTCGACGCCGGCCAGATGTGGGTCCGTGAGGGTTGGAACGAGTACGAGTGCTCAGGGAGCGCCACCTACTGGGAACTCTGGGTCCGGTAGCACTTGACGCCGTCGCTCTGCCACACCGAGACCGCGGCTGCGGTGTGCTTGGCGACGCCGGCCGGCGGCCGGTGCGCGATGGCGGTCTGTTCCCGGCCGCCAAGGTCGTCGTCTCGAACGCGTTCCATGCGTGAGCGATGAGTTCGGGCAGCGGATCAGGTCTGCCCCGGTATGACTCAAATCATCGCGGACATCTCGGTCTCCCTCGACGGCTTCGTCACCGGGCCTGACCCCGGCCCCGACAGCGGTCTGGGCATCGGCGGCGAGGCCCTGCACGCGTGGGCGTTCTCCGACGACCCCGACGACCGCCGGGTCCTGCGCGAGGCGACCGCCCGCTCGGGCGCCGTCGTCCTCGGTCGCCGGCTCTTCGACGTGGTCGACGGGCCGGAAGGCTGGAACGACGACCGCGGCTACGGCGCGGGCGAGGTCGGCAAGCCCGCGTTCGTCGTCGTGACGAACGCGCCGCCGGACTCCGTGCGGCTCACCGACCTCGATTGGACGTTCGTCACCACCGGCCTGGCCGACGCCGTCGCCGCAGCGCGTGAGCGGGCGGAGGCGGAGGCGGCGCACCGCGGCGAGGACCTCGACGTCGTCCTCATGGGCGGCGGCGCCACGGTCGGCTCGGCGCTCGAGGCCGGGCTGGTCGACGTGCTGACGCTGCACCTCGCACCCGTCGTACTGGGTGCCGGAACGCCGCTGTTCACCGGCGGAGCGCCGCGCACGCTGGTGCAGCGGAGCGTGATCTCGACATCGACCACGACGCACCTGACCTACGACGTCGTCGGTTAGCTCGGGAACCAGCAGCCGCCGGAACGGGCCTCCCGCCGGGGAGAACACGGACCGACCCCGCAGTCCCACCGGGTTGAGTATGCGTTGAACGGCGTCCTCGTCGTTCGTCTTGAGTGGATGGCGATCCGGCTACTGTTGCTCCGCATGGCCCGCCGACCGCGCCCCCGTCACGCGCGCCGCCGAGGCGGCCGACGCCTTGGCCGCCTTCCTGACGGCCTTGCACCAACCTGCCCCCGACCAGGCTCCCACCGGCCGGGACCGCGGAGGGCGGCTGGCCGCCTACTCCGGGGGTTTCGCCAAGCAGCTCGCCTCGGCCACCGAGATGGGGCTCATCCCCGACCCGGACGCCGTCCGCGCGGTCTGGGAAGACGCCGCCGCCGCTCCCGACTGGGCGGGCCCGGCGCTGTGGGTCCACGGCGACCTGCATCCGGCCAACGTCCTCACCGCGGACGGCACCGTCTGCGGCGTGATCGACTTCGGCGACCTCTTCGCGGGCGATCCTGCCTGTGACCTCGCCGCCGCCTGGACTCTGCTGCCGGACGGCACCGCCGACCGCTTCCATGCCGCCTACCAGCCGGCCCCGGACGCCGCGACCCTGCGCCGCGCCCGCGGATGGGCGGTGCTGCGCGCCCTCAGCGGCATCCTCATCGGGGAAGCCGGCGTCCGCGGCCGCCGAGGCGGCAAGGCCACGTGGGGCCCACCCGCCCACGCCGCGCTGCGGCGCCTCATCGCTGATCGATCGCTTCCCCAAGGTCAAGCCGGGATCGACTTGCCAGTGACGTGAGATAGGGCAGGCTTGCCGGTGTGATGGCGATTCATTCGCTGCCCACGCAGCCACAGGCGGAGCCTTACGAGATGCTCACCCGCCTGCCACCGCCCCACCTGCGTCCGTACGTGCTGGGGTGGGCCGGCTTTCGCACCCGGGCGGGAGAGCCCGCCCACCCCAGCCGGATGCTGCCGCTCAACGCGGCCACCCTGATCATCGACTTCACCGGCATGGGCCCGATCGTCACCGGCCCCCGCGCCACCGCGACGTTCTCGGCCCACACGCCGTGGCGTCACGGGGTCGCGGTCGGGCTCACGCCCGCCGGGATGTCCGCGCTGACGGGGACGCCCCTACGCGAGGTCGCCGGCACGAGCGTGCGTCTGGAAGACCTCCTCGGCGCCCGTGCCGAGGAGCTGACCGGCCGGTTGATCGCGTCGGCGAGCTGGGCCGACCGCTTCAGGCTGCTGGAGGAGCGGTTGACGGCGTGGCTGCATCCCGACGCCGGCCCCGACGGCCTGATCATGCACGCCTGGTGGCGGCTACAGGAGCCGGCCGGCCCGCCCACTATCGCGTCCCTCGCCGGTGAGCTGGGCGTCAGCCGTCGTTACATCGAGCTCGGATTCCGCCGGGTGGTGGGCTTGTCGCCCAAGACGGTGGCCCGGATCGCCCGGTTCCAGCGGACCGTGGACACGTGGAGACGGCCCTCGGCCACCCTGGACGAGGCCGTCGCCTGCGGTTACGCCGACCAGCCGCACCTCACCCGCGAGATGCGGGCGATGGCGCGGATGACGCCGAAACAGCTGTTCGCATTCGTTCAATACACCGATCGGCTCACCGGCTAGCGTGACCTTCCGCTCCGGACCGAACGGGTGCCGGGGGAGAGGAAGGGGCAACACGTCATGGCAGGCGCTCTCGCGGCCGATCCCACCCTTGCCGACTTCGGCAAGGACCCGCTGTGGATCACCATCATCAAGGCCGTGATGCTGTTCCTCTTCCTGGCGCTGGGGGTCGTCTTCGGGGTCTGGTTCGAGCGCAAGCTGATCTCGCGGATGCAGAACCGGTACGGGCCCAACCGGGCCGGCAAGTTCGGCCTCCTGCAGTCGGTCGCCGACGCGATCAAGATGGGCTTGAAGGAGGACCTCTTCCCGCGCACGGTGGACCGGGGGCTCTACCTGCTGGCGCCGGTCATCATGGTGGTCCCGGCGATGCTGGCCTTCTCGATCGTGCCGTTCGGGCCGGTCGTGAATCTGCTCGGGGTGCAGACGCCGCTGCAGCTGGTGGACCTGCCGGTGGCCGTGCTGTTCATGCTCGCCATGGGCGCGGTGTCGGTCTACGGCGTGGTGCTGGCCGGATGGTCGTCGCGCTCGCCGTACGCGCTGCTCGGTGGTCT